>JAZSPA010000034.1:0-22684 GCA_045537165.1 Faecousia sp.
GATTATCCTTTGCAGAGAAAATTAAAGGGCGGCTTACTTGCCGCCCTTAAGCCTTCCCCCGAGGGAAGGCATTTTTAACTTTCCATCTGCTTGCCAAGGAAGCCGGCGATGGTCTGGGTGATCTTCTGATCGACCTCGGAAACCGGTGCACTGTCTTCCCCCATCAGCAGCATTACGCACCCCATCAAGTCCCCCTGGCTGAGAATAGGCGATGCCGCCCCCAGAGCGTACTTGTCCGTGTTGTCCGTGGGGCGGACCACAGGGTCGCCGGGGTTGTAGCGGTAGTGGGTGCGTTGCTCCATCAGCTTCTCCAGCTCCAGAGAGTTGGGTTTGTCCATCAGCTCCCGCTTGGGCGCGCCGGACAGGGCGATGATGCAATCCCGGTCAGAAACAGCGGCGATGTGGCCGGTGTTTGCCCCGATGGATTCGCAGATCTGGCTGGCAAAATCCTGCAGATCGCTCATAGGGGAATATTTGCGGAAGATCACGCCTCCGTCCTTTTCTGTGTAGATCTCCAAGGGGTCACCTTCACGAATTTTTAAGGTTCTTCTAATCTCTTTGGGAATCACAATACGCCCGAGGTCATCCACCCGACGGACGATACCAGTAGCTTTCATATATATCTATCTCCTTATTTTACAAATTACGCTGTTAGTATCTGTAAAGCAAGGAGATTTATACTTAACACTATATTCTTTATATAAAACACGAAGGATCTTTTACATTATAGTCACCGGTCAATGCGTATGATATACACTTCGCACCACCCAAGCACTTTTTATTATATTCACATTTTTGGCATCCGCTTGGTATTTCGTGCTTCCTTAACTCTTTGAAAACCTCATTGTTCAAGTAAGTATGTAATAGTGTTGAAGATTTTATATTACCGCATGAAATCGGCAACCGCCTGCATGGAAAGATTTCACCATTTTCATCTATAGCCATAAATAAATTGCCTGCCTTACAATGATACGGAGTTTCATTGGAGTTCAGAAATTGTAAAGCTCGTTGATTTTCTATTCTTAATTTCCCATTTTTGCTAGAATTTTTTTCTTTTCTTAAAATATTCACATAGTCAGGCATATCTTCATTATCAACTACAAACAGTTCATCTTTACATGGAATATACCTGTCGCTCCATAATGATGACACATTGTGTTCACGACAAATATCTGCTACCTTTGAAAAATGTGTATAGTTGTGCTTATTCGCAGTAAAAGAAACACGACAAGGCATATTGTATTGATGCAATAAATCAATGGCTGCTATCACCTTATCAAAGTTTCCTTTTCCACGAATATAATCGTGTTCTTCACGGTCGCCATCAAGGCTCACTTGTAATGGCTTGATTTTTAATGCCTTAAATCTTTTAATATATCTCCTGTTTAATAAGGTTCCATTTGTCATAAAAGCAATACGATATTTTCTCCTGTGAAGAAGTAAATATCGCAAAATTTTATCAAATTGCGAATGTAGTAATGGTTCACCACCCGTTATATGTAGATTTTTAACTACTTGCTGTTTTGTCGTTTTCTTTGTATATTCCGCCCACTCATCGTACTGCTTCAAAATTTTTTTAAAATTAGAAAAAGACATTTCGTCCTTATGTTCATCCATATAACAATGTTTACAATTCAGGTTGCATTTTCCTGTTATATGTACTTGTAAAATCAAGTTTATCATTCTTTTACTTTATTATTTCCAATCTTAACAATTTACTTATCTCAAAATTCGCTTTGCGCACATTTAGTTTGTGTGCCCACAAATATTTCAAATATATAAATTTCTTTTCTGATAAAATTTTTGCTATCTTTTTCTCCACATATATGTATTTCAAAAAAACCGAAATGCGATATGCTGAAGCATCTTCAAGCACCGATACATCTTGAACAGTAAAGCGTCTAAGCGGATTAATGAAAGGTATTGCCTTTTTAGTTTTTAACTTTTTAGGAGCAGCATCACAATCCAGATACTTCCATTCGGTGCCATATTCGCCTTTTGCTACCTGACAACCACCCCTGCAACTTTTTCTATAAGAACAGTTTTTACATTCTTTTGGGGTTTCGTGATTTTTCCATTCATTCATATTTTGACGAATTTTAAAAAAATCATCCTTAAAAATATTTCCGTAAATTTTATCGTCCCTTGAGCAAATCCGCACATCACCGCTAGTGGTAACAACATATCCACCCTCGCCAAAATCACAAATTTTAGAAAACATTTTACGGCTTTCTATATTTTCATAAATACAAATAGCACCGCCACCGCAAGAAGCCATTTTGATATTGTGTTTTTTCGAAAGGGTTACACATTTATCATAAATCTCATTTAGTTGCTCGTGATTAAGTTTGATTGAATCATAATCCTTATCAGCATTTGAAGGTCTTGTTGCTCTGCTAACAAAAATTTTTTCCACACTATATTTGTCGCACAGGAATTCTATTGTATCTTCCAAAGAGTCTTTGTTTAGTGCCGTAACGACGATATTGGGCTGAAAATTGACCTTATATTTCAATAATAAATCTAATGCCGCTATAACACTTTTATAGGTGTGTTTATTATTAACAATTTTCGAGAATTCCTGTTCCGAAGAACTCGGGAAAGAAATCATAACTCGTATATTGTTTAAGGCAAAAAAAGAAGCCATTTCCTCGTTAATTACGGTTCCGTTTGTGTAAACAGTCACAAAAATTCCAGCAAGGCACAGCTTCTTTATGTAACCTTTAACCTTGTGAAAAAAGAGTAAGGGTTCCCCACCGGAAACCGATACTGCCAACGGCTTGTGCTCAATAATAAAATCTACAACTTCCGAAATATTGGCGTCGTCAAACTCCATATTTTCGGGTTGCTTCACCCTACAGTTATAACAATACTGACACTTGTGGTTACAATAGTTAGTCACCTCAAGGGAAACAAACGGGGGGTATAAAATATCTGTGCAATTCATAGTTTAATAACATTGGCCGTGTGGACAAGGATTGTTATCATCGTTGCCGCCAGAACCAAAATCAAGGTCGAATTTATCTCCTCTGTCCATGCATATCGCAATAACGCATGATACATACGAAATTGCAGCATATACCAAATAAGGTATAAGGTCGGGCGCGGCACCAGCCGGCACCATTGCAATAAATGCTTGATGAGCAAATAAAGCGATAACTCCCCAAATCCACAAATACCGCTTTTTCAGTATTGACCAAAGTACAGATAATGCAACCGGCAAGAAAGCCAATATCAAACCGACTGTTGTTTCCATGTATTTATCCGCATTATCAATAATAATTTTGTTTGAAGGCATATAAATTTCAACTATGTACCAAAGAACACCAAAAAGCCCTGTTGTAACAATAAATGATAGCCATTTTGAAACTGTTTTATCTAACATATGAGACATCTCCTTATATGTTTTTTGTTATTTTACCACACTAAACCTTAAAAATCAATATTTCCACATAAATACAAAAAGGAGCAGATTTCTCCGCTCCCGAAAATATGTAGGAATTTAGTTTAAAATTACTATTTTGTGCAAATTGAGTCCAATCAAAAACTGCTAAATTCCCAGTATTTATGCAGGTTTCGACAACTTTTGTCCTAATATGACATATTCCTCCACTCTTCTTACGATACCTGTTGCTTTCATATTTCTATCTCCTTTTACGATACATTTGACGGGCGACCAAAGGTCGCCCCTACGGAGTCTAACCAACCTTTTCGTAGGGGCGAACTGTGTTCGCCCGTCTACAATTATTTTACAAATTACGCTGTTAGTATCTGTAAACTGGCGGAGATTATACCGCCGAATTGCTTTTTTAAGTTAATTGTGCTATTATAATAAAAAGGGGGTAATGCTATGCATTTTAAGGATCAGGATAAGAAGAAAGCGATCACCTTTAGTTATGATGATTGCGTAACCCAAGACATCAGAATGACGCAATTATTGAATAAATACAACCTGAAAAGTACCTTTAATGTAAATTCTGAGCTTTTAGGAAAAAGAGGGATCCTTACCCGAAACGATCAGTACATTTCCTTTTACAGAATGCATCCGGACGATGTGAGGAAAATATATGATGGACACGAAATTGCAGTTCATACCCTGACCCATCCAAACCTTACCAGGCTGGATGAGAACGAGATCATTCGACAGGTTGAAACAGATAGGCTTAATTTGTCCGATCTTGTAGGATATGAAGTTGTAGGTATGGCATACCCCTGTGGCGGTGTCAACAACGATGACCGTGTTGCAGACATTATAAAGAAATACACGGGTATCAAGTACAGCCGTACTATTACCACAACGGGCAGCTTTGATCTGCAGGAAAATCTTTACCGCTTTGATCCAACCGCATATCAGCTTGATTTTGATAAGCTGATGCAGTTGGGTAAGCAGTTTATTGAAATGGAAACGGACACGCCGAAGATCTTTTATATCTGGGGACATGCCTTCGAAATGGACTACGGTGCAGACTATTGGGTTAAATTAGAAGAATTCTTTAAGCTGATCAGCAACAAAGACGATATCTTTTACGGAACGAACAAGGAAGTCCTTTTATAAAGACAGCGGAGTGAAGATCCACTCGATGATTTTGGCGGAGGGGAGTGACCTTTATGTATGAAGAAAATATGGCGAAAGCTTTTTTTCAATATTTAGAGGTAGACGGAGTAAAGTTATTTACGGTGATTTGCTTACCCCAAGCTTGCGGTACATTTCCCACTGTGATCATACGCACACCCTATGCTGATTGGGCAGAAACTGCCAGTGAAGATGAGATCTGCGAAAAAAGACTAAATGAATCCGGAAGCTGGCTGGATCACGGGTATGCCGTGGTATTTCAGCATTGCAGAGGCAGCGGAAAAAGCACAGGCGACTGTATTCCGTATATCTACGAACGGGAAGATGGACTTTGCTTGCAAGAGTGGATCAGGAAGCAACCGTTTTATAACGGGGAATTGTATCTTTGCGGCAGCAGCTATACCGCTTCTGTGCATTTCGTAACAGCTCCCTTTGCCCATGATATAAAGGGCGCTGTATTACAGGTTCAGGATTGCGAAAGATACAATATTCTTTATCGCAACGGTTTTTATAAAGTGGGCTTAAACGGCAGCTGGTATGTTGGTATGTATAAGAAAAAAAGCATACAGCATAAAGAATATACCGCCGAAAGCTATAATATGCTGCCGTTGTCCGACTTCTCCAAATCGGTTTTCGGTGAGGCCGCAGAGGCTTTTGATGAGATTCTGAAGTACCCGGATAAAAGGGATGACTTCTGGAATACGCGATACGGCGGCGGTGAAGCCCATAATGCGATCAGCCACGCCCATATACCCATTTTGCTTGTTACAGGATTTTACGATATTTACACAGGCGGCGTATTTGATATGTGGAACGCGCTGGATGGGGAAACAAAGTCAAAATCTGCTCTTGCGGTACACCCCTTTGACCACGGCGGCGCCGGCGCGGGGCAGCCGATCGTTTTTGAAAACGGAAATATCAATAAGGAATTTGAAAATTATTCCGTAAATTGGCTGGATTCGGTTCGCGGGAAATGCGAAACACCTTTTCCCAAAGGTAAAGTGACTTATTATAAGCTTTTTGATGATCAGTGGTGTTGCGATGATTTTTGCGATGCTGCGCAATATCAAAGAATCGGATTGGGTAAGGGGATCGTATCATATCCATATGATCCTGCGGATCCCGCGACCTTTAAGGGCGGATTGTCCACCAATTTTGGCGGCAACGCCTGGCAGGACAAGCCTAACCAAAGAGAGGATATTGTTACGATATATACCTCTGAATTTGCGGAGGATACATTTATAAAAGGTAAAATAAAAGCAAGATTAAAGGTAATATCTGATTGCGAAGACACTTGTTTTTATATAAGGTTAAGCCTCTGTAAGGCAGAGGGGGATTACGGCCTTCGGGATGATATCAATCAGATTTCCAATTTTTGCGCTGATTATACACCAAATACAGAAATTGAAATGGATTTCTTTTTTGATGAACATGCTTTTGTAATTAAAAAAGGAGAGAAATTGAGAATTGATATTTCTTCATCGGCTTTTCCTTTGTATGTTAGACACACAAATAACAAGGGTTTGTTTTCGGAGCAAACAACTATCAAAAAGGCTGTTAACTCATTAATTCTTGAAAATTCATATATTGAAATTCCAATAGGCTAATAGCAAAAGCGAGGTGATGTTCACCTCGCTTTTTATATGCCGCCTGTCCTGCAAATTTGTAAATAGGGGAGTATTGTAATTTTATTTTGAAAATTAAGGACAATTAACGTCCGCGTGAGGTTGACAAGCGTATTTTAAAGAGTATAATAAAGATTATCCAATATCCGAAAGGAGTTTTTATTATGAAAAAATTAAGCGTTTTAATTGCTCTTTTGCTGTGCGTAACCATTACCGGCGTTTACGCCGCCTGGACTTATGCCGGCACCAATGACATTGCTGACGTCTACACCGAAGCTAAGGTCACGATTGCCGATGTTGAGCTGTCCGGCGCCAACGGTACATATCACATCACCTCTAACCTGGTGCTGACTGTTGACCAGAAAAATGAAGATCACCATGCTGAGCTGGTGTTCGGATCTAATAACGATCAGCCCATTTACCTGAAGGTTACTTTTGTGCCTGCTGCCAATGCGCCTCAGGATGTTAAGGAGAATGCAGTTCTTACGGAGATCTATTACGGTGTGACCACGGAAATGGCATACAAGATGGATGCTGAGGGCAACTATGATGAGAACGGCACTGCTAAGGATATCTTCGTATTCAGCAACGTTAAGAACGGCATACGGGATAATGAGATCACATGGAACAAAGAGGCAGACGGCACCTTCTCCTACACTATGAATTTAGCGCAGCTGCAGGAAGCCATTAAGCTGAATGACAATGATGGCGCTGAGCCCTTCGTTCTGGATACCAAGGCTGAGCATACTGCCTTCGGCGCAGCGCTGGCCGGCAATATCATCATTCGCGTAACTGACGGTACTGTCAACAACTGATTTACTTATTATAAAAACGGCAAGGGAGCATATATGCGCCCCTTGCCGTTTACCCGTACTTAAGCTGAGGGGAAACAGAAATGACGGATTACGAAATTTATGTGTTTTTTCTGTGCCTGATCGTATTTGTGATGCTGACCGCCATGTCGGTGGTTTGTGTTACCATTATCACCCGGCAAGGTTTGCGGCTGATCCGCTGCGGCGCTGAGGATGAAAAGATCCTGGCAGAACACAGAAAAATGCAGAAGCGAAAATTCTCAACTAAATATGGTAAGGTTGTGGATTATGCGTTTTCCGGCATAGTCTGTTTGTTCTTTGTAGTGCTTTTGGCAGGTTCCTTGATTATTCGGGCGACGGAGAATACCTGCTGTGGCCTCATCCCCAATTACCGGGTAGTGCTTACCGGCTCTATGGCGGAAAAGAACGATAAGAACCTTTATTTGTGGGAAAACCGTCTTAACGATCACCTTCAGACCTTTGACCTGATTCAGGTGGAGCAGCTTCCCGGTGAAATGGAGCTGGAGCTGTATGACATCGTGGTCTATAAGGTGGATGGTATTTACCTGATACACCGTATCGTAGGTATTGAAGAGCCGAATGAGGATCATCCGGAATGCCGGTATTTCCTCTTGCAGGGCGATGCGGTGGAAGCGCCGGACCGTTTCCCTGTGCTATACGGACAGATGCGGGGCATCTACCGGGGTAACCGCATTCCTTTTGTAGGCAGCTTTATTCTGTTTATGCAGTCCCCGGCCGGTTGGCTGTGCGTTTTCCTCATTGTGTTTGCTATGATTGCAACGCCTTTGCTGGAGCGGAAGCTGCAAAAGGCAAAGGATGACCGCCTGGAGGAGATCCTGGTGCTGGCAGGAGGGGATAGCAATGCGGGGTAATCCGATGCGCATACTTGCCCTTATCCTGGGACTTGTGTTGCTTATGTCAGTGGGCGGTGTATATGCTGCGTGGATATATGCGGGACTGCCGGCAGCATCGGTGGATCAGAATGTGGATGTTTCCATTTTGGAGTTTGATTATCCCCCAGAAGAGGTGCTTCCCGGCGGCGGTAACGAGCAAGCGCCTATTGGCGAAAATCATCTGTCGCTGATCGATCTCATTTTGAATGAAAATGATAAGGGCTATGGCCTGAATATCAATAATAACGTGGTTTTGCATCAATATTTAAGACGGCAGCCGGTGGTATATTCCAATCAAAAGGTTTCCGGCGGTAATCTGAAGTTTATTCTTGACCCGCAGAACAATACCCACGGCTTGTATTACTGCCTTGAAAAGGTGACCGATACTTTGTATTATGCTTATACCTTTTCTACGGATGCGCTGTCTACCGCCAGCGGTACGGATGTGGAGATCATCGCTTACCGAACAGATCTGGTGAAAACGGACATCTGGCGTGCAACTGTTAGCCATATGGGGCATGCGAAAACAAAATCTCTACAGAATTTGGGCGTCAGCGCAGACCCAAATGCAATCAGATATTCTATCGATGTAAGTACATGGTATTATTAAAAGCGAGGGGAATTCCCCTCGCTTTTGTTTGGTATAATTGACTTGCTTTTTGTTTTATGGTACAATTTGGGTGACTTTTAGGGAAATGAGGACGGTCTTATGGATAAGGTAATCAGCATTATCGTTCCTGTGTACAACGTACAAGAATATTTGGATGAATGTGTCCAAAGTGTTGTAGATCAGACCTATGAGAATATTGAGATCATCCTGGTAGATGACGGTTCTACCGACGGCAGCGCCGCGCTTTGCGACGCCTGGGCAGAAAAGGATGGACGGGTTAAGGTCATTCACCTGCAGCATGAGGGCGTGTCTGTAGCGAGAAACCGGGGTATTGAAGCAGCGGCGGGTGATTACCTGTATTTTATCGACAGCGACGATTATATCGACAAAACCCTATGCCAGCGGGTTATGGATAAGTTCCGTGAGAGTGACGCGGACATTGTGGCTTTCGGTTTGCGGCGGGTGACGGAAACAGGCCAGACCTGGGCGGAGATTCCCGGCAAGGATGCCATCCTGAATCGGGAAGAGGCGTTGCTGGCCCTGTCTCGGGAGGAGCTGCGCAACAGCGCTTGCAGCAAGGTATGCAAAAAGGAGCTTTGGAAAGATATCCGTTTCCCGGTAGGTCGGTTGTTTGAAGATACAGCTACTGCCCATAAGGTTTTGCTGCAGGCAAATACTGTTTGCTGCATCCCGGATATGCTTTATTATTACAGACGCCGGGAAGGCAGCACCGTTACCACCATGACTTCCCGGAGCTTACGGGATCTGTTTTTGATGCAAAAGCTGGTTTATGAAGACTTGCTGCCCATTTATCCGGTTATGGCGGAAAATACTTTTTCCAATTTAGCCCGCAGCGCCAAGGCCTATGTAGACCATGCCATTTACGATAAATCTGAGCATGAGATCCTGGATCAGGTAAAGGCCTTCTTGCAGGAGAATAAAGCCAAGATCCTGCCCTGGGGCGGCACGGAGTTTAAGCTATATTACAAAGCCCCCTGGCTGTATCCGCTGTACCGGCGGCTTCGGCAAAAGATATCCAAATAAATAATAAAGCTGGCAGACAGGTGTCTGCCAGCTTTTTGTTATCTTAAGTGAACAATGATGTAATCGCCCACATCCTTGATATATCCGGTTTCGGGATAGGCGGGCATATCGGTTTCTTCCGCATAATTTGAGGCGATCTCAAAGAGGGCATCATAGTCGGCCGGGACGTAGTCGTAGCCGTAGTAGTTGAAGATCTTCAGCATGGATTCCTGATCAAAGGCCCGAATTGCCCAGTTCAGCATAGACTGTACATTGGTTTCCGGCAGCTTTCTGAACATAGCTTCCCGCGTAGGCTCCTTGCCTAAAATGGTATAGGACTTTTCGCACAGGAATTTGTAGGCCTTCCAGCGCAGGCTATCCTCCGGAATGGAGGCGGCTTCCTTTAAGGTCTTATCCATTGTGAAAGTTCCTACGAAGATCACAGGCTTTTCGTTATCAAAATCTTCCTGCAAGGTGATACCGATGCGATGGACGGTAGCTGCTTCTTGTTGGGAGCGGACATGATTCAGCTCTGTGTAGTAGTTGATAAAAGCTGCCTGATGGAGGAACAGCCAGGCAAAACCAACCAGGGCGGCATTGCGCAGCCACTTTTTGTTTTTGGGCAGGCAGTTGACCACCAGCATAACTGCAAAAGCGCAGAAGGGGAGGAATACCTGACAGCAGCGGTAGGGCGTTACAGAGCCCTGTAGGATAGAAAGGGCAAACAGGGAGAAGAACATACCCAGACCGGGGAGAATCAGGATCGCGCCGTGTTTTTTGCAGGCGAAGATACCAATAATTATCAGCGTAATACTGGAGAGCACCATCAGGCCCAGGGGCAGATACACGATAGAACGGAATAAGTACACCCGCACCCAGCCGGTGATGATATCTTTGATAATAGTGGTAGCAGGCTGTACACCCCAAAGGATTTCCGTTTGACCGTTGGCGATGGGGTTAATGCCCATAACCAAGAGAATGATGCGGTGGACGATGAGCCGCAGCACAAGACCAATGGCCAATATGCCGGCGTAAACAAGACCCTGGCGGAGAATTTCAGAGAATTTTTTCTCTTTTTCGCTGCCGTAAACCACTTGTAAAGCCAAAATAGCAAAGACCAGGAAGATGTAGGCGCATACAACGGATTCATAGCCGGCGCAGACGAACATCATCATAACAGCTGCGGGAATCAGCGCCCAAGGCTTGCGCCAGCTGCCGTTATGGATATGGTCGTAGATAAGTAGCAGGGAAAGGGAGGAGAATAGAAAAGAGCCGCCGATGTGGACATTGGAGCCAGTGTATTCCCAAATCTCGTTAATAATGGGGTTTACCATGAACATACAGCCAAAGGCGGTGAGGGCAAGGCTGCCGATGTGACCGCCAGACACCCGCTTAAACAGGATGCACAGGTTAATAATGGTAAAGAGCATCAGGCACACAGCAAACAAATCCATGGAAAAGAAATTTTCCGCGCCACCCTGGATGGCTGCCCAGAATGTGATGCCAAAACGGCCGGCGGCCAGCATTTCGTGGCCGGAGCCTACATAACGGTCGTACTCCAGATCGTCAATAGAGATGGATTTATTTACGGCAGCGTAGCCGTAGGCGATAATGGCAAGGGCTGCAAGGCAGAAGATAAATACCTTGTTTTTCAAAAACCCTTTGACTTCTTCTAAGTAAGTTTTCATATCATACTCCCTCAGTATCGTCAAAATTGATACGCAGTTCTTCTACCACCAGGGGGCGGTTCATGATCCGGGCATTCATGGAAAGGATATATTCGCCAATAAAGCCTAAGAAGGCCAGCTGCACGCCGCCAATGAAGAAAATAGCGATCATCATGGGGGCGTAGCCAGCTACGAAGCCGTACCAGTTTACCAGCTTGGCAATGAGGTAAACAAGACCGATGATAAAACTGATAAAGGCGGTAAAGAAGCCGAAGAATTCTGCAAGGCGCATACCAACCTTGGTATAGCTGGTGAAGCTGAGCATAGCAGCATCAAACAGGCTGTACCAGTTGTTGTGAGTCTTGCCTGCCCGGCGCTGGGGCTGCTCGTACTCGATCTCCTTGCGCTCCGGGCCTAATTCTGCCACAATGCCCCGGATGAAGGGGGTGGGGTCTTTCAAGTCCCGCAAAGTCTTGACAAAGCTTTTGTCGTAAAGACCAAAACCGGTAAACTGCTCGATCATTTCCACGCTGCTCATTTTCCGGATCAGCTTATAGTAGCAGCCCCGAAGGAAATACATAAGCTTATTTTCCTTGCTCTTGGTCTTTTTGCCGATAACGATCTTATAGCCCTTTTCCCATTCCCGGACGAACACGGAGATCAGCTCTACCGGGTCCTGGAAATCGGCGCAGATGGTAACGGTACAATCGCCGGTGGTGTTGATCAGGCCATAGTAGGGGCTGTTGAACTGGCCGAAATTCTTGGTGTTGAAAATGGCCTTTACCCGTCTGTCCTCGTTGCAAATTTCCCGAATAATTGTCCGGGTATTGTCGGTAGACTTGTTATCGATGAACAAGATCTCGTAATTATATTCCGGAAGATTTTCCGTCAGCTCCTTGCGTACCGCCTCATAAATGGGGCGGGCGTTTTCTTCCTCGTTGTAGCAAGGGATCATAACGGATACGGTTTTTCTCTTAGCCATTATAAAGTCTCCTTAATGCCTTGACTGAAGTCCGTTTGGGGAACAAAGCCGGTGTCCCGGGTCAGTTCAGAGATGTCTGCCTGCAGGAACATTACCTGCTTTGGCCCGTAGGGAACTTGGCCGAAGCCTAATTCCAGCTTAGGGTCGATAGCGTCCCGCAGGGCGCATACGTATTCCTTCAGCGGTTTTGCGCTGCCGCTGCCCAGCACATAGGTCTTGCCGGAAACGCCGTGAAGCGCTACCCGGCAAAAGGCATCGGCGGCGTCGGCGGCGTACAAATAATCCCATTTTTGCTCACCGGCAGTAAGCTTGGGAACTTCGCCCTGCCGCAGCTGACGGATCACCCCGGGGATCATAGAAGCGGGGTTATCATTCGGACCGTAAATACTGAGGATGCGCACCCAAACGTGATCCAAGCCCAGCTTGGCGCACTCGATCCGGCTCATTTGACCGGCGCACAACTTGGCGATACCGTAGCCGTTTTCCGGATTGCAGGGGGTATTGGGCTGCAAAGCGCCCTCCACCCGGCCATATTCGGCTTGGCTGCCTGCGCCGATGAATACCTGGCAGCCTAAAACGGATGCTGCCTGCACTGCATCTATGGTATAGGAAATATTGCTGATCTGGGCGGGCATATCGTTGCGGCCGCTGCCAATGGTATGGGCCCAGCCAAAATGGTAAAAGGCATCCGCGCCCTCAATTAGCTGGGGCAGCTGATTGAGCTGGCTTAAGTCGCAAAACACCTTGCGAATGTTCCGGTGCTCCGGCACTTGACCGGATCTTTGGGAATTTGGGCGGCACACGGCAAAAACCGTAATGCCCTTTTCTGCCAGAGCCCGGCACAGGGCTGTGCCGATGGCGCCGGTAGGGCCGGTGACCACAGCTCGGGAGATTTTGCGTTCTGTCATATTTCTCACTGCTCCATCATAGGGATGAACATTTGCGCTTTCAGTTCCTCACGGGGCAGGAAGGGGGCAAGGTCTTCCAGCGGGGGGCTGACCAAAGTACCGTCAGGCAGCCGCTTGGTGCTGCTCTTAGGCTCCCAGACCTGCTGGGTGTCAGTAAAGATCTCGCAGAACACAGGGCCATCCTGGGCAAGCACCTGATCTACAACCTTCTGCATTTCGGCGTTGCTGGAAGCGGAGTAATAGGGGTAGCCAAAGGCTTCTGCAATCTTCTTGAATTCGGGGAAGGAAAGGTCGCCGGATTCTTCGCCGATGCCCACCTTACAATGGTGGCTGAACAGATTGGTCTGGGTAATGCGGATAGAATGGTAGCCATTATTGTTAACCATAAAGATCTTGATGGGCAGGCGGTTGGTCAGAATGGTCTGCAGCTCTTGCAGATTCATCATAATAGAGCCGTCGCCTTCCAAGCAGATGGTCTCTTTTCTGCCGCCGCCGATGCAGGTGCCGATGGCTGCAGGCAGGCCGTAGCCCATGCTGGCAACTGCGCTGTTGTTGGCAAAACGGCTGCCCTTCTGAATGACATAAGCCTGGTGACCTACCACGCAGCAAGCGCCGTTGGAAACAGCGGTGAGGCTATTTTCCGGCAGGCGGCTGCTTAAATAGTCTACAAAGGCGTAAACATTGGCGGTTTTGCCGTTCTCTTCCTTTTGGCGGGGCAGGACAACAGGGTAGTTCTCCTTCCAGTAGCGGCACTTATCCAGCCAGGCGTCACCGCTGAATACTTTATCGGAGGTGGCGTTATCCAGCTTTTCCAGGAAATCCTTGGCATCGGCCCAAACAGGCATTTCTACATGCAGGGTAGGCTTTTTCAGCTCAGCCGCATCTACGTCCACCATAATGACTTCCGCTTCTCTTGCCCAGGTCTTCCAGTTGTAGCCCACCTGGCGGATGGAAATGCGGGTACCGATGGCCAGAATCAGGTCGGCGTTTGCAATCGCCCAGTTGCCGGGGCGGTCGCCCATATTGCCGGCTCTGCCGCAATAGAGGGGATGGTCGGTCTCAATCAGGTCGATAGCGTTCCAGTAGGTAACTACGGGAATGTTCAGCTTTTCCAGCACCTTGCGGAAAGTATCAAAAGCGCCGGACAGGCGGATGCCGTAGCCTGCGTGGAACACAGGCCGCTTGGCGTTCTTGATTTTTTCGATAATGGTTTCGATGGTAGCAGCATCCACGGCAGGGGGCAACAGCGCATCGTCCTCGTCAGGACAGTAGCCCTGCAAGGTATCGGTTTCAATGAACATACCCTGGTAGTTGACGGGGATGTCCACCCAAACCGGGCCGGGGCGGCCGGTGGTGGCTAAATGCCAGGCCTTTTCCATCACATAGCGGATGGTCTGCGGGTCTTCCACCATTACCGCATACTTGGTCATGGGGGTCACGGATTTTACAATGTCATATTCCTGGTCGCCCATAGCCCGCAGAGGGGTACCGGTATACTGCAGAGCATACCGGGCGGTGGTATCGTAACGCACCTGACCGCTGACCACGAACATGGGGATGGAATCCAGCCAGCCACCCAGCACACCGGTGATGGCGTTTGTGCCGCCGGGGCCGGTGGTAACGCATACTGCGGCGATCTTATTATCCAAACGGGCGTAAGCCTCTGCCGCAATGGCGCAGGCCTGCTCGTGGTGGTTATAGGTAACTTTCAGCCTCTCATGGTGGCCAAAAGCATCATTTAAGTGCATCGCGCCGCCGCCGACCACGGAAAAAACATCGGTGACGCCTTTATTTGCAAGAAAATCGGCAACGTAGTCAGCCAGTCTCTGTTTCATTGCAAAGTCTCCTTAAGGGTTATTTGGATTTAAATGTCCAGAATTTATTAATGAGGTAGTTTAGAGGAATGGTGATTACCAGATTGATGATGGGGGCGTAAAGCTCGCTTACAAACAGAAGCTCTACTTCAACCCACAAAAGCGCGGTAGACAGCGCAGACGTACCGCCATAGCTGACGTAGGTCTTGCCCAGCCGTTTCATAACGCTCTTAAAATCCTTGGGATTACCGGTGAAAACGAACAGGTCGTTCCAGATAAATGCGTTCAATATGCTAAGAATCGTACCCAGTACGCTGCCTAACATATAAAGCTCCGGATTCATCCACAAAACCAGGTAATATACACCTAAGCTGACAGCGGTGTTGCTGACGCCCACAAGACCGAACTTGAAAAACTGCCACAGCAGCTTATAAAGGTCGGTCTTATTCTGAACGTCCAGCTTGTTCATTAACCATTTCATTGATTGACAGCCTCAATGATCACCTTGGCCATATGATCGATCATTTCGTCGGTCATACCGGGGTAGACGCCTACCCAGAAGGTGTTGTTCATAATATAGTCGGTGACCTTCAGGTCGCCCACCACCCGGTAAGCATCCGTGCCGCGGATCTGGTCAAAGCAGGGGTGCTTGATCAGGTTGCCGGAGAACAGCAGACGGGTCTGTACATTGTGCTCTTCGATATAACGGGTGACCTTGTTCCGGTCAAGACCGCTGTCTTCCTTTACGGAGATCAGGAAGCCAAACCAGGAAGGACGGCTGTTTTCAGCAGGCTCAGGCAGGAGCACCTTGTTCTCAATGGGAGCAAGGGCAGCCCGGAGCCGATCCCAGTTGTGACGGCGGCGCTCAATAAAGGAGGGGAACTTCTTCAGCTGCTCACAGCCCACAGCCGCCTGCATATCCGTTACCTTCAGGTTGTAGCCGAAGTGGCTGTAAACATACTTGTGGTCATAGCCTGCAGGCAGCTGACCGTACTGGCCGTCAAAGCGGTGGCGGCAGAAGTTATCCTGGCCGGAGGGACAAATGCAATCTCTGCCCCAATCCCGGTAGGAGAGGATGAGCCGGTGCAGCTTGGGATCGTTGGTGTAAACGCAGCCGCCCTCACCCATAGTCATGTGATGGGGGGGATAGAAGCTGGAGGTGCCGATATCACCCCAAGTGCCGCTGAAGCGGGTTTCACCGTCAATGGTGTACTGGGTGCCCAGGGCATCGCAGTTATCTTCCACCAGCCACAGGTTGTGCTTATCACAGAAAGCCTTTACGGCAGAAAGATCAAAGGGATTGCCCAAGGTATGCGCTACCATAACAGCCTTGGTCTTATCACTCAGGGCTGCTTCCAGCTGGGTAACATCAATGTTGTACTGGGGTACGGTCACATCTACGAAAACAGGCACAGCGCCGTACTGCAAAATGGGGGTGACGGTGGTGGGGAAGCCGCAGGCTACGGTGATCACCTCGTCGCCCCGGCGGATCTGCCGGTCGCCCAGCTCCGGAGCGGTAAGCGCGGAGAAAGCGATCAGGTTGGCGGAAGAGCCGCTGTTGACCAGATGGGCAAACTTTACGCCGATCCACTTGGCAAATTCCTTTTCAAATTCGTCGGCAAACCGACCGGTGGTCAGCCAGAAATCCAAGGTGGCGTCGGTGAGGGCGCACATTTCCTTTTCGTCGAATACCCGGGATGCGTAAGTGATCCGGTCGCCGGGCTTAAAAGGCTCTTTCTTTTCCTTAAAATCGTGGTAATACTGCGCCACAAGCTCCTTGATCTGCTCTCTTGCCTGGGCTTCATTGGTCCAATTTGCCATAATTATGTCCTCTCAAAAAATTCGTTGATCTCGTTATCCATTTCTGCGGGAATATCGCCGCCGGAAAGCCATACCTTGCTGAACCGGCAGGTCATTTCCATACATTCGGCAATATGCCACCGGGGCTGCCAGCCGAATACGGCTTTGATCTTGCTGCAATCCAGCTTCAGGAAGTTGGCCTCGTGGGGGGCGTTCGCTTCCGCCTGGTTGACCCAGGAAGCACCGTCGCCCCAGCAGCGGCAGAACAGATCTACAAGCTGACCTGTGGTGACGCAGTCACACTCATCCGGGCCTACGTTGTAGAAGCCGGCGTATTTGCGGTCTTCATACTGCTTTTGGGCAATCAGCAGGTAAACAGATAAAGGCTCTAACACGTGCTGATAGGGCCGGGTGGAATAGGGATTGCGGACGCCGATGGGCGCGCCCTTTGCCATAGCCCGCACGCAGTCGGGGATAATGCGGTCGTTGGCAAAATCGCCGCCGCCGATGACGTTGCCCGCCCGGGCGGTGGAAACTGCAATATCCCGGTTTTGGAAAAAGCTGTTAATGTAGCTGTGGGTGACCAACTCAGAGCAGCTCTTGCTGTTGGAATAGGGGTCAAAGCCGTCCAGCGGCTCGTCCTCCCGGTAGCCCCAGCACCATTCGTTGTTCTTGTATACCTTGTCGGTAGTTACATTCAAAACGCTCTTTACGTAATCGGCCTGACGGACGCATTCTAAAATGTTTACCGTACCCATTACGTTGGTCTCATAGGTGTAGCGGGGGTCTTTATAGCTGTCCCGGACGATGGGCTGGGCAGCCAAGTGCAGCACGATCTCCGGTTTTGCGTCATCAAAGGCCTTTTGCAAAGCGGGCAGATCCCGGATATCGCCGATGATGCTGGTCATCTTATTCTCCAGCCCGGCTAAGCTGAAAAGATCGGGGCAGGTGGGGGGCTCCAAGCTGTAGCCGGTGACGATGGCGCCGGCGTTTACTAAGATTCGGCACAGCCAAGTGCCCTTAAACCCGGTGTGACCGGTGACAAATACACGTTTGCCTTTGTAAAAAGAAATATTCATAGCCGTTCCTTTACCACTTTTTCCAGGGGGCAGTGCCGTTATTTAAGTGGTTTTCCAAAATGTCTTTTTCCCGACGGGTATCCATACACTGCCAGTAGCCCTTGTGCATATAGCTCATGAGCTGACCTTCTGCCACTAATCTTTCCAGAGGCGTGCGCTCAAACACAGTGTTGTCGCCTTCAATGTAATCGAAAATGGCAGGCTCCAAGACCATATAGCCGGCGTTGATGGGGGCAGAGTCGGTCTTGTTCTTTTCCCGGAAGGATTTAACAGCATTGTCGCCGCCGATGTCCAGAACGCCCTTTTCCTGCTCCAGGGTAACAGCGGTCAGGGTGGCGATCTTGCCGTGGCTCTTGTGGAACTCTACGAGGTCTTTGATGTTTACGTCGCATACACCGTCGCCGTAGGTCATCATAAAGGGCTCGTTACCGATGTAGGGAGCGATGCGCTTGATGCGGCCGCCGGTCATGGTGTTAAGGCCTGTGTCCACCACAGTTACTTTCCAGGGCTCGCAGTACTGATTGTGGACGATCATATCGTTGCGGCCGCCGGTAAAATCAAAGGTAATGTCGCTGTTATGTAAAAAATAATCTGCAAACCATTCCTTGATCACGTGCTGCTTGTAGCCGGCACAGATAATAAATTCGTTAAAACCGTAGTAGGAATATTCTTTCATAATATGCCACAAGATGGGCTTTCCGCCGATCTCCAGCATGGGCTTGGGCTTATATTGGCTTTCTTCGGAAATGCGTGTACCGAAACCGCCGGCGAGGATGACTACTTTCATAAACAACATCCTTTACAACAAAATTTGTGATGATATGACGAAAATATTCTCATACTCATACAGTATATCATTATATAATATAAAAAGCAAGGAAAACAGAGAAATTGCAAGGGGATAAAACAGCATTTGCGCTTTTGCGACAGCTTTCCCTTTTTGTTGACATCCTGCGCAGAAAATGGTATTCTTAAATCTATAAAGAAAGGGGCTGCTTTTTTATGGAACTTGACCTGAAAAGAGGCATTTACCGCCATTATAAGGGCGGAGAATATGAGCTTTTGGCAATTGCCAACCATTCAGAAACCATGGAAAAAATGGTGGTATACAGAGCCCTTTACGGCGCAAAGGAATTTTGGGTGCGCCCGGCTTCCATGTGGAACGAAACAGTGCAGGTAAATGGGGTGTATATGCGTCGGTTTTCCTATGTAGGCCCTGCCGGAAAGTGAGGTTACTATGAAAACGGGAAATAAAAGTAAGTTTTATTTAGCCCTGGTGATCTTCAGCCTCATCGGTCAGGTGGCCTGGGTGGTTGAAAATATGTATTTCAACGTGTTCATCTATAAGATGTTCCACGCTGATGCAGGCGCAATTTCCGCTATGGTCACCGCTTCCGCGGTGGCAGCTACGGTAACGACGCTCCTTATCGGCGCCCTTTCCGATAAGCTGGGAAAACGGAAGCTTTTTATTTGCGGCGGTTACCTGTGCTGGGGCATTTCTATTTTGTGCTTCGGCTTTGTAAGAACGGATATTTTGTCCGGCATCGTGCCGGCAGCCCAGGCGGCATCTCTGGGCATCAGCCTGGTAATTATTCTGGACTGTGTGATGACCTTCTTCGGCTCTTCTGCCAACGATGCCTGCTTTAACGCCTGGCTGACGGATGCTACGGATGAGCGTAGCCGCGGCGCAGTAGAGGGCATTAACGCCATGATGCCTTTGGTGGCGATTTTGGTGGTGTTCGGCGGCTTTATGGGCTTTAATCAGGATCTGCCGGATACCTGGACCACTATTTTCTGCATTATTGGCGGCGTGGTGTTTGCCATCGGTATTTTGGGCTTTTTCATTATTGAAGAGCCGAAATTGGACCGCACCGGCAACGAAAACTATTTCAAAAACATTCTCTACGGCTTCCGCCCCAAGGTGATCGGGGAGAATAAGCCGCTGTATCTGGCGCTGATCGCTTATGCGATTTTCGGCATTTCCATTCAGATCTTTATGCCCTATCTGATCATTTACTATGAAGCTTCCCTTGGCATGAAGGATTACGTGCTGATCTTTGCCCCGGCCATTATTTTGGCGGCGGCGTTTACCTTCTTCTACGGAAGGGTATATGATAAAAAGGGTTTTGGCTTTGCGGTGCTGCCCAGCTTAGGCCTTTTGATGATTGGTTATGTGCTGCTTTTCTTCTTTAAGGATACAGCTATGGTATTTATCGGTACGGTGCTGATGCTCTGCGGTTACCTTTCCGGTATGGCAGTGTTCGGCGCGGTGATCCGGGACTTTACCCCTGCCAACAAAGCCGGTATGTTCCAGGGTCAGCGGATCGTAGGCCAGGTGCTGATCCCCGGCATTATCGGCCCTGCCATCGGCAAGGCGGTGCTCAGCGGTGCGGAAATGATCCAAAACAGCGATGGTACCCAGTCCTTTAAGCCCAACGAAAATATTTTCCTGGCTGCCCTGGCTGCGGCGGTGGTGCTTGCGGCATTCACCATTCCTGTGATGGGCAAGCTGAAAAAGGAGAAGGTCAATGATTAACGATCTTTACACCCAACAGGGTGAGGAAATCACCGAAAATCCCTGGCAGGTATACCCTCGTCCCCAGATGAAGCGGGATAGCTTTCTCAACTTAAATGGCCGGTGGGATTTCGGGGTGAGCACCGGTAAGCGGTTTCCGGAGTATGATAAGACCATTTTAGTGCCTTTTTGCCCCCAGAGCCTGCTTTCCGGTATTAAGGAGCATTACGGAGAGGAAACCTTCCTGTATTACCGCAGAGCGTTAAACTTGCCCAAGGGCTTTCACAAGGGTAAAGTGTTGCTGCATTTCGGCGCTGTGGATCAGGTGGCGGAAGTGTACCTGAACCGGCAGATCGTAGGCAAGCACGTAGGCGGTTATGAGGCATTTTCCCTGGATATTACCGATTATTTGCAGGATACCAACGTGCTGGAAGTGCGGGTCAAGGATGACCTGCGGAGCAAAGTGCTGCCTTACGGTAAGCAGACATTAAAGCGGGGCGGTATGTGGTATACCCCTGTGTCCGGTATTTGGCAGACTGTGTGGGTGGAGAGCGTGCCCCAAAAGCATATTGAAAGCCTGGATATTCAGGTAAGCCTGGAGGAAGCAACCGTAACGGTAGAGCCGAAGCTTACCGGCGCAGTGGTTTTTGAAGGCAAGGAAATTGAACTTCAGGACGGCGTTGCGGTGCTGCGCCCGGACGTGATCGAAAATTGGACACCGGAAAATCCTAAGCTGTATGATTTTTCTGTGGTGTGCGGCGATGACCGGGTGGAGTCCTACTTTGCCCTGCGTACCATTGAGGTCAAGGAAGTGGAGGGCATCTCCCGGCTGTGCCTGAACGGGGAAGCCTATTTCTTCCACGGCCTTTTGGATCAGGGCTACTGGCCTGACGGCATTTATACCCCGGCCGCTCCGGAGTGTTATTGCGAGGATATTCTGGCCATGAAAAAACTGGGCTTTAATATGCTCCGCAAGCATATTAAGGTTGAGCCGGAGCAGTTTTATTACGATTGCGACCGGCTGGGTATGGTGGTTTTCCAGGATATGGTCAATAACGGCAAGTACAGCTTCCTGGGGGATACCTTGCTGCCTACGATCGGTGTGCAGAAGATGAAGGACTGCAAGCGGCATAAGAACCCCGCTTCCCGCAAGGCCTTTTATCAGGGTATGGAAGCAACGGTCAAGCAGCTGAAAAACCATCCCAGCATTGTTTACTGGACTATTTTCAACGAAGGCTGGGGTCAGTTTTGCGCCGATAAGGCTTTCGATAAGCTGTTGGAGCTGGATGACAGCCGCATTATTGACAGCACCTCCGGTTGGTTTAGAAGAAATAAGACCCACGTGGAGAGCCTGCACATTTATTTTGGCTCTTTCCGTAAGCTGAAAGCGGGCAATAAGCCCCTGGTGCTTAGTGAGTTCGGCGGTTATTGCTACGCAGTATCGGAGCATCTGTTCTGCCCGGATAAATCCTATGGCTATCGCAACTGTAAGACCCTGGATGATTACCGGACGGACTTAGAAGCCCTTTACCGGGATAAGATTATCCCGGCGGCAAGAAGGGGTTTGTGCGCTGCGGTGTATACTCAGGTTTCGGACGTGGAGGAGGAAGTCAACGGACTTCTCACCTATGACCGGAGGGTGTGCAAGGCAGACCAGCATAATATGCTGGTGATCGCCGCTGATTTGAAAAATGCGATTAAGTAAAAATAAGTGCTGCTCAGGCAGCACTTATTTTTTGCAGAGAAAAAGCTCCATTTTTTCATAAAGCCACATTGCGCCCAGGCTTACCGGCATCCACAAAAAGGAAAACAGGGGGCAGATCTGACCGTAAAAATGAAAGGCTTCATTTCTGTAATCCCATACCCGGTAATCCCGGTTGAAAATCAGACCTGCGCCTAATTCAGCCGTTGTGATAATGAAAGAACCCAGTATTGCCCGGCGCAGCAGAGGCAAATGCCGTTTTTGCAGCTTTCCCAGCAGCAGAAAGCAAATTCCCCCCACAAGAAACATACTGCCGTGGCTGCGTCCCCGCCATAATAGCTCCAACAGAACATAACCTGTTCCGCCGGCAGTAAAAAAAGCCAAAGGTTTTAAATATTTCATAATTCATATCCCCCATCCCAGTTTCTCCAAAAAAACTTTAGAAAATGCAAACATTTCTCTTGACAAACCATAAGGCGTTGGATATAATAACAAAGCCTTTGGGGAGACCCAAAAGATATGGCGGCGTAACTCAGTTGGTAGAGTACCCGGTTCATACCCGGTCTGTCACCTGTTCAAGTCAGGTCGCCGCTACCAGGCCCGTTGGTCAAGCGGTTAAGACACCGCCCTTTCACGGCGGTAACATGGGTTCGATTCCCG
>JAZSPA010000021.1:0-30751 GCA_045537165.1 Faecousia sp.
TTTGGATAAGTTTGACGAAGCTTTGGCAGAGACTCCCAAGGTCCGCGCTGATATGGGCTATCCTCCCCTGGTCACCCCCACCAGCCAGATGGTTGGCGTGCAGGCTGTCCGCAATGTTCTGGACGGTCAGCGGTACAAGACTGTGTCCAAGGAGATCAAGGCCTACTGCCGTGGTGAGTACGGAATTACTCCCGCTCCCATCAATGCCCAGATCCAGGCACAGATTTTGGGCGATGAAAAGCCTTTGGAGGGTCGCTATGCCGATACCCTGGCTCCCATCGTAGAGCCCACCCGTGAAAAGCTGGCTGGTATCGCCCGCAGCGATGAGGACGTGCTTTCCTACATTGCCTTCCCCAACCTGGCAGAAAAGTTCTTTGAAGAACGCAAGGCTAAGGAAGAGAACGTAGCTACCTACACCATCACCGAAGCTTAAGGAGGCGCGTTTATGTTTTCTCCCGTTATGATTACAGAGGTAGATCTGGTAAATTTGGATATTCTGAACGCATCCATCGTGGCTGTTTTGGGATATGCTGTGGTTTTCCTGGGTCTGATTCTGCTGATGATCGTAGTAACGGTCATTGGTAAAGTCTTCGTGATGAAGGCTCGCAAGGCTCAAGCCGCTGCCCCTGCTGCCCCTGCCGTAGTGGCAGAGGAAGCTCCCAAGCCTACCGCTCCCGGCGCTGCCGGCGAATTGAAGCTATACAACGTCGAACCTAAGACTGCGGCTATGATCATGGCTATCGTTGCCAATAAGATGGGCAAACCCCTGAACGAGCTGCGTTTCATTTCCATCAAGGAGGTAGAGTAAGATGAAATATAAAGTAACCCTGAACGGCCGCACCTACGAAGTAGAGGTTGAGGCCGGTGAAGCGATGCTGCTGAGCGAATACGAAGCCATCGCTCCCGCACCCGTCGCAGCTGCTCCTGTCGCAGCTGCAGTGGCTAGCCCTGCAGCCGCTCCCGCTCCCACCGCTGCCCCTGCCGTTACCGGCGCAGGCGAAGCTGTAAATGCGCCTATGCCCGGCACGATCCTGAAGGTAAACGTTTCTGCCGGTCAGGCCGTGAAGGAAGGCCAGGTTCTGTGCGTGCTGGAAGCTATGAAGATGGAAAACGAGATCATGGCTCCCAAGAGCGGTACTGTCACTCAAGTGGTGGTTTCCAAGGGCGCTTCCGTTAACACCGGCGATGCCCTGGTGGTTATCGGCTAAGGAGGCAATTCCATGATCGATATTGGTAAAGTTCTCCTTGACTTGTGGAACAGCTCCGGTTTTGCCGCCCTGTTTGCAGGTTTCGGTGACGGTGGCTGGCAGAACCTGGTGATGATCATCATTTCCTGCGTGCTGCTGTACCTGGCTATTGTGAAAAAGTTTGAACCCCTGCTGCTTTGTGGCATCGCCTTTGGCTGCCTGCTCACCAATCTGCCTGCTGCAGGTATGTATCATCAGGAGCTGTGGGATGCTTTTATGGACGCTGAAAGTCCTATGTATCACAGCTATGGTGAGATTCTGCGCCATGGCGGTCTGCTGGATATCTTCTATATCGGCGTTAAGACCAGCCTGTATCCCTGCCTGATCTTCTTGGGTGTCGGTGCGATGACCGATTTTGGCCCTCTGCTTAGTAATCCTAAGAGCCTGCTTCTGGGTGCAGCTGCTCAGCTGGGCGTATTCGCTGCTTTCTTCGGCGCTGTAGCGCTGAATTTGATCTCTCCGGAAATTGGCTTTACCGGTCCGGAGGCTGCGTCTATCGGCATCATCGGCGGCGCAGACGGCCCTACTGCCATCTTCCTGACATCCAAGCTTGCTCCCCATCTGTTGGGCGCAATCGCTGTGGCAGCCTATTCTTATATGGCGCTGATCCCGCTGATCCAGCCTCCTGTGATGAAGCGGCTGACCACCCCGGAGCAGAGAAAAATCAAGATGGTGCAGACCAGAAATGTGTCTAAGACCGAGAAGATCATCTTCCCCATCGTTGTTGCTGTGTTTGTTGCTTTGCTGCTTCCTGATACCGCGCCGCTGATTGGTTGCCTGATGCTGGGTAACCTGCTGAAGGAGACCGGCGTGACCGATCGTCTCAGCGATACGGTGCAGAATGCGCTGATGAACATCGTTACCATTTTGCTGTCCACCGCTGTGGGCGCAACCATGGTCGGTTCTAACTTCCTGACTCTGCAGACCCTTTCCATCGTGGCTCTGGGTGTTGTGGCATTTATGCTGTCCACTGCCGGTGGTCTTATCGGTGGTGTTGTGATGTGCAAGCTGACCAAGGGCAAAGTAAACCCCCTGATCGGCTCTGCCGGTGTTTCCGCTGTGCCTATGGCTGCCCGTGTGGCCAACACAGTAGGCCAGAAGGCAAATCCCTCCAATTTCCTGCTGATGCACGCCATGGGTCCTAACGTGGCCGGCGTGATCGGCTCTGCTATTGCAGCAGGCTTCCTGCTCAGCGTATTTGGTTAATAAAAAGGCTGGATTGCTTATGGCAATCCAGCCTTTTAATGCACAATGCATAATGCACAATTCACAATATCCCATGCATAGGGGAAGATATAAAAAACAATTATGCATTTTGCATTGTACATTGTGCATTAAAAGAAGATCAGGGCCGAAGCCCTGATCTTTTTGTTTAGTTAAAGAGCATCTTAGTAGACGGAAGCCCACTCAGCGATGTTCTCACCGGTAAATGCGAAGGGAGGTCCAACGATGATCTCGAGAGCAGCGTCGGTGCCCTTTGCGATGGTGTAGGTGGTGCCGTTGTCAGCGGTGAAGGTGGTGCCTACGGCGCCGACCTTGCCGTCAGCGATGGCCTTGATGGCGTATGCAGCACAGGAGCCAACATCGATGGGGTTCCACAGATACATGTAGGGGCAGACCTTGTCGTCGCCAACATAATCCTTCATTTCAGAGGGCAGGCCCAGGCCGGCAACCTTAACAGAGGAGCCCTTGTCCTGAACGACCTTTGCAGCGGCCAGAACACCAACGGTGGTGGGGCAGCAAACAACTTTCAGGTTGGGGTACAGGCTCAGCAGGTTTTCGGTCATGTCGGTGGACTTCTGAGACTCGTCGTCGCCGTAAACGGTGTCAACCCAGTTCAGCTTGGCGTACTTGGAGTCGCCGTCAATGATCTCGTGCATAGCAGCGATCCAAGCATTCTGGTTGGTAGCGGTGGAGGCAGCGGACAGAACAGCGAACTCACCTTCGCCGTCAGCCATATCATAGATGGAGTCTACCAGAACCTGAGCAACTTCCTTAACACCGGCCTGGTTGATGAACATCTGAGAACCCTTGGTATCGGAGTCTAGGGTGACGATGGTGATGCCCTGATCCTTGGCATCCTGCAGGGTAGCTTCCAGAGCCTTTGCATCGTTTGCGGAAACGGCGATGCCCTTAACGCCCTGAGCGACCAGCTCGTTGATAACAGCGATCTGATCTTCGATCTTAGTTGCAGAAGCGGGGTACTTGACTTCGCACTTTACGCCCAGCTTAGCGCAGGCATCCTTGAAGCCGTCGACCATCTTTTCCATATAGGGGTTGCCTTCGGATTTTGCTACGATTGCGTAGGTAACTTCACCGCCACCGGCTTCGGGGGCAGTGCAAGCGGCCAGGGCCACGATCATGACCAGAGCCAGGAGCAGAGCTAACAGTTTCTTCATCTTTTTTGTTTCCTTTCAATAAATTTTAATATATGAACGCGGATGCGTACATACCAAGTGGAAATCAGGCGCGCTTTTTGCGGCGCAGGGCATTCTGGATGGTGGGGATCATGACCACCACGATCAGCAGAACGCCGATGATCACATTGATGATCTGGCCCTTGATGTTTACCAGGCCCAGGCCATATTTTAGCAGGGCGATGGTAAAGAAGGCGATGACAGCGCCGGGCAGTGTGCCCTTGCCGCCGGCGGTGGAAATGCCGCCCAGAACGCAAACGCAGATGGCATCCAATTCATAGCCCAAAGCCACGTTGCTCATGATAGAGCCGGTCTTGGCGCTGTAGAACATGGCGGTGATGCCGCACATAAAGCCGGTCAGGGTATAGACGATCAGGCGGACACGTTCTACCTGGATGCCGGCATACTTGGCGGCCTTTTTGTTTTCGCCGATGGCGAACATCTGGCGGCCAAAGATCGTTTTGTGCATTACAAGCCCGTAAATCACAGCCAGCACACAGAACACGATCAGGATGTAATGAATCTGGCCGATCTTGCCAAAGTACAGATCCTTAAACCAGCTTACCTCTTGCATACCGCTGGTGGCGGTACTGCCCAGTATGCCTTCGGAAATACCTCTAAACAGGATGTTGGTAGCCAGGGTGACCACCATGGGGGCAAGCTCGGTAAAGCGGGTCATCAGCAGACCGTTGATCAGGCCGCATACAGTACCAACTGCAAGGGCGGCCAAGATGGCCAGCCAAATAGAGCCGGTAGCGTTGTACACGAGGCCCAGGATCGTGGCGGACAGACACACATTGCCGCCGACCGACAGGTCGATGTCTCCCAGCAGCAGGATAAATGCAGTGGGGAACAGCAGCAGGCCGCTGACCAGGGATTCCCGGATGCCTCTAAATAGGTTGGTGGGATCTAAGTAGCGGGGGGATAAGTTTATATTGATCACATTGACGGCAATGAAGATCAATACCAGGATGGATTCCCAGCGCAGCAGCACCTCAGAAAGCTTACGGCGCTTGATATGCTCAATGGTTCTTCCGGATTTTGTTGCCATCAGATATCCCTCCCCTTCAGAACCTTGCGGTCGTTGCCGCGCTGTACCAGCACATTCACAACAACAGCCAGGAGAATGATGATGCCCTTCAGGGCTTGCTGCCAGAAGGCATCGATGCCTACCAGACTCAGGGATTTGCTGATGATGGCGATGGTGACAACGCCCAGCAGCGCGCCTACGGCACTGCCCTGGCCACCGTTGAGGCTTACACCGCCGATGACGCAGGCGGCAATCACATCCATTTCCGCGCCGGTAGCCATATTGCTTTGGGCGGAAGCGTATTTGCTGCAGAACATAGCGCCGGCCAGACCGGCAACTGCGCCGTTGATGGAATATACCAGCAGCTTTACCCGGTCGATATTGATACCGGAGATCTTGGCGGCATCGGCATTGGAGCCTACTGCATAGATTTGTCGGCCAAAGCTGGTCCACTTCAGGAATAGCAGCACCACCGCAAACAAAACGATTACGATCCAGCCCAAATTGGGGATTCCCAGGAAGCTGTCCAAGGCAAAGCGCTTAAATTCGGGAAGCATTTCGTCAGAGCTGACCCACTTGCTGTCGGAGATCATATAGGTCAGGCCCCGGAGAATGTACTGGAAGCCCAGAGTGGCGATGATGGGGATGACCTTGCCCTTGGTAATGCAAAGACCGATCACCACACCGCAAGCCATACCGATTAGGGTGCTGACTGCAAATACCAAAGCGGTGTTGGGGAGAAAACCATACTGCATCAGCATGGAGCTTGCCATACCGCTGAAGGCCAGCGTGGAGGCTATGGCAATATCGATGCCGCCGATGAGCAGTACCAGCAGCATACCGAAGGTAAGCACAGCGGTATGGGCATAGTTTTGCACCAGGCCTGTGATAGAGTCGGCAGTGAAGAATACGCCGCCGCTTCGCCATTGGACCACTGCACAAAGGATGATCAGGATCAACAGAAGACTTATTTCACGGCTGCGGAGGAGCTCACCCAGCTTGCCGCTTTTGGGAAGGGTTTTCAGTTTCATGCCTGCACGCTCCCTTCTTTAGCGGTCTGCTTGGTCATTGCCAGCTCCAGGATTCGCTCCTGGGTGGCTTCCGCCCGGCTTAATTCACCGGAAACACGACCTTCGCACATAACCATGATCCGGTCGCACATACCCAGAATTTCGGGCATTTCCGAGGAGATCATAATGATGGCGTAGCCCTGCTGGGCCAGCTCGCCCATGATCTCGTAGATAGCGGCCTTTGCGCCAACATCCACGCCCTTGGTAGGCTCGTCCAGGATCAGCACTTTGAAATCAGAACCCAGGGCCTTTGCCACGACTACCTTTTGTTGGTTGCCGCCGGAAAGGGAGCTGGCCTTATCAAACACGGTGACTGCCTTGGTATCCACCTGTTCGGCAAGCACCTTGGATGCCTGGTTCTCCTTCTTTTCGTTCAGGAAGAATAACCGGGTGTAATTGCCCAGCTCTGTCAGGGTGATATTCCGGCCGATGCCCCAATCCAGGATCAGGCCTTCGATCTGCCGGTTCTCCGGCAGCAGGCCGATGCCCAGCTTCATAGCATCGGAAGGACGTTTGATCTTTACCTCTTTGCCGTTAAGGAAGATCTTGCCCTCGTTTTTCTTTTCTGCGCCGAAAATGGTCTGCACCACTTCGGTACGGCGAGCGCCAACCAGGCCGGTCAGACCCAGGATCTCGCCCTTATTTACGTGGAAAGATATATCCTTAAAATAGCCGGTACGGCTTAAGTTCTCTACCCGGAGAACTTCTTCGCCGATCTCCACTTCCGGCTTGGGGAACAGGTCGCTGATCTCCCGGCCAACCATGGCTTTGATCAGGTCTGCATTTGTAATTTCGTCCACATTGTATGTACCGATGTACTTGGCATCCCGGAATACGGTGACCCGGGTAGCCAGGGCGTACATATCTTCAAAGCGGTGGGAGATGAAGATGATGGAAACGCCTTCATCTCGTAGCTTACGGGTGATACGGTAAAGCTCCTCCGATTCCCGCTTGGTCAGGGCGGCGGTGGGCTCATCCATAATGATGATCTTTGCGTGCAGCGACAGAGCCTTGGCAATCTCTACCATTTGCTGCTGGGCAACAGAGAGATTTCCCATCAGGGCTCTGGAATCAAAATTGGCGTTCAACTCTTTTAACAAAGCGTCCGCCTCTTCGTACATCTGCTTCCATTGCACCACACCGTACTTCTTTTTCAGGTGACCGGTAAAGATATTTTCCGCAACGCTCAGGTGCGGGTAAGCGGTGACGTGCTGATAAATGGCGGCGATGCCGGCTTTTTGGGCATCCCGGGTGCTTTTGAAGTGAACCGGCTGGCCGTTTAAGAACATTTCGCCCTCTTCTGCCTGGTGAACGCCCATAATGACTTTAATGAAGGTGGATTTTCCGGCGCCGTTTTCGCCCATCAGCGCGTGGATCTCACCGGGACCCAAGTCAAACTGGACCTTATCCAGAGCCTTGACACCGGGAAAGATCTTTGTAATGCCCCGCAATTCCAGGATCTTTTCAGACATTGCTTGCTCCCCTTTCTTTGACCGCTTCAGGCAAACGGCCGTGGATCGGAAAACGCTTCAACATTTTCCACAAAATGGGAATTGCAAATTTGTGCAACTTGCCAATTTTGTATAATATGACAAAAAATGATTTCGTTATTCCGCTTATAGATGTATAATATCACTAAACGGAGGAAATTACAACTACTTTTTTAAAACTTTCTTAATTTTTCCTGCGGTGTATCTTATACATTATATATTATATAGGAGGGCGAATTATGGAACGTTATGCATGGAAGGCAACCGTGCTGCCCGGTAAGCTTGAGGAGTATATTTATCGTCATGACAATATCTGGCCGGAAATGAAACAGGTGCTGAAAGATGCCGGTATCCGCAATTATACGATTTGGAATGTGGGAAACGAATTGTTTGGCTATTATGAGTGTGACAGCGTGGAATATGCCGCAAAGGTGCAGGCCCAAAGTCCTGTGGTGGATCGCTGGAACGAATATATGAAGGATGTTATGGTGATGGAAATGGATCCGGTTACCGGAGCGCAGCCGCTGATGGAACAGGTGTTCTTGTTTGAATGATGTAAAGGCAACTTTGCAAAGTTTGCAAAAAAATAGAGTATAGACAAACGGAAACGTAAGCGGTATAATGTTTTTTGCAAGGACAACTTGTCCTGAATCGAAAATGGAGTGTGAATGAAATGAAACTGATTATTAAGAATGATTATAAGGATATGTGCGCCTGGGCTGCACAGCATATTGCCGACGCGATCAACAATCACAAGGAAGAGCGCCCCTTTGTCCTGGGTCTGCCCACCGGTTCTTCTCCTCTGGGTGTTTATAAGAACCTGATTGAGATGAATAAGGCCGGCAAGGTTTCTTTCAAGAACGTGGTTACCTTTAATATGGACGAGTACGTAGGCCTGCCCCGGGAGCACGACCAGAGCTACTGGTACTTTATGCACGATAATTTCTTCAATCATATCGACATCCCTGCTGAGAGCATTAACATTCTCAACGGTATGGCAGAGGATCTGGAAGGCGAGTGCGCCCGTTACGAAGAGAAGATCGCTTCTTACGGCGGCATCGACCTGTTCCTGGGCGGCAGCGGCGTGGACGGCCACATTGCTTTCAATGAGCCCTTCACCAGCCTTACTTCCCGCACCGGTATCCGCGCCCTGACTGAGGATACCCTGATCGTGAACTCCCGTTTCTTTGATAACGATCCCAACAAGGTGCCTAAGACGGCCCTTTCCGTTGGTGTTGGTACTGTGTGCGACTCCAAGCAGGTGCTGCTGATCATCAGCGGCCACAATAAGGCCCGCGCCCTGCGTCACTGTGTAGAGGGCGGCGTGGACCATGCCTGGACCATCAGCGCTTTGCAGCTGCATAAGGACGGCATCATCGCTTGCGACGAGGCTGCTTGCGGCGAGCTGAAGGTAGATACCTACAAGTACTTCAAGGAAATCTACAAGAACGAAAAGTAATTAGAGGTCATTAAACCCCCAAATCGTCAAAACATAATGGCGGTTTGGGGGCTGTTTTTGTACGAAGATTTCCATAAAGCAAGAGCTTGTTTTCTCTTAAACATTGATATGCCGGCAAGGCCGGCTGTTTTGACTTACTGCGCAAACCGAAGGACTACCGTACCCATGTACGCCGACGCCTTCGGTTTGCTTGTCTTTGGGGCTTTACTGACCTCTTATTATAGGAAACCCCCAAATCGTCAAAACATAATGGCGGTTTGGGGGCTTCCTATAATTTTGCCATAGTTTTGCCGGCTGGATTTTTTTGTTGATTTCCGTAAAAATAAGGTGTACAATCTAAATAATTTATTTATAGAAAAGAGGCACAGGATATGCGGATCGTCGTGAAGGTGGGAACATCTACGCTGGCCCATGCAGGCGGAAGGTTGAATATTCGCCGGGTGGAGCTGTTGTGTAAGGTGCTCAGCGACTTAAAAAATGCCGGCCATGAGATCGTATTGGTTTCTTCCGGCGCTATCGGTATGGGCGTGGGAAAGCTGGGACTTTCCGGCCGCCCCGGGGATATGCCGGGTAAGCAGGCAGCTGCTGCTGTAGGGCAGTGCGAGCTGATGTATACATACGATAAGATGTTTTCCGAGTATGGCCATACGGTGGCACAGATCCTACTGACGGCAGAGGATATTCAGGACAAACGCCGCAGCCGGAATGTTCACGATACCTTGGCGCGGCTATTGCAGTGGGGCGCGCTGCCGGTCATTAATGAAAATGACGCGGTTGCCACAGATGAGATCGGCATTCAAACCACCATCGGAGAAAACGACACCTTATCTGCTATTGTCGCCCGGCTTTTACAGGCGGATCTGCTGGTGCTTCTTTCGGATATTGATGGTTTGTATACTGCCGATCCCAGAAAGGATATGGATGCGGTATTGATCCCGGTGGTAGAAGCTATCACACCGGAAATTATTGCTTTGGCCGGAGGCTCCGGGTCTTCATTGGGTTCCGGCGGTATGGCGACCAAGCTGAAAGCGGCGCAGATTGCAACCGAGGCGGGCATCGATATGATCATTGCCAACGGTGAAGCGCCGGAGATCCTTTATGATCTGTTTGACGGAAAAAAGGTAGGCACGCGGTTTTTAGGAAAGGTGTGCAGCTTATGACGACTCAGGAGCTTTTACAAAAAGCAAAAGGGGCAGCGCCCCTTTTGGCTGCGGTAGATACGGACACAAAAAACAGAGCGCTTCTTGCTATGGCGGATGCTTTGGAAGAGGATATGTCTATTATCCTGAAGGCCAACGACGCAGATATGGCTGGGGCTAAGGAAAAAATCAGCCCGGTTATGTTGGACAGGCTCTGCCTGACGGAAGACCGGGTACGGTCGATGGCGGCCGGTATCCGCCAGGTGGTTTCCTTGCCGGATCCGGTGGGCGCAGTATGCAGCCGCGAATGCCGACCCAACGGTATGGTGATCGAAAAAGTGGGCGCGCCTATGGGCGTGGTGGCTATCATTTATGAGAGCCGCCCCAATGTGACGTCGGATGCAGCGGCATTGGCATTAAAATCCGGTAACGCCTGTGTGCTTCGCAGCGGAAAAGAGGCCTTTGGCAGCGCCAACGCCATTGTAAAAGCTTTGCAGAAGGGTTTAGCAAAGGCAGGCCTTTCGGAAGAGCTGGTGCTTTTGGTACAGGATACTTCCCGGGCAAGCGCTCAGGAACTGATGACAGCTGTGGGACTGGTGGACCTGCTGATCCCCAGAGGGGGAGCAGGCTTAATCAAGGCATGCACGGAAAATGCGAAAGTGCCCTGTATTCAGACGGGTACGGGTATTTGCCATATTTACGTGGATAAACAAAGCAATCAGGAGATGGCGTTGGACATTTTGGAAAATGCCAAGACCAGCCGCCCTTCTGTGTGTAATGCGGCGGAGGTGTGCCTGGTGCACCGGGATATTGCAGAGGAATTTTTGCCGAAACTGCATGCCCGATTAGTTCCAAAGGTAGAATTGCGCCTGGATCCGGCGGCCCGGGCCATCATTCCCGGTGTGACTGCCAGGGAAGATGATTTTGACACGGAATTTTTGGATTATATTCTTGCGGTTGCGGTGGTAGACAGTGTTGAGCAGGCCATCAGGCATATTGCAAAGCATTCTACCGGTCACAGTGAGGCGATTATTACAGATGATGGCGCTGCGGCGAATTTCTTTACCCAAAGTGTAGACAGTGCGGCGGTTTATGTGAATTGTTCCACCCGGTTTACCGATGGCGGAGAATTCGGCTTGGGCTGCGAAATGGGAATATCCACCCAAAAACTCCATGCCCGCGGACCTATGGGTCTTGCTGAGCTGTGCAGTTATAAATATGTGATTCGGGGAAACGGGCAGATCCGTTAAGGAGATTTTTATGAATTATACCATGGGATTTATCGGCACGGGCAATATGGGCAGCGCTTTGGCAAGGGCTGCTGTAAAGGCTGCTGCCGGGGATAAAGTATACCTTTCCAACAAAACAAAGGAAAAGGCAGAAAGGCTGGCCGCAGAGCTGGGCTGCAAGGCGGTTACCGTGGAGGAAGCTGCCAAATGCGGCTATGTGATTTTGGGCGTAAAGCCCCAAATGATGGGCGATTTGTTGGGGCAAATTGCTCCGTTTTTGGAATCCCGGCAGGATGATTTTGTGTTGGTTTCTATGGCGGCAGGCATTACGATGGCGGATATTCAGAAGATGGCCGGCGGCGATTACCCGGTGATCCGTATTATGCCCAATACCCCGGTGGCGGTGGGCAGCGGTGTGATTTTGTATGATGCAACGGAAAATGTATCTGCCCAGGTGCTGGCGCAGTTTTGCAAAAATATGCAGTTTGCAGGTCTGGTGGATCACTTGCCGGAAAAGCTTATTGATGCAGGGTCTGCGGTAGCCGGCTGCGGCCCGGCATTTGCGGCGCTGTTTATGGAAGCACTGGAAGACGGCGGTGTTCGCTGCGGCCTTTCCAGAGAAAAGGCCGGTATTTATGCCCGACAAATGGTTCTGGGGGCTGCCCAGCTTGCGCTGCAAAGCGAGAAACCCTTGGCGCAGTTGCGGCAGGAGGTGTGTTCTCCCGGAGGATCTACCATTGAGGGCGTTCGTTCTTTGGAAAAGGACGATTTGCGCGCTGCAGTTATCCGGGCGGTGCAGGCATCTTTCCATCGCAATCAGGAATTGGGAAAAACAACCTGACAAAATATAACTTTTTCTTGCATTTTATTCCATAAAGACGTATACTTCTACATAGTAAACACGGGTAAAATCACCTGTGCTTCAGAAAAATAAATATATTGGAGGATCTTTGCAATGAATCTGATCTATGGGATCAAAGACAGACCCAAGTTCGCCCAAATGCTGCTGTTCGCTTTCCAGCAGGTGCTGGCTATTCTGGCAGCAACCATTACTGTGCCTGCTATTGTGGGTAATAATATGTCTGCCGCTGCTGCTCTTTTTGGCGCCGGTGTAGGTACGCTGGTATACCAGATATTTACCAAGTTTAAGAGCCCTGTGTTTTTAGGTTCTTCCTTCGCATTTATTGGACCTATGCTGGCAGCATTTGCCGGCGGCGTTTCTATGTCTTTGGGCTATCTGGGCCTGATTTTGGGCGCTGTGTTTGCAGGCCTTGTATATGTGGTTATCGCTCTGGTGGTTAAGCTTGCCGGCATTAAGTGGATCGATAAGGTTATGCCTGCCTGTGTTATTGGACCGACGGTTGCTCTGATCGGCTTGTCTCTTGCCGGCGCAGCTGTTAACGATGTGTTCTCATACGGTGCAAAGACCACTTTCGGTATTTCCTCTTATTTTATTATGGATTCAGCTGCCTGGGTTTCTCTGACCTGCGCGCTGGTGACGCTGCTGGTAGTTATTTTGGCCTCTACCTATGGCAAGAAGATGGCAAAATTGATCCCCTTTATCATTGGTATTGCCGCTGGTTATGTTACTGCTACCATCTTCACCCTGATTGGTGAAGCTACCGGTAATGCCGCGCTGAAGGTAGTCGATTTCTCCCTGTTCCAGAATGTGAACATTCTGGCAGTTCCGGAATTTACCTTCCTGGAGGCTTTTAAGGGCATCAATGAGCTGACTTTGAATAGAGTCGTCACCATTGCTGTTGCCTACGTGCCTGTTGCCTTTGTGGTATTTGCTGAGCACCTGGCTGATCATAAGAACCTGTCTTCCATTATCGGTTCTGACCTGCTGGAAGAGCCTGGTCTGCATCGCACCCTGCTGGGTGACGGTATTGGTTCTATGGCCGGCGCATTCTTCGGTGGCTGCCCCAACACTACCTACGGCGAGTCTGTTGGTTGTGTTGCCATCACCCGTAATGCTTCCGTTATCACCATTTCCGTCGCTGCTATTATGTGCATCATCATTTCCTTCTTTGGACCTTTTGTTGCATTTTTAGATTCCATTCCTGGCTGCGTTATGGGTGGCGTTTGCGTTACCCTGTACGGCTTTATCGCTGTCAGCGGCCTGAAGATGATCCAGAAGGTAGACCTGAATAAGAACAGCAATTTGTTTACAGTTGCCGTTATTCTGATCCCCGGCATCGGCGGTATGGCAATGGGCATCGGTGAAGTTTACATCACTACCACTGCTTGCGCCCTGATCCTGGGCATCCTGGTCAACGTGATGCTGAGCAAGGGCAAGGAAGAGTAATCTTATCCCGGAAATTCTGCCTAATATTTATAAACCCTGCACGGCATTGCCGTGCAGGGTTTGTTTTGTTAGTGCGCTGCGCCCATAAGGACTTGGGCAAGGTCAGAATTTTGATCCAGGATGATGGTCTTTTCGTCGCCGGTAAGGCTGGCCTTCAAAGCATCCAGGGCAAGGATGAATTCATAGAATTCCTGCTTATCCTTGGTGTTGTGGGCCTCTGCCAGCAGGCGCATATACTCCGCTTCGCCTTCAGCTTCCAGCACAGCAGCCTGGGCTTCAGCATTGGAAACGATGATGTTTACCTGCTTGTCTACGTCGTTAACGATCTTGGAGGCTTCGTAGTTACCGTTGGCGGTGAACTTTTCTGCCATCTGGTTACGCTCAGAGATCATACGGGTGTACACAGCATTCTGGTTGGATTCGGGCAGGTCAAAGCGCTTGATCTTTACATCCTCTACTTCAATGCCGTAGGACTTGGCCTGAGCATTAACGGTTGTGGTGATGGATTCGTAAATGTCGTTGCGCTCACCGCCGTCATTCATATTGATAATGTCGGATTGCTTCAGGCTGCCCAAAGCGATTTTCAGGGCGGTGTAGGTGATGGCGTCCAAGCGATCTTCTGCTACAGAGGTAGTGCCCAATGCCCGGTAGAACTGCTGGGGGTCCTGAATGTGCCACAGGATGTAGCAGTCAACGGTCATATTCTGCTTATCAGAGGTGATCACCGCAGAGGGAGGAATGTCATACAGCTGAGTGGCCTTGGAGAAATATTTTACAGAATCAATAAAGGGAATCTTGAAGTGCAGGCCGGCTTCCGTTTCGGTGTTGACGATCTCGGAAAAGCGGAAGGTGCAGGCGTACTGATCTTCCTGAACGGTATACACAGAGGAAAGGGCGAGAATCACCACGATCACAGCGATGGCGACGATCCAAATTGTTTTTTTCATATTAGTTTCCTCCTACGATAGATTCCAGGGGCAGCAGCATATTCATGGAATTGCTGTCGCCGGTGTTGATATACACCTTTACACCGGGCAGGATCTGAGAAATAGCCTCATAATACATACGGGAGCGTGTGATGCCGGGGTTTTGGGCGTACTCATTATACATAGCATTAAACATGGCTACGGCTTCAACAGCTTCGTTGATGCGCTTTTGCTTCAGATATTGGGCGTTTTGCAGCAGCTTATCTGCTTTGGCTTCAGCCTCGGGCAGCTTTGCATTTTGATAAGCCTTGGCATCGTTGAGCACGGCCTCGGCATTCTGCTTGGCGGTTTCAACAGCCTTGAAGGCTTCCACAACAGCAGCCGTAGGGGGCTCTGCGTCCTGAATACGCACGTCGATGAGGGTCAGACCGATGTCATAGTCTGTCAAAATTTCTGTTACCAGCTCCTTGACCTGCAGCTGGATGTTTTCCTTGCCGTCGGTAAGCACAGCATCAACGGTGGAAGAGCCTACTACATTACGTACCTGGCTTTGGATCAGGTTTTTCAGGATCAGCGCCGGGTCGTTGGCGGAAAACAGGTATTGCACCGGGTCGGAGATCTTATATTCTACGAAGAAATCCACATTGACGATGTTGTAGTCGCCGGTGATCATAACACTTTCGTCATTTACGGTTTTGGTGTTGCCGTTTCCGTCAGATACGTAGCCCAGCTCGATCTTCTGATAAACATTTACGTCTACCATGTGGGCTTGCTGAATGCCGAAGGGCAGCATAAAGTGCAGGCCGGGGCCGGTGATGTCCGTGACCTTGCCAAAGGTAGTCACCACTGCCTGCTGCTTATCGTCTACAGTGTAAAAGCTGGTGAGAATGCCTACAACCAGCAGCAAGATCAGAGCGCCTAGCAAAATGGCTTTGCCCAGCTTTTTCAGGTTAATGGGGTCGGGGGTGTTAAAAACTTTTCTGTATTGACCGTATATCATATAAATTCTCCTTTCAGATCAGTCAATTTTCAATTTATTTGCCATGGTTACGGCTTGCTGCCGCAGGCAGGCTGCTGCCCAGGCGGTGAGCATGACCTGCAGAACCTTTGTTACCCGCTCTCTTGCGCCGGGAACAGGCTCTTCATAGTCCGCCAGCACCTGCTGGATGTATGCATCCCGGCCATCGTTGTTCTTCATTTGCCGGTGATAAGCGGCGATCCGCAGGAACAGGAAATAAAGCTGACTGTCGTCGATCAGGTCGTCCCGCTCATCGTCCAGGTGACCGTTGATATAGGTCAGCAGGCTGCAGATCTGCTCCATCTGCAAAGCGTCCTTCAGCATATTGATGTTCAGGATGCGGCAAAGCTGGCGCAGGGTGTATTTTTTGTTTACCGGCTTTGTTAAAAAGCCACGGCGCACCCAGTTTTGGATGATATAGGGCTCAAGGCCGGTGACTGCAGATACTTGGCTGAGCACCATGCCGCCTCCTAAAAACATAGCCGAGAGCTTTTCTTCCGTTTGGCCTACCTCTGCAACAGGGGCAGTGAGCACCGTGCCGGGAATGTTCCACTGCATTGGCTTACCTCCTTTTTCTTGTGGTGATTTGATAGTATCATATAATCACGTGATTGTCAATAGGCGTCATAAGATTTATTTATAAACAAAATGTAAACATTATGCAGTAGGGCAAGCGGTATTCCGTAGGCCGACTGTAACGCATTATAGTGTTGCTGATGTGACAATTAAAAACCGGTGTCCTCTTTTTAGTGGACACTCGTTTTCGTCAAAAGCTACAAATTGCCCTGCACGGATTTGTGCAGGGCGATTTGTAAGACAGGGGACGGTTCTGTGTCTTCTGATTGACAAAGCGAAAGGGCAAGCGGGAAATTTCTCGCTTGCCCTTATTTAATGATGTTTCCGCATAGCGGAAATGATGTTTGCCTACGGCAAAATGATGTTGCCCTGCGGGCAAACGATGTAAGACAGGGGACGGTTCTGTGTCTTCTGATTGACAAAGCAAAAGGGCAAGCGGGAAATTTCTCGCTTGCCCTTATTTAATGATATTTCCGCATAACGGAAATGATGTTTGCCTACGGCAAAATGATGTTGCCCTGTGGGCAAACGATGTGTGCTTGCAGCACAATTATTGTTCCCGGAAGGTGATGGTGCCGGTTTCGGCGTCCATAGCGTCAACGATGGCAAGGGATTCCAGCTGGATGCCCAGATTGCGGATTACCTGTCCGCCGATCTGGAAGCCCTTTTCAATGACAATGCCGATGCCTTCCACGGTTGCTCCGGCGGACTTTGCGATAGCGATCAGGCCCTGCAGCGCGCAGCCGTTTGCCAAAAAGTCGTCAATAATCAAAAGGTGGTCATCTTCGCTCAGGAACTGCTTGGAAACAATGACCTGATTTTTGTTTTTGTGGGTAAAGGATTCCACTTCCGAAACATAAACATCAGAGTTAATGTTAATGGAATGGGATTTTTTGGCGAATACCATAGGAACACCAAATTCCTTTGCCACAAAGCAGGCGATACCGATGCCGGAGGCTTCAATGGTCAGCACCTTGGTGATGGGCTTATCGGCAAACCGGCGGTGAAATTCCCGGCCGATTTCCTCCATCAGGGAAATATCCATTTGATGGTTCAGGAAGCTATCTACCTTTAGCACATTACCGGGCTTTACTTTTCCGTCTTTTACAATACGCTCTTCCAAAAAGTTCATTATGGATACCTCCGCGATATTATCTGTCTTCTCTGAAGTAGGGCAGACCCAGAGATTCAGGGGGTTGCTTATCTCTCTGATTTCTCAGGGAGGAAATAATCAGGACGATAATGGTAACCAAATAAGGCAGCATTTTGTACAGCTCCTTGACGGCAAGGTTCATGCCGGAGGGAATGTACATGTGCAGAATGTAAAGACCGCCGAACAGGTAGGAAGCAAGAACGCCTACGTTAGGCCGCCACACGGTAAAGATAACCAGGGCGATGGCCAGCCAGCCTCTGTCGCCGAAGGCGTTGTTGGCCCAGATGCCGCTGGAATAGTCCATAACATAGTAAAGACCGCCCAAACCGGCAACCATACAACCCAGGCAGGTAGCCATATATTTATACCGGTTGACATTGATACCGGCAGAATCGGCGGTGTTGGGGTTTTCGCCCACAGCCCGCAGGTGCAGACCTGTGCGGGTGCGCTTGATGATATAAGAAGCGACCAGGGCCAGCGCGATGGCCAAATATACCAGAAAACTGTAGTTCAGGAAAAGCTCACCGAAAATACCGGTATCCTTTGCAAAGGGCAGGGTCTTTTTGAAGCAATTAGAGGTAGCAGACAGGGCCAGGTAAGGCATATCTGCGCCGGAAAGCTTTACCAAGGAGCCGCCGAAGAAGTTGCCCACGCCCACACCGAAGGTGGTTAAGGCAAGGCCGGTAACGTTCTGATTGGCTCTTAAGGTAACGGTGAGGAAGCAGAACAGCAGACCCATCAGCAAAGAGCCCAGCAGACAGAACAGCGTAGGGATCAAAACTGCCAGGAAGGGATTCATAGCGTCAGCGGTGGGAAGGCTCTGTTCGTAAATGAATGCGCCGATAACACCGCAAATACCGCCCACATACATAACGCCGGGAATACCCAGATTCATATTGCCGGATTTTTGGGTGATGATCTCACCGGTAGCGCCATACAGCAGGGGCGTACCCTGAGCGATGGCACGGGGGAGGAAAGAAATAATGGCTTGCAACATAGTTATTTCTCCTCCTTCTTGGATGTTCTGGTCAGGCTCAGCTTATAGCGGATAAAGAATTCGCTGCCGATAATGAAGAACAGGATGATGCCGGTGAGGATATCACCGAAGGAGGCGTTCAGGCTGAAATCGGTGGCGATTTCACCGGCGCCTCGTTGCAGGAACACCAACAGGAAGCTGGCGAAGGCCATCCAAATGGGGTTAAACTTGCCCAGCCAGGATACCATAACGGCAGTAAAGCCTCTGCCGTCTACAATGTCGGCATTCAGAGTGTGGTTAGTGCCGCCCACCAGCAGCAGACCTGCCAGACCGCACAGTGCGCCGGAAATAAGCATGGTGCGGATGATAACCTTTTCCACCTTGATACCGATGTACCGTGCAGTGCGTTCACTTTCGCCAACCACGGAGATCTCATAGCCCTGCTTGGAATATTTCAGGTAGATAAACATGGCGATGGTCACCACGACTACGATAATAATGTTCAGGGCATATTTGTTGCCCAAAATTTCGGGGAACCAGCCAATTTTGGTGCCGGGGTTGATAACGCCGATCTTACCGGAGCCACGGGGGTTTTCCCACACAACGGAGAAGTAGGCCACCAGTTGGATGGCGATATAGTTCATCATTAGGGTGAAGAGGGTTTCGTTAGTGCCGAATTTTGCCTTAAAGAAGGCGGGAATCGCGCCCCACAGCGCACCGGCAAGGATACTGGTGACGATCATACAGGGCAGCACCACCGCGTTGGGCTGATCCTTCATCAGGATCATGCAGGCGGCGGCAGCAAGCGCGCCGGCCAGAGCCTGGCCTTCGCCGCCGATGTTCCAAAAGCGCATCTTGAAGGCGGGGGTGAGCGCCAGGGAAATACACAGCAGCATAGCCGTGTTCTGCAGAAGCACCATCAGCTTACGGTTGGTGCCGAAAGAACCGTCAATAATGGTGGCAAAAACTTGAATGGGGTTCTCGGAGGTGACCAGCATGGTGATCAGGCCGCAGAAAACCAGGGCAAGCACAATGGCGATCCCCCGGACGCACCAGCCAAAATACCAGGGCATATCCCCCCGCTTGACGATATGGAAAAGAGGCTGTTTTGTTTTATGCATTGTTGTTACCTCCAAGGCGGGTCATCATCATACCCACTTCCTGCTTTTCAGCGCCCCTGCCGGGAATGATGCCGCTGACCTTGCCTGCGCACAGCACTAAGATACGGTCGCAAAGCTCCAGAAGTACGTCCAGATCTTCGCCAACATAGATAACGGCCACGCCGTTTTGCTTTTGCTGGTTCAGCAGATCGTAAATGGTATAAGAGGAGTTGATATCCAGGCCTCTGACGGCATAAGCAGTCAGCAGTACCTTGGGCGCGGAAGCAATCTCACGGCCTACCAGGATCTTTTGCACGTTGCCGCCGGAGAGCCTTCTGACCGGGGTGTCGATACTGGGGGTCTTCACGCTCAGCTCGTCAACCACCTGCTTAGCCAGATTCTTGGGGCTTTTTCGGTCAGTAAAGAAGCTACGGCCCTTTCTGAAGGAACGGAGCATCATATTGTCGCTAAGATCCATACTGCCCACCAGACCCATACCCAAACGGTCTTCCGGCACAAAGGAAAGGGTGACACCCATTTCCGCAATGGTCAAGGGGTCTTTGCCCAGCAGCTCGTCCCGGGTCCCGTCATCTTCTACATAGCAGATAGAGCCGTTTTCCACCGGCTGCAAACCGGCGATGGCTTCCAAAAGCTCCTTCTGGCCGCTGCCGGAGATGCCGGCGATACCTAAAATCTCACCGCTCATAGCGGTAAAGGAAACATCCTGCAGCTTCAAAACGCCGTCAATGGAGCGAACAGTCAGGTCTTTGACCTCGATACGGGGCTTGGGATCCACCGGCTCAGGCCGGGCGATATTCAGCGTTACGGCGTGACCTACCATCATATCGGTCATTTCCTGGGCGTTGGTATTCTTGGTGAGCATATCACCCACGAACTGTCCTTGGCGGAGGATGGCTACCCGGTCAGAGAGGGCTTCTACCTCGTGCATCTTGTGGGTGATGATAACGATGGCCTTTCCGTCGTTGCGCATATTCCGCAGCACGGCAAACAGCTTATCGGTCTCCTGCGGGGTGAGCACAGCGGTGGGCTCATCCAGAATGAGGATATCCGCGCCTCGGAACAGCACCTTCACGATCTCCACAGTCTGCTTTTGGGAAACAGACATATCGTAGATCTTTTGGTTGGGGTCAACTTCAAAGCCATAGGTATCGCAGATCTGACGGATCTTATCCGCCGCCGTTTTCAGGTCCAGCTTACCTTCTAAGCCCAGGATGATATTTTCCGTGGCAGTGAGCACATCCACCAGCTTGAAATGCTGATGGATCATGCCGATGCCGTGGGTAAAGGCATCCTTGGGAGAACGGATGACCACCTTTTCGTCGTTGATGTAAATATCGCCTTCATCGGGATAATAAATGCCGGAAAGCATATTCATCAGGGTAGTCTTGCCGCTGCCGTTTTCGCCCAGCAGGGCAAGGATCTCTCCTTTGTAGATGTCCAGCCATACCTTATCATTGGCTACAACAGGGCCAAAGGTTTTGGTGATATTACGCATTTTTACAGCGGCTACATTTGTTTCCAAAGGCTTCATCCTCCAGTTTAATTATGGTACAGAACAGCAAAGGGCAACTCAGCGGCTCAATGGTCACTGGGCTGCCCTTTACAGCTCTGTCAGAGGGCAAGGAAGACCCAAACCGCCAAAACACCAATTTAATATTGGTAAAGATTATCATAGTTAACGGGTGCTTATCCCGCCTATGCGTATGATTATAACATTCAAAAAATGCTTGCTGCGCAAGGTGTTTTGACTTACTGCGCAAACCGAACGACTACCGTACCTATGTACGCCGACGCGTTCGGTTTGCTTGTCTTTGGGGCTTCCTTGACCTCTGTGGGTCTGTTAAAAATGGTTTTGACAGATTGAGTAGGGAAGCCCTGTTTCCAGGGCTTCCCTTAAAAATCCTTAGTTGTCCAGGTTGGTGATGCCGTCAATGTTCAGGTCGAAGTAGGGAGCGGAGCGGTACTCGGATTCATGGAAGTAGCCGTCAGCAATGACTTCGGTCTCACCAACATAGTCGCCCATGTCGTCAACGTCAGCCAGGTAGCTGGTTACCTTCTGACCGTTAACAGTGAAGGTGTCGGTGTCGAATACCTTCAGAGTGCCGTCCATCAGAGCAGCCTTAACTTCTTCCAGCTTTGCAGCGGTGCCTTCAGCGGCAACAGCCTCGTTCAGGTCCTTCAGAGCAACGCCGCCGTTTTCCAGAGTGCCGATCCAGTCAGCAGCAATGGTCTCGCCCTTCATGGTAGCTTCCATGGAATACTTCATGTAGGGAGCCCAGTTGATGTAGGAGGCAACGATGTAGGTGTCGGGGCAAGCGTCCTTAGCGGAGCCGTTGTAGAATACGAAGGGAATATCGCTGTTCTGGCACTCGGTGGGAGCGCCCATGGAGTCAGCGTGCAAAGAGATCAGCTTACAGCCGTTGTTGATCAACTTGACAGCGCCTTCCTTTTCCAGGGTGGGTTCGTACCAGGAGTTGGTGAAGGTCACGTCCATGGTAGCGGTGGGGCAAACGTAGCGAACGCCCAGGAAGAAGGAGGTCATACCGGACTTAACCTCAGCGTAGGGGAATGCGCCGATGTAGCCAACCTTAGCCTCTTCTGCGGTGAACTCACCGGCAGCGATCATCTCGTTCAGCTTCATACCGGCAGCAACGCCACCCAGGAAACGGCCTTCGTAGATGGAAGCAAAAGCGTTGTGGTAGTTGGCAACACCTGCGGTGTGAGCCTTGGTGCCGGTAGCGTGGCAGAACTGCACATTGGGGAATTCCTGAGCAGCCTGGAGCATGTAGGGCTCGTGGCCGAAGGAATCGGCGAAGATGTAGGTGCAGCCAGCGTCAACCAGCTCAGCAGCTGCGTCGTAGCAAGCTTCGGACTCGTCGATGTTGGTCTTGATCATGTACTCAACACCCAAAGCCTCACAGGCTTCCTTGGCAGCGTTCATGAAGTTCAGGTCGTAGGTGGAGTTTTCGTCGTGCAGGAAGATGAAACCGGCCTTGAACTTGGGGGCCTCATCCTTGGTGGTCTCGCCGCCGCAGGCAGCAAAGGACAGCACCATAACCAGGGCAAGAAGCAGTGCGATAAACTTTTTCATTCTTTTTCTCTCCTAAATTATTTTTATCAAAACCCTTTTGGGTAAAGATACATTTAAAAACTGCCCATAAAAACAAAAAAGACCGATAGAGGTATACGACTACCCTATCGGTTTAACTGTCCTTACAGGTAAGGAACAGCGCGATCGATAGTCCGGTCATTTACGGCGTCCGGGCAGAAACTTCAAATCCATATCATTTGTGATGTATCGAGCGATTGAGCGATATTTCGTTGCGGTTTTACATATATACTAAGATTACCAGCAAAACCGACAAAAGTCAATTGAGATTTTGGCGGATTTACATATTTTTCTTGGGTAAAATTTGAGCAGTTTGCACATAACCCCTTATTTTTGTGAAATTATAGAAGGAAAAGTTATAAAAAGCCCTCTGCAAAACCGCAGAGGGCAAATTTCATATTATTCCCACTCGATGGTGCCAACAGGCTTGGGAGTTAGATCGAACAGAACGCGATTGATGCCCTCTACTTCGTTGGTGATTCGGGCCACGATCTTGTGCAGAACAGCGTAGGGGATCTCTTCTACGGTGGCGGTCATAGCGTCCACGGTGTTGACAGCGCGGATGATGGCGGGCCAGCCTTCGTAGCGGCTTTCGTCCTTAACGCCAACGCTCTTGATATCCGGCACGACCACAAAGTACTGCCATACCTTTTCTGTAAGACCGCAGTTATCGAACTCCTCACGCAAAATGGCGTCAGCTTCCCGCAGGGCGTGGAGCCGATCCCGGGTGATAGCGCCCAGGCAACGGACACCCAGGCCGGGGCCGGGGAAGGGCTGACGGTAGACCATGCCGTGGGGCAGACCCAGAGCCTCACCTACGACACGGACTTCGTCCTTAAACAGCAGCTTGATAGGCTCTACCAGCTGGAACTGCAGGTCCTCGGGCAGGCCGCCTACGTTATGGTGGGACTTAACAGCCTTCTTGCCCTCAGCAGCCTTAATGCTCTCCAAAATATCGGGGTAGATCGTACCCTGAGCCAGGAAGGAAACGCCGTCCAGCTTTCTTGCTTCGTCGGCAAACACATTGATGAACTCAGCGCCAATGATCTTGCGCTTGCGCTCGGGGTCAGAAACGCCGGCCAGCAGATCCAGGAAGCGGTCGGTTGCGTCCACATAGATCAGGTTGGCATCCAGACCTTCCTTGAAGATTTTAATAACGTTCTCGGACTCATCCTTACGCATCAGGCCGTGGTTGACGTGAACGCAGATGAGCTGCTTGCCGATAGCCTTGATGAGAAGGGCAGCCACTACAGAAGAATCTACGCCGCCGGAAAGAGCCAGCAGAACCTTCTTATCGCCTACCTGCTCACGAACCAGGGCTACCTGCTCGTCGATAAAGGCGTTGGCAAGCTCAAAATTGGTGATCCGCTCCATGGAAGCGGGACGAACATTACAAGACATAAAGAACCCTCCAAAAGTAAATTAAAAAATCGTATGCTTTATTATACAACTATCTTTTTTTATGTGCAAGAAAAAAATACACAGAATGACAAAAAATACTGCAGGCGTCAAAACGCCTGCAGTATAATTCACCAATGCAAGGAAAACCCGCAGGCAATTTCGCCTGCGGGTTGGATGTATGCAATTACTTCTTGGCGAAAATGACCTTAGAGCCTTCAATCTCCAGGGTGATCTTACCGTCAGCAACGGTGCAGTTGGCCTTCTCGTCGGGCTCATCTACGGGCCACATAGAGGTAGCGTCGTATTCCATATCAACGGTTTCGCCTTCCATGGTCACGGTAGCCTTGCCGGGAGCAGTGATCTCGATAAACATATATTCGTCCAGCTGTTCTTCGGTCATACCCATAGCGGTGAAGAATTCACGGCCGATGGACATGCCTTCAGTTTCCATGCTGTGCAGGTAGTACTTACCCACTTCGTTGCTGCCGCCGTTCATACCGGCGCCGCCGCAGGCTGCCAAAGACAGAACCAGCATCAGAGCAAGAGCGATACACAAAATCTTCTTCATAATTAAGTTCCTCTTTTCTTTTAATATGACAGATATGCTGTCTGATTTCATTATAACACGGATGCCGTAAAATGCAAGGGGATCAGCGGTTTTCCAAAGCCATCACCTTGTCGATGCGCCGCTGGTGGCGTTCGTTGTGGGAAAATTCTGTGCCAAGCCAGGTGTCCAGAATTTCCAGAGCCAGCATTTGGCCTACCACACCTGCGCCAATAGCCATCATGTTGGTGTCGTTATGCTCCCGGGTGAGCCGGGCGGACATTACGTCGGAAAGCAGGGCGCAGCGCACGCCATTTACTTTATTGGCGGTGATGGAAACACCAATGCCGGTGGTGCAAAGGACGATGCCCTTCTCACATTCGCCGCTGGCAACTGCCTGGGCAGCTGGGGCGGCAAAGTCGGGATAGTCGCAGGAATCCAGGGTATGTGTGCCAAAATCCACCACTTCGTGGCCTTTTTCCTGCAGGTGCTTCACCATAATATTTTTCAGCGCCAGCGCGCCGTGATCGCAAGCGATAGAAAGCTTCATAATATGTTCTCCTTTTGTAAATTACATAATAAATCCGCCGTTGACACCCAGCACCTGACCGGTGACAAAGGGAGCGTCAGCAAGGTATAAAATGGCGTTTGCCACATCCTCCGCTGTGCCGTTGCGGCCCAGGGTGGTCTGCTCTTTGAGATAATCCAAGGTTTCGGGGGACACCTCTTTGCACATATCCGTTAAAATCACGCCGGGGGCAACGCAGTTGACCCGGATGCCGCTGGGCCCCAATTCCTGGGCTAAGGCCTTGGTCATAGCAATGATTGCGCCTTTGGTGGCGGAATAGGCCACTTCGCAGGATGCGCCCACTTGACCCCACATAGAGCTGACGGTTACGATTGAGCCGGCTTGCTTTTTGAGAAACAGCGGGGTGGCGGCTTTGATGCAGTTATAAACGCCCTTGACGTTCACATCCATCAGTTTGTCAAAATCTGCCTCTTCCATTTGGTGGAAAAGACCGGTGTGACAGATGCCGGCGTTGCACACTAAAATATCCAATTCTTTAAAAATAGAAAGGGCGGCCTCCACACTTTCCTGGCTGGCTACGTCACAGCAGATGGCGGTAGCGCCGGTTTCCTGCCGCACCCTGGCTGCGGCGGCGTGGTCTTTTTCATACAGGAAAAATACCCGGTGGCCGGCACCCGTAAAGGCGGCCACGGTGGCTGCGCCGATGCCCCGGCTGCCGCCGGTAACAAGAACAGTTGCCATAGTTGAATCCTCTTTCGGTAAAAAAGCTGCTGCCGGGGGCAGCAGCTTGATAAATTAACGTCTGCGATTTCTGGTGCGATGATCGGAGTACTGACGGATAGAGGAGATTTTGCTGTCAGATTCCGTCATAAATTGCTTCAGCTTTTCTTCAAACAGCTGGTCGGCCGTTTTGGGAGCGGGAGGCGGGGTGGGGGCTGTGCGCTCACGGCGCATCTGGGGCGCAGCGGTACGGGGCTGCTGGGGCTTTGCTTCTAAGCGCTTGATGGAAAGGTTGATCTTGGCGCCATCCATGGCGATGACCATGACCTTCACATCCTGACCTTCGGCCAGGTGCTGCCGAATGTCGCTGACATAGCCGGTGGATACTTCAGAAATATGTACCATACCGGTTTTATTGTCCGGCAGCGCAATAAATGCGCCAAAATTGGTAATGGATTTTACTTTGCCTTCTACTACGGCTCCGACGGTTAACTCCATGCTGTTACTGATTTCCTCCAAGTTTTATTCGGGATTTTCCGGGGTAAAGAAAATGGTGCCGGGGTCTACAAGACCGCCTTCTTCCCTGGCGATGTCCTTGACGCTGTCCACAGTGCCCAGATTATCGATCTTGTCCTGCAGCTTTTCGTTCTCAGGAAGAAGCTCACCGGCCTGCTGGCGTAGGTCTTCTGTGCTGGCGTTGGTATCACGGATGATGGCGCCCAGAGTCAGCAATGTCACCGTAGACAGTACGACCGTAGCAAGCACCAGACCCTTCAGAAGAGGCGAGCTGGGACGATAGATCAGACGAAAGCGGCTGAAAAAGCTCTTTTTCGTTGCCATGGGTTACACCTCCGTGCCGTTTTGCTTTTTGCAAACGGTTATTCCACTTTATTATAACCCACTTTTTTCCGGTTGCAAAGAGAAATTTTGCGATTTTTGCAAGTTTTTTGAAAATTTTTCGAAAAGGCAGGGTGAAAAACCGGTAAATTCTGTAAATTGCACGCCAAAATACTGCAAATACCGGCTGCAACCATTTGCCAAAGGTGGTTTCCCATAGCACAACACCGCCGAAAAGGCCCAAGGTGTAGCCAAATCGCAGGTCACCTCCGGCAATGCCAAAGGCAAAAAATATCCAAACCGGGTATAGCGCCAGGATAAACAGAAGATCTGCAATCTGCCTGTGCCGCCGTCCCAATGGCCGCAGAAAGCCGTAAAATACCCCCAGGGCGATGCCCAGTAAAATGGCGCAAAGAAGGCGGTAGGCGGCGATGGAGGGGGGATTCATCCGAACAGGCGGCGCAGGATGTTGCCGCCGGTGGCTTTGGGCTCTTCGTATTGCAGCAGGCTGATATGCCCTTCTACGGCCACTTGTCCTCCGTCTAAGGAAAGGGTTTTCAGCTGTAGCTGGCTGCCGCCTACCAGCAGGTCACCCATGCAGGTGCGCAGCACAACGGCGGTATCGTCAAAGCTTACCACTTCTGTTACCCCGGTGAGGGATAGCTTTTGCCTGTCCTCTAAGGACAGCTTGTGGAACTGTTCGTTTTGCGGCATACTGACCCCTCCTTGCAAGAAGAGCCTATGCAGGAAAGCATGAAAATAGACCTTGCCAGAAAAGGTAAAGTGCATTATATTTTAATATAGTAAAGGAAAAGGAGAAGCGCTTATGCTGTTTGATACCCACGCTCACCTGAACGACCCGGCTTTTGATAATGACCGGGAAAGCCTTTTGGAAAGCTTGCCCGGTCAGGGAATCGGATATGTGATGAATGCCGGCTGCAGTCTGCAGTCGTCTAAGGATATTATAAATCTGGCAGAGAAATATGATTATCTGTACGCCTCTGTTGGCTCTCATCCCGATTCCTGCGACGAAGTAAATGACGCGGTACTTGATGCGTACCGCGCCCTGTGCCGTCATAGCAAAGTCAAAGCCATTGGTGAGATCGGGCTGGACTATTATTATGAGGATATTCCCCGGGACACCCAAAAGAAGGCGTTTATCGCCCAGCTGGAGCTGGCTCGGGAAGTAGATCTGCCGGTGATTGTCCACGAACGGGATGCCCACGGGGACGGCATGGATATTGTTCGCCAGTTTCCCGATGTGACCGGCGTGTTCCATTGTTTCTCCGGCTCTGCGGAAATGGCTAAGTGGCTGGTAGACCGGGGCTGGTACATCGGCTTTACCGGCGTCATTACCTTTAAAAATGCCCGCCGTGCGGTAGAAGCGGCGCAGGCGATTCCCATTGAACGAATCGTACTGGAAACGGACTGCCCCTTTATGTCCCCCGAGCCTTTCCGGGGTAAGCGGAATGATTCCGGAAAGCTGTACCGGATGGCAGAGCGTTTGGCTCAGATCAAAGGCCTTACCTTTGAAGAGGTATGCGCCATCACTACGGAAAACGGAAAACGGCTGTACCGGATTTAACTGTTTTTAGCCCGGATAGTTTTTACCAGCTGCTCCACAAAACCCCAAACCGGCGGTTCTAACCATTTGTCGTACAGGATACACATATAAAGCGCCTGGTGCCAGTTTTTCAGGGGCGTGAAGGTGACCTTTTTGCGGCTTTGTATGCAAGAAGTTGGTAATATGCAGATACCCATGCCGGTTTCTACCAGGTCTAACGCCACTTGGGCGGTATTTACGGAGCATAGGATACGCTCTTCCACCGGTTCTCCGTTGGCCCACATACCGAAGCTTGACTCTGCGCCTACGTTAAAGGCAATCTGGGGCTCGTGAGCAAGCTGTTGGGGGGTGAGGGATTCGTTGCCTGCCAGGGGGTGATCCTTGGGCAGAGCCACGGCAAAGCCCCGCTCAGAAAGCTTGCGGAAATGCAGACTCCTGTCCCGGTTGGTGGTGTCTACGATGGCCATATCCAGCTTTTCCTGCCGTACAAGGTCCATCAGTTCTTCGGCAGAACCTTCAATTATACGGAAACGAATGCGCTCGTTTTGACGGGCGCATTCTGCAATTTCACGGGCAACCGTTCCCTGTAAAAAACCGGAAACGATGCCCATACGGATCACCACCGGGGCGCTGGTCATAGAGTCCCGCAGGGTCATGGAGGCGGTATTCAGCTCCTGCAGGGCAGTGTCCACCCGCTCCTGGAAATACCGGCCTGCTTCTGTTAGACGGATGTTTCTGCCCACCTTTTCAAACAGCTGTACACCGCCCAATTCTGTTTCCAGGTGATTGATGGCGGCGCTTAGGGAGGGCTGGGAAATACCCAGCCGGGCTGCTGCGATGGTGTAGTGCTCCACCTGAGCCAAAACGGAAAAATAACGCAGATAATTGTAGTTCATATGGACACCTCAAAATCTATAGATAAAAACTATAAATAAAATATCATAACTATATTGGTTTTTGCAAGAATTATTTGTATAATCCCAAAGGACTTAGGAAATCCGTGGAAAAAACGGGAAACAAGGATTGCCTTTAATTAATAAATGTGTTATGATATTTGTTGGAAAACAATAACACTTAGGAGCAAGACCAATGGCATTTACATACAAAGGCTTGGCCGAGACCCTTTCCCGGCACATCGTCACCGATGAAGAGGTGACCCGTCAGCTGCAGCGGCTGATGCAGCAGAACCCCCGTATCGCTGAAGTTACCGACCGTCCTACGGAAAACGGTGATGAGGTGGTGCTGGATTATGCAGGCTTCTGCGATGGCGTGCAGTTCCCCGGCGGCACCGGCGAGAATCAGACTTTGGTGCTGGGCAGCGGCATGTTTATTCCCGGCTTTGAAGAGCAGCTGCTGGATAAAGTTTGCGGCGAAGAGGTTACTGTGAAGGTCACCTTCCCCAAGGAGTACCACGCAGCAGAGTTGGCCGGCAAGGACGCAGAGTTTAAGTGCGTTATCCATCAGATTCGGGTAAAGACCCCTTATGAGATGGATGATGTGTTTGCCAAGGAAGTGGGCGGCTGCGAAACATTAGCGCAGATGCAGCAGAAGATGAAGGAAAGCATGCAGGCTTATACCGATGAGCGGGCTGAGATGGATCTGCAGGATCGGCTGCTGAGCAAAGCTGCTGAGACAATGGAATTTACCTGCTCTTCTGAAGAAGTGGAAGCTGCGGTAAATGAGCAGATGAAGTCCTTTGAAGCCCAGCTTTCCCGGCAGGGTCTGAGCGTGGAGATGTACTGCTCTTTTATGAACACCACTGTGGAAGCCCTTCGGGCAGACGCCGAGCCTACTGCAAAGGCAATGCTCCGGAATCAGGCTGCCATCTTTGAGATCTGCAAGCTGGAAGACCTGGAAGCAACTCAGGAAGAGATCGGTGAAGCTGTGGCGGTGATCGCCCGGCAGAACGATATGACCGTGGAACAGCTGAAGCCCTACTATAACGCAGAGTTTGAAGCAGCGGTGACAAAAAGTGTGCTAACCGGCAAGGTGATGGCTCTCATTCGGGAGCATGCCAATGTTACGGTGGTATAAATAAGTTTAACAACGTGCTGTAAACAGCACCAACATTTAAGGAGGAAACATACCATGGCAATTGTTTTTGACGAAAATGGCAAGTACGTAGACGAGAAGGGCCTTGTAAGACTGGACCCCACCAAGTTCGCTGACTGGCAGATCGCTGAAGAAGCAGAGAAGACTCTGCCTTCCGTGAACTACTTCCGCGAGAAGCTGGGCCTGTTGGAAGAGGAAATCATCCCCTACGGCAAGACCCCCAAGATCGACTTCATCAAGGTTATGAACCGTCTGAAGGATAAGCCCGACGGCAAGTTCATCGAAGTTACTGCCGTTACCCCCACCCCCTTCGGCGAAGGTAAGTCCACCGTTTCTCTGGGTCTGATCGAAGGCCTGGGCTACATCGGCAAGAATGCCGGCGGCGCTCTGCGTCAGCCCTCCGGCGGCCCCACCATGAACGTTAAGGGGACTGCAGCCGGCGGCGGCAACGCTCTGCTGATGCCCATGACCGAGTTCTCCCTGGGTCTGACCGGCGATATCAACGACATTATGAACGCCCACAACCTGGCCATGGTTGCTCTGACCGCCCGTATGCAGCACGAACGCAACAACACCGACGAGTGGCTGGCTAAGAAGGGCCTGCGCCGTCTGGACATCGACCCCAAGCGCGTGGAAATGGGCTGGATCATCGACTTCTGCGCTCAGTCCCTGCGTAACATCATCATCGGCATCGGCGGCCGTCTGGACGGCTTCATGATGGAGTCCAAGTTCGGCATCGCCGTTGGCTCCGAGCTGATGGCTATCCTGGCTGTTGCCAAGGATCTGAAGGATCTGCGTGAGCGCATCGGCAAGGTTGTCGTTGCTTACTCCAAGAC
>JAZSPA010000038.1:0-4145 GCA_045537165.1 Faecousia sp.
CTTCACTTCCAACGACTACGCAACCAAGCTGAACCTGAGCCCCGAAGAGGTAGTAAAGCAGTCCTGCTATGAGCTGTATAAGGACATCATTAACAAGGAAACCTGGCCTCGTCCCTTCTACGCTCCCGAGGTTTGCGCGGATGCTGACCTGTATGTTACCGATATTAACCTGACTGTGAGCCAGCGCCGTGCAAACTGGATCTCCGGCAGAACTGACATTGACGCAGACTGGGATAGCTTCCTTAGCGACCTTAACCGCTGCGGCCTGCAGGAATATATGGTTATTCTGCAGGATGCCTACGACGCATACCTGGAAGGCAATAGTAAATAATTCAGCAACGATTTGCATTCAGATGAAGTAACAAGCATAAACCCCAGGCGGGTCATCGGCCCGTCTGAGGTCATAAACAACAGGAGAATAACTATGGTATTTATTGGAAAAGACCAATACAATATGATAATGGATGAGAGCCTGAAGGCTTGCGTTGCTTTCCTTGAGAAATGTGATCCGGCGGCTCTTGCCAATGGCCGCCATAACGTTACGGAGGAGATCTTCTGTAATGTTATGGAATACAGCACCAATGAAACGGAAGGGGAAGTTTTTGAGACCCACCGGAGCTATGTAGACGTGCAGGTATTAGGCGCAGGTACGGAAAGAATTGCGCTGCCTGCAGGCAAGGTGGAATTTCAGCCCTATATTGCAGAAAAGGACAATGAGCCCTGTACTGCAGAGGGCAGAACCTACGTTACGCTGGTTGCCGGCGACCTGTGTGTGCTGCTCCCCGGCGAACCCCACCTGCCCGGTTTGGCTGTGGGCGAAAGCATACCGGTGAAAAAGCTGGTATTCAAAATTCCCGGAGATCTTATTGGAGGTAATTTGCTATGAATAAAGCAGTTGAGCTTTCTTATTATGATGTAGTAGTTTGCGGCGGTGGCCCCGCAGGCTTCGGCGCAGCCATTGCTGCTGCCCGCCATGGACAGAAAACCCTTCTTTTGGAGCTTAACGGCGCAGTAGGCGGAACGGCCACTTCCGGCGCGCTGCCTTTCTGGCTGGGTCATACCAACGGTTCTATCCCGTTTCCCCAGATGGTGGCAAAAAAGCTGGCCTATAAGGATTGCCCCCATCCCCGCAAGGCGGTTGGCGGTATTTTTGAAGAGGCTATGGACCGTATTAAGGCCGCCAATGGCGGCATTGGCCCTGCGGTTATGGCGCAGACCGATAAGTACCCCGGCCTGGATCGGCTGGGCTGCCACGACGAATTTACCTTTGACCTGGAGATCGGCAAGCGCGTCATGGACGAAATGCTGCTGGAAGCCGGTGTTCATATCCGCTATTATGCCCACGTTCTGGATGCAGAACGCAAGGATGATAAGGTGCTGGGCGTTTACTTTGTAGATAAGAGCGGCCTGCAGTATGTGCCTGCCGGTGTTGTTATTGATTGCACCGGTGATGCGGACGTAATTGCTGCCGCAGGATTTGAGACCTATAAGGGTGATAAGATCACCGGCGAAATGACCGGCGTTGGCCTGGTCATCCATTTGGAAAACATGGATGCCGCTGAGCTGGAAAAATACCTGAATGAGGGCGGCGACCCCTGGTTCCGGGCGCAGACGGATAAATGTGCTGAAGAACATCCTGAGCTGGATGTTCCGGATAACGGCCTGATCATCTTCCCCATGATGCAGGAAGGCGTGTTTATGGTCAACGGCGGCACCAGCCACATGGGCTATGATGGTACTGACGGTCAGAGCATGACGGATCTGACCCTTCGTGGCCGCCAGCGGGCTCGGGTGCTGGCAGAGGTGCTGTTCCCCAATTATATTCCTGGCGGTAAGAACTGCCGCCTGCGCCTGTCTGCTACTTACCCCGGCGTTCGTGAAACACGGCGCATTATTTCCGAAAAAGCTTTGACGGAAAATGATCTGTTGGAAGGCACCCGTTTCCCTGATACTGTGGCTCTGGCTGGCCGTCACTTTGATCTGTTCCGCAAGGGCAAGGCCGGTACCGGCGAGCAGGAGTTTGCTGAGGCTGGCAAGCGTGTACTTCGGGGCATTACGGAGATTCCCTTCAGCTGCATGATCCCTAAGGGCGCAGATAATATTCTGGCTGCCGGCCGCTGCGTGGAAGCAGAGGGTCAGGCCCTTGGTCCTGCCCGTATCATGTCCACTTGTATGGCTATGGGTGAAGCTGCCGGTACGGCTGCTGCTCACAAGTTGGCAGCAGGCTGTCCTTTCCGGGCACTGGACGTAGAAGCTTTGCGTCAGGATCTGAGAGACCATGGCTGCGAGGTTGATGGTTAAGCCTTGCTTAACCATCAATGATATTCGTGCCCTGGGGTAACGGAGATTATATTATATTTGCTGGAGCGCCAGTTACTGCTTACCCGCAGTAACTGGCGCTCCTTCTTTATAGGGAGAACGACTTAGAATGGATATAATGCCATAATTTGGGTTAAAAAGAAAAGCGCTTTACATAATTTTGCACAAAAATATTTTTGAAATGGAAGGATTTGTCTGCGTCTACCACTATTATGTAAATCTTGCACAAAAATGGTTACATACAGCAAAATAGGTATATAAATGTAGCGGATTAAATCATTTACCATAGCTGGCTGCTATGATAGAATGTTATTAATGAAATAGTATCGGTCAAAATACCCTTTTTGCGGCATAGTGTGGAAAATTACTCCGAAAAAGGCTCCATAACCGTACATTTTCTAATTCGGAAAGGATGGATTTTTATGAACATCTGGAAACGTTTTCTTGCTTTCGTGCTGGCGTTCAGCCTGATCGTTGGCATGGGTCCCGTGATTCCCATCGCCCGGGCTGAGAGCACAACTCCTACTGCCGAGAGCGGCGAAACAATTGTCGCTACATATGAGGGCGGCGATTTTGATGAGAACTGGATGACCGCCGGCACTCTGAATACCGACGCTAACGGCGTGACCGGAGCGGGAACTATTTACTCAACAAAATCATTTACCAACGGCTCTATTGAGGCGGACATTACCCTTGGCACAGAAACGACTGTTTCCAACGGCCTGAATATGTTTGTCCGCACGCCTACCTTCAATGCGGAAGGCGAGGTTGGTATTCGCTGGAATGTAACCATTGGCGAATATGAGGGCGGCCATACCCACAGGGCCCAGGCTACTCTAATGATTCGCAGCAGAGCAACGGACGGAACCGCTTATGGCCTTGGCGCTAGCGCCGTTCAGGTTGCTTACTCTGAATATATCTACTTTACTCCTGCGCCTACTTACACGATGCATGTGAAAGTGCAGGCACTGGGCAATATGGTTAAGGTAACTGCAGGCGACCAGGTACTGTTTGAAACAGCATTGAATCCTGCGTATGCAGTATCTACTAACAGCGGTCTGTTTGGTTTTGTTTCTCAGGCTGGAGCAACAATCAACAATGTAATCGTTAAGGAGATTGAGGCTTATACAGTTACTGCACCCGAAGGCGTTACTGTTGATGTACTGGAGGACCTGGCAGCTAAGAAGGCTGGCGCAACGCCTACTGAGCAGGCTCGTACCGCATACGCAGCCGGTGAAACTGTTACTCTGACTGTACCCGAAAAGCTGTTTAACACCGAAAAGCTGACAGTCACCGATGCAGATGGCAAGCTGGTTGAAATTAGTGGCGGTAACGGTACTTATACCTTTACCATGCCCGCTAAGGCGGTTAAGGTTAACTGCGCAATAAATCCTGTCGAATATACCACCGGCGATCTTGATGCTGATGTGTGGGCCACTACCGGAACTATGACTACCGACGCTAACGGCGCAACCGGCGGTACGGGTTCTGCTTATGTAAAGACTCCCTTTGCAAATGGCTATATTGAGGCAGACTTCACCATTACAAATGGTGCAACTATTTCCAACAGTATGAATATGTTCCTCCGTTCCCCCAACGGAATGAGCCAGACGGATGAGCTTGGCCTGCGTTGGACCTTGGCTACCAGCAATAAAGATGGTTTCACTCATATGCTGCAGGCAACTCTGATGCTGCGTGATGGCGGTTATGGCTTAAGTGGCGGTAATGTTCGTGTTGCGTTCTATAATTATGTCTATTTTAATATGGATGAGCAGGATGGCACAGCGCACACCATGCATGTTAAGATGCAGGTGGTGGGCAATATG
>JAZSPA010000022.1:0-39540 GCA_045537165.1 Faecousia sp.
GTTGGAACTGATTCTTCGAGTCTCGTCACCTAAAAAAGAAGAAGCCGACAAAAGTCGGCGTCTTCTTTTTGGAGCGGGTGACGAGGCTCGAACTCGCTACCTCCACCTTGGCAAGGTGGCGCTCTACCGGATGAGCTACACCCGCGGAACAAAAGGAATTATAACAGATTTTTCGGATAAGTCAATACCCTATTTGAAAAAATTAATTCTTTTATTCCTGAATATCAGCGGTAGGCAGAATAATCCCAAACGTAGCCGGTCATTTGCTCTGCTGTCAGGCGACGAAAACCGCCTTCTTCATCGCAGCGGATAAGGTCAACAAAATAATAAACGTTACCCTCCCGGATCACATTCCAGGTATACACTTCCCCATTCTTAGTTCCGGTAACCGTTTGACAGTTAAGGCCTGCCCGGCGGCACATAGCGGCATATACCACGGCAAAGGCCTTGCTGTCGCCAACACCGTGGAGCAAAAGGCTATAGGCAGGTGTAATAGAAATTTGCAGCGTATAATCGTGGCGTTCCATTAACAAAGAATACAGCAATGTGTACTTTTCCCATTTATCCACATCACCGCTGACATACAGTTCTGCAGACGCAAAAATATCCGCCACATTTTGCTGCATAGCGCGCAGCGTATCCCGACTTGTTCGATAAGAGAATACCAGTTCCACCACCCGCTGTTTAGCATTTTCAGGATAGGACATAGCAGAAATTTGGGGAAGCTGCATGCACGTATCCGGATGTGCGTCTATATAGTCGCTAACGAATTGAACGAAGTCAGTGCCGTCATAATTATCCATATAAAACACAACAGAGGCCTCGCACTTTTCCAAAGCGCCGGCAATCAATTCCTTTGCCGCATCCACACCGGAAACAGATTGCAGCTTGCGGATTTGAGCAGTACTCTTGGAATAAGCGATCTGCAAAGCAACTGCCTGAACGCCGCTGTTGGTACCGATCTGATATTTTATTTCAGTCACCGCATACGCACCCACCGGATGTTCCTGAGTTACATAGCGAACTGCCACATCCATGTATGAGTTTACCGTGCGGGGGTCTTCTTTAGGATAGTAAATCACTACATCCTGTGTACCGGAAGAAACTGCATTAACAATAGCATCCCGCAAACCGCCATAATCAGAAACTTCCACCTTATTGGTCTGCGGTGTTTCCGCCGGAAGAGAATGGGGCACTACCTTAGAATAGTCGCCGCTAAGCCACAGATCACAGCCGGAAAGACCGGCAAGCAGCAAAATGCACAGGCAAAACGCCGCAATTCGTTTCATAGTACCCCTCCTTTCAAGTCCTCTCTGCCTACAAAGAATGTTTGGAATAAATAGAAAATCCGTCGCCCAGCACCTGGTGGGCATCCTGCACGATCACAAAAGCGGATTCATCGATCTCCATTACCAGCTTTTTCAGTTCTGCCACCTGCTGCCGTTTCACAGCAGTAAGCACCACCTTAGTATCTACCCTTGAATAAAAGCCCTGTCCGTCCAAAAATGTTGCGCCCCGTCCCAGCTTGCTGTCAATAGCGGCAGCGATCTGCTCATATTGGGGACTGATAATAATAGCAACCTTGGAAAAGTCAAAGCTATATACTACCGTATCGATCACTTTACCGGTAACAAAAATAGCAACACCGCTGTAAAGAGCCTTGGTCACATCCCAGAATACAATACCGGTAAGCGCAGCTACACAGGCATCAAAGGTCATGCTGATCATACCGATGGGCACGTGCTGCCACCGCAGCTTCAAAAGCCGCACCACAATATCGCTGCCGCCGGTAGAGCCGCCGGTTGCAAATACAATGCCCAGACCTACGCCGCACACAAGGCCGCCATACAGGGCGCAGAGCAGCGGCTCAACGGCAGGCTGTGGAACAAACGTAAATAAGTCGATACAAACAGAGCAGACCACCATACCCACAGCAGAGAGCCAGAAAAATTCCTTGCCAACCTTCAGCCCACCGATAGCAAACAGGGGCAAATTAATAGCTGCGGTGATAAGACCGATGGATAGCGCCCCTGTCAGCTCCACGAAGATCATCGCCAAGCCGGAAATGCCGCCGGCATTGAGCCCGTGGGGCGCTAAAAACAAGTCAAAGCCCAGAGCGAATACGGCGCTACCCAAAATGACTTTTATAATATTCAAGATGGTTTTCTTCATTATAATGGGAATCACACATCAAAAGCGATCTGCTTTTCTGTGGAGTCTTCCTCCTTCAAAATTGCGCCTGCGGTAGGCAGGTTTCTGCTGCGGTAGCGGCTGGGGTTGGTAATGCCGCTGTCCTCCAGCCTTATTGCATATAGCACTGTTGCCTTTTTCTTCAAAGACATTGCGCTGACGCCGATGGTATTACGGGTAGTCTTGGGCAGCAGCTGGGCTGTAGAGATCACCGCCGCTCTGCCATCAGAAGAATAAATTGCCACTTGGCAATCCTTATCCATAACCATTGCCGTTTTAAGGGCGCTCTTATCGGTGTAAGCGCCGGTAAGCTTCCGCCGATTGGTCTTGGTCTCATAAGCAGACAGGGGTACTTTAGCCGCTTTGCCGTTTTCAAAGAAGAACAGCACAAAGCCCTTGTAATCACCGGGTAGCAATACCTGCAGCACACCTTCGCCGGGATCCATACCCAGCTTCTGAGGCAGATAGTCGCCCAAAAGGGATGCTTTGCCGTCTTCAAAATCAGAAAGCCGGGTCTTGTAACACTGGCACTGATCGGTAAACACCAAAAGCTCCGCTCTGTTGGAGGTTTCCACAGAGAACGCCAGGCTGTCACCCTCCTTGAACTTCTGCTCACCGGACATACGAAGGCTCTGCTGGGTGATTTTCTTGATATAGCCTTCCTTGGAAACGAACAGCGTTACAGGATAATCCGGCACTTGCTCCTCTTCGCTTTCCGGTTCAATAAGGATACTGTCGTAAATGATCTCCGTCTTACGCTCCTGGCCGTACTTTTCGATGACCTGCTCCAGCTCCTTGATAATCACCTTCTGCTGACGGCGAGCGCTCTTAAGGATATCGTTCAGGTCAGCGATTTCCTTTTCCAGCTCATCGACGGCCTTGGTCTGCTTCAGAATATATTCTTTGTTAATATTACGCAGTTTAATCTCCGCAACATAATTTGCCTGCACTTCGTCAATACCGAAGCCGATCATCAAATTGGGAATAACTTCGCTCTCCAGCTCCGTTTCCCGGATGATACGGATAGCCTTGTCAATATCCAGCAAAATCCGCTCCAAGCCCTTGAGCAGGTGCAGCCGCTCTTCTTTCTTTTGCACCTGGAAGAAGGTGCGGCGCTTGATGCACTCGATACGCCAGGCGATCCACTCCTCCAAAATCTCCGCCACGCCCATAACACGGGGCATACCGGCGATGAGGATATTGAAGTTACAGGGGAAGGTATCCTGCAAGGGGGTCAAACGGAACAGGCGCTGCATCAGCTTTTCAGGATCAACGCCACGCTTTAAGTCAATGGTAAGCTTCATACCGCTTAAATCGGTCTCATCCCGCATATCATTGATCTCTTTGATCTTTCCGGCCTTGTTCAGCTCTGCAATCTTATCAATAATGGCCTCAGTGGTAGTTGTGTAGGGGATCTCGTAGATCTCGATCACATTTTCCTTTTTATCGTAGCGCCACTTTGCCCGAAGCTTAAAGCTGCCACGGCCGGTGTTATAGATTTCACGGGTAGCATTTTCATCGAACAAAAGCTCGCTGCCTGTGGAAAAATCCGGGCCGGGCAAGGTAGATAAAATATCGTGATCCGGGTTGTTCATCAGCTCAATGGTAGTACGACACACCTCTGCTAAATTGAAAGAGCAGATGTTACTAGCCATACCAACAGCGATACCTTGATTGGCAGAAACCAGCACATTGGGGAATGTGGTGGGCAGCAGGCTGGGCTCTTTCATGGTGGCATCGTAGTTATCCACCATATCTACCGTGTCATTGTCAATATCCTTGAACAGCTCGTTGCACAGCTTATCCAGCTTTGCTTCCGTATAACGGGAAGCGGCATAAGCCATATCCCGGGAATAAACCTTACCGAAGTTACCCTTAGAATCCACAAAGGGATGCAGCAAAGTTTCGTTGCCCCGGGCAAGACGCACCATGGTTTCGTAAATAGCCGCATCACCGTGGGGATTTAAGCGCATGGTCTGGCCAACAATGTTAGCAGACTTGGTTCTGCCGCCGTTCAGCAGGCCCATTTTGTACATAGTGTACAGCAGCTTTCTGTGGGAAGGCTTGAAGCCATCGATTTCCGGGATGGCCCGGGATACGATGACGGACATTGCATAGGGCATGTAGTTGATCTCCAAGGTTTCGGAGATCGCCTGTTCCGTAGTAGAGCCAACAAGGCCCACGATGCCATCGGTATTTACTTTCTTTTTGCCCTGTTCAGGCTCTTTTTTCTTCCGTGCCATAAATACCTCTCATCAGGAAATATCGGCCATTTCCAAGTATCTGGAGCCGTTTTCCGCAATAAAATTCTTTCTTTCCGTCAGGTTATCCCCCAAAAGCACATCAAAATAATGGCTGGTACGTTCTGCGTCTTCGGGCATAACCTTAATGAGCCGGCGGGTCTCCGGGTTCATAGTGGTCATCCACATCATCTCCGGGTCGTTTTCACCAAGACCCTTGGAGCGCTGCAGGGTGTACTTCTTCCCTTCCAGCTCTTTTAAGATAACTGTCTTTTCCTGCTCATTATAAGCAAACCAGGTCTTGTCCTTGCAGGTGATCTCAAACAGAGGGGATTCTGCAATATACACATAGCCATCCCGGATGAGGGTAGGACAAAGCCTGTAGAGCATAGTCAGGATCAGTGTGCGGATCTGGAAACCGTCCACGTCTGCGTCAGTACAGATAACCACCTTGTTCCACCGCAGGCTGTCAATATCAAAAGAAGACAGCTCCTTGGACTTTTTACCCTGAATCTCCACGCCGCAACCAAGCACTTTGATCAGGTCGGTAATGATGGGAGAAGCGAAAATCTTGTTGTAATCCGCTTTTAAGCAGTTGAGGATCTTACCACGCACCGGCATAATGCCCTGGAACTCCGCGTCACGGCTAAGCTTAACGCTGCCCAATGCAGAATCACCCTCAACGATATACAGCTCTCGGACATTCACGTCCTTGCTGCGGCAATCAACAAACTTCTGCACCCGGTTGGTAATATCCACCTTGGCGCTTAGGTTTTTCTTAATGCTGGACTTGGTCTTTTCCGCACTTTCCCGGGCCCGCTTATTAATAAGGATCTGCTCAGCCGCCCGATCTGCTTCCTGCTTGTTTTCCAAAAACCAAACCTGAAGCTTATCCTTAAAGAATGCCACCATAGAATCCTGAGTAAACTTGGAGTTTACCGATTTCTTGGTCTGATTTTCAAAGCAGCCGATGGTGGAGAAACAGTTGGTGATCAGTACCAGGCTATCCTGAATATCCTGGAAAATCACCTTGGATTCATTTTTACTGTACTTATTGTTATCCCGCAAATACTTATCAAAAGCAGCGGTAAAGCCAAGGCGCACCGCCCGGTCAGGGCTGCCGCCGTATTCCAGCCAGGAAGAGTTGTGATAGTATTCCAGGTGGCTGACCTGCTTGCTGAAGCAGAAGGACGTGGTGATTTTCAGCTTCATTTCCGGGCGGTTTTCCGCATCCCGGCCACGGCGTTCTGCCTCCCAGAACACAGGCATGGTAAAGGCGTTCTCCCCTACCAGCTCATCAACATACTGCTTGATGCCGTCAGCATAGCAGAATTCTTCCTCTTCAAACTTCTTGCCCACCTGATTGCGGAACTTAAAGGTGATGCCCTTGTTTACCACAGCCTGGCGGCGCAGCACATCCCGGTAATACTCCACAGGAATATTAATGTCGGTAAATACCTGCTTGTCCGGCTTCCAATGAAACAGTGAGCCGGTCTTACGGCCACGGTCGGTAGGCTCTTTTTTCAGGCCGCCCTTGTTTCTGCCCTTTTCAAAGTGCAGATCGTAGCGGAAGCCGTCACGGCGGATGGTGGCATCAAAGAACTCGGATGCATACTGAGTTGCGCAAGAACCAAGGCCGTTTAAGCCCAGAGAATATTCGTAGTTCTCGCCATTTTCGCCGTACTTACCGCCGGCGTACATTTCACAGAACACCAGCTCCCAGTTATACCGCTTTTCCTTTTCGTTATAGTCCACAGGGCAGCCGCGGCCAAAGTCCTCCACCTCGACGGAAAGATCTTCATACCGGGTGACGATGATGGTATCGCCATGACCCTCACGGGCTTCGTCAATGGCGTTGGAAAGAATCTCAAACACCGCATGCTTGCAGCCTTCCAAGTCATCAGAGCCAAAAATAACCGCAGGGCGTTTCCGCACCCGATCCTCGCCTTTTAAGGATCGGATACTGTCGTTTCCGTATTGTTCCTGTCGTTTTGTAGCCATATTGCATACCTGCCAAAATCAATATTTTAACAAGTATAGTATACACATTTTGTGGAGTAAAGTCAACCAAAACCACAATATATGGAATAACCAAAACCACAATATATGGAAATAACAACAATGATAAATTACGAATTACAAATTATAAATTATTGCGCCAAAGGGCAATACAAAAGGGCAAGCCGTAGCTTGCCCTTTCGCTTTGTCAATCAGAAGACGCAGAACCGTCCTCTGTCTTCGACTTTTAATAGTTAGTCTGTCCCGTCCCGTGGTCTCTTAGCAAGTTCCGTCTATGTGAACCTTCACAAGATTTGAATCAAAAGATACCTTGCTAGATAATGATTCAGGGATCACCAGCAGGCATTCTCGGTTGGATGCCAGTTCATCAAATAGAGCTTGTGAACATACGAAGCTATAGATGAAAAGATAATCATCAAACGAACGCCGAATCGTACTGGTTGTATATTGCTTCACATGATTTCGATGCAAAGTTTCTAGAACAACGTCTACTGGCATTTCTTTTAAAATCGAAACTGCATACACGTTCTTTAAGATATGTGTTTGCTTCTCAACCGCAGTACGCATAGCAAATGGTGGGCAAATATCAGCATATGATATTACTAAGGTTAATTTCCTAGGAAGACGTATTGTTTGGCTCTTGCGACCAGCATAGGCAATAATGGAATCCTTGCAAATAGTAAACTGTTCACAATGTGGGGTTAATATTGTCCATAGCCAGATTGCGGCGTAAGCTGCAGAAAATACGGCAAGCAAAAGGGATAAATCCAATACTATACTTGTAATCGAAAATGTCATCAAAAAGAGAACTGCAACATATGAGGAATAATAGTTACTAAATCTAAATTTTCCATACCGGTGGTTCTTCATCATGACTACTCCCAGATATATACTAATGCATCGTCAAGCCATCCAAAAAATGCGACAGGGGGACGGTTCTCTTGTCCCCGGTCTTTTTTCCATCTAATTTAATTTTAACACAACTCATTTTTTAGGTCTATTTATTTTCAAAAAGACTTAAAAATTTATCGGCCTGCACAAATACGCACAGGCCGATTTGTGGGTTTTGACGAAAAAAATGATTTTAAGCTTCCAAGAATTGCCGGAAGGCGGTGGGTAATGCGGCAGAATTGCGGATCTCGTCACGGCTGAGCCAGGTAAGGTCACCGGAAGGTTCTTTCACGGAAATATACACACCACGCATATTCCATTGGATGTGGGTAAAAATGTGCTTTCGCTCCGCTGTCTTTTCGATATTTTCAACTTTAAGACCTATCTCGGTAACCGCCTGCACAGCGGCAGCAGGGTCTAACCTTCCGGGAACATTGGGAAATTCCCAAAGGCCAGCCAATAGGCCGGTATCCGGCCGCTTGCTAAGCGCAAGCTGATCGCCACAAGTGAGGATGAATACCGTCTTATCCTCCTGCCGCCTTTCCTTTTTGGGAAGGCGCACCGGCACAACATCTGTTTTATTATGCTTATGGGCAAGGCAGAAATCCTTACAGGGGCAGCTTTCGCAATCCGGCGCCCGATTCGGGCCGCAGACTGTAGCCCCCAGCTCCATCAGCGCCTGGGTAAAATCCCCGGCACAGTCAGGATAAACCGCAGCCAGCTCCCCATTTACCCGCTTTTTCATTTCAGGTAAATCCACAGGGGTCTCATCCAGCAGCAGGCGGCTATACAAGCGCAGCACGTTGCCATCCACCGCCGGTGTCTTTTGATTATAGGCAATAGAGCAAATTGCCCCGGCGGTATACTGGCCGATACCGGGCAGCGAAATCACCTTGTCATATTCCCCGGGAAATACACCGCCGTGTTGTTCCATAATCACCTGGGCAGCCTTTTTCAAGTTCCGCACCCGGCTATAGTAGCCAAGACCCTCCCACAGCTTGTGCAAAAGTTCATCGTCGGCATTTGCAAGATCAGCAATCGTAGGCAACGCCTGCAAAAAGCGGCTATAATACCCCTTTACTGCCTCCACCCGGGTCTGCTGCAGCATAATTTCCGATACCCAAATATGATAGGGGTCTTTGTCCTGCCGCCAGGGCAGATCTCTTTTATTTTCCTTGTACCACCCGGGCAGCACCCGGCTGAGCCGGGCAAGTATTGAATTTTCCATCGTCCGACTCCTTTCAAATAAAAAGCGCTGTCCAACGGACAGCGCTTAGCTTATGCGGGAAATACGCTGCAGAAATAAAAGAACAGGGGCAGCGCCAGAGAGAACACACTGATCAGCCAGGGGTAAACCATCCGCTTGGAGGCGATAACCATCAACAGGCAAAATGCAGTAACCGCCAAAGGCGCAAACACCGCCAGCAACTTACTGATCATAATATCCTGGATCAGCAGAACGCCATCACGAACCATAGGCCAGCTGATCATAACACTATCCGGCAGCTTGGCCATATTTACAATAGCCATAATGGCAGCCAGCGCAGCCACAGGCACAGTGAGCAAAATGTTTCGCAGGTTATAGCACCATCTCCAGGCCTTATGCAAGGCTGCACGGACAGGCTCGGTCTTTTCCCAAAAAGACTTCAAAGCGTTGCCGATTTTCTGAAAAAATTCTTTGATCTTATCCATAAAGCCACCTCCGGCCACTCGATTGGGTCTATGATACCACATTTCGACAAAATATGCAAGATATGTTTTCAGTCCGTTTTATCGTACCTTTCATCGGTTATACTGCAGCCATAAAGACAAGGAGGTAACCACTATGAAAACAGCCATTATGCACATTAACCGCTATTTATCTCAGCCAGCCATTTCCCTGCCCAACGCAGCCACCCGCAGAGATATTCTGCAAAAGGCATTGGACCGGATGCTCATTGCCGCATCCTGCGCCGGGATCGTTGCCATCTTCCTGTTTCTGCTTTGCCTGTGGGTCTAATCAGCAAATATCCGCCTGTGTGATGTGTCTGCAGGCGGATATTTTCCCGTCTTTCAGTTCCAAAAGACCTGCGCTGCCGCCATAGTAGCCGCAAGCGCCGGGGTTCATCACCCAAAGCCCGTCCGGTTCCTGCTGGCAGTAAGGTATATGGGTATGACCGTAAAGGGCAACCTGGGCATCATAATCCCTTGCCGCCTTCAAAAATGCACCAATGCCCTGCTTTACGTAATAAGTATGCCCGTGGGTCATAAAAATCATAACACCGGCAATCTTGATGCAAAGCATTTCTCTGGCAGAGGGCGGGCAGCGATAACGGTCGCAGTTGCCGGCCACCTGATAAAACAGTATATTAGGGTTTTCCTCCCGAATTGCCTCACCGTCATCATAATGATCGCCCAAATGGATAATTCCGTCCGGCTTTAATTTCTCAATACATTTGCGCATAAAGCTTAAAGAGGAATGGGAATCGGAAAAAACAAGCAGCTTCATATATCACCAAATGCTCCTTTGCAGCATATAGTAGTACAGGTAGTGATATGATTTTAGCAGATAATTCGGCAGGAGGCAACGATATGGAACAAAATTCCGGCAATTTTTCTATGCAAGATGCCATGCGCCTGGCAAAATCCCCTGCCGGGCAGCAGTTAATGGAAATGATCAAAAAGGCTGACAGCGCCAAGCTGCAGCAAGCGCTGAACCAGTTTCGCGCCGGGGATGCGGAGGGGGCAAAAAACGCCTTGGGAGATCTATTAAACGACCCGAAGGCAAAGCAGCTACTGAATCAAATAGGAAAATAGCCTATGGATAATATGGAACAGATGCTCTCCTCCGTGATGAATGACCCGGAAACCATGAGCAAGATCATGGCGTTTGCCCAAACCTTGGGATCAAATGCACCCACTGAGCCGCCACCACAGCCATCGCCCCAGCAAAATATGTTCGGTGATATTGACATAAATATGATAAAAAAGCTCTCTTCTGTTGCAGGCAGCGCAAACATAGACCCCAATCAGCGGGCGCTCCTGGCCGCCCTGCGGCCCTACATCGGTCACCACCGCCTAAGCCGTCTGGAACGGGCCATGCAGGCAGCCAGAATGGCAAATATGCTTCCAGGACTTATGGGGAGGTGAAAGCTTGTATAACCGTTATACCCAAAAACCGGACGGGTCTTTTAAGCTTAATCGTATGGCAGATCCTATCAAGCAGGAGCCGCCGCCCAAGCAGCAACCGCCACCGCCGCAACCGGAAGTTCGGCAGAACTTTTCCTCCCAAAACCTTTCCCCATTCAATTTTCTAAAGCAGATCCTTCCCAAAGGCTTCGATATGGGCGACCTGGCCATTGTATTTTTGCTGCTATTAATGGCAGGCGACAACGAGGAAAACCGGTCAAGCGCACTGCTGACCATAGCTTTATACTTCATTATGTAAAAAATGCGTGTTGCTCGGCAACACGCATTTTTATTATCTTGCAAGAAATCCCACTTTTTTATAAACCTTACGCAAAGTTTTTTCAGCAACATAGCTTGCCTTCTCTGCGCCGGCACGGTACACAGATTCCAGATATGCCTTGTCCTTGATCAGGCGCTCCGCCTCTTCCCGGATGGGACGCAGGGTCTCTACCACCGCTTCCCCCACCTTGGGCTTAAATGCGCCGTAGCCCTGACCTGCAAACTCCTGCTCGATCTGCTCATAGCTCTTACCGGTGCAGGCAGAATAAATGGTCATCAGGTTGGCAACGCCGGGCTTATTCTCCTTATCGTAACGGACGCAGTTTTCCGTATCGGAATCCGTAATGGCCCGCTTGAACTGGCGCATAATGGTTTCCGGGGTATCCATCACCAGCACACGGCCGGTATCCTCGTTTTCGGACTTGGACATCTTGGCAGTGGGGTTGGTCAGGCTCATGATCCGGGCGCCGACCTTGGGAACGAAAGGCTCAGGGATCTTAAACACATCGCCATAAATGCCGTTAAAGCGGCGGGCAATGGTATGGCACAGCTCCACGTGCTGCTTCTGATCTTCGCCCACAGGCACAAGATCAGGCTGATACAGCAGAATATCCGCTGCCATCAGGCTGGGGTAAGTAAACAGGCCGCCATTGATATTCTCAGCATTCTTAGCGGACTTATCCTTAAACTGGGTCATCCGGGAAAGCTCGCCAAACATACTGTAGCACTGCAGCACCCAGCCCAGCTCTGCGTGCTGGCGCACATGGCTCTGGACAAACAACGTATTCTTTTCCGGGTCTAAGCCGCAGGCGATATACTGAGCCAGCTGCTCTAAGGTACGGCGGCGCAGGTCAGCAGGATTCTGCCGCACGGTAATTGCGTGCAAATCAGCCATAAAATAATAACAATCAAAGCTGTCAGCCCGCTCTGCCCAATTCTTAATAGCACCCAGGTAAGAGCCCAGGGTCAAGTCACCGGAAGGCTTAATGCCGGACAGCATTCTCTTTTTTTCCACGATCTGTTCCATATCTATGCCTCATTTCAGGGAATTTATCCGTATTTTAACATACCGGGCAGAAAAACGCAACGGGAAATTGACTTTACGATAGCAGATATGTTATATTATCTAAAGAATTTTAAACACGAGGTAAATTTTTATGGATTATCAGGTATTAGCCAATTTACTGTTCCCCCAGGTCACCGACACTCCGGAAAGCCTGGAAGAAAAATACCCCTTAAGAAACGCCCCGGAAGGCGCAGTCATCACCCGTATGGCTCCCTCTCCCACCGGCTTTGTCCACCTGGGCAACCTGGTGCAAGGTCTGACCTCTGAGCGCATGGCCCACCAGAGCGGCGGCGTGCTGTTTCTGCGTGTAGAGGACACCGATGCTAAGCGGGAAGTTCCCGGCGCTGTGGAGGTGCTTATCGACACCTTGAAGCACTACGGCATCTGCTTTGACGAAGGCGCTGTCCACACCGGCGACAGCGGCAATTACGGCCCTTACCGTCAGCGCCAGAGAGCTGCCATCTATCACGTATATGCCAAAAAGCTGGTAGCCGAAGGTATGGCTTACCCCTGCTTCTGCACCGAAGAAGAGCTTTCCGCAATGCGGGAAAAGCAGGAGGCCAGCAAGGAGACCACCGGTTATTACGGCAAGTACGCCATTTGGCGTGACCGCTCCCTGGAGGATATCCAGGCGCAGCTTGACGCCGGCGCAAGCTGGGTGCTCCGTTTCCGCTCTACCGGGTCAATCACCAACCAGTTCAAGTTTAACGATCTGGTCAAGGGCGACCTGACCATTACGGAAAACGATGTGGATCACGTGCTGCTGAAATCCGACGGCATCCCCACCTATCACTTTGCCCACGCCGTGGACGATCACCTGATGCGTACCACCCACGTGGTTCGGGGTGACGAGTGGCTGCCCACCCTGCCCTTCCACATTCAGCTGTTTAAGGCGCTGGGCTTCAAGCTGCCCAAGTATGTGCATATCGGCCCGCTGATGAAGATGGACGGCACTTCCAAGCGCAAGCTCTCTAAGCGCAAGGACCCGGAGCTGGCGCTGACCTTCTACAAAGCAGAGGGTTTCCCCGTTGAGGCTGTATATGAGTATATTATGACCCTCTTAAACTCCAACTACGAAGACTGGCGCAGAGCAAATCCTGATGCCCCAGCTACGGATTTCAAGTTCAGCCCCAAGAAGCTCAACCCCGCCGGCAACCTGTTTGACTATGCAAAGCTTACTGACGTAAGCAAGAACGAAATTGCCCGGATGGATGCCCAGAAGGTCTACACCCTGCTGCTGCAATGGGCGGAGGAATTCGATGCTGACTTTGCAAATAAGCTTTCTGCTGACCCTGACTACGCCAAGGCAATTCTCGCCATCGGCAGAGGCGGCAAAAAGCCCCGTAAGGACATCGCCACCTGGAAAGAGGCCAAGCCTTATATGGGCTTCTTCTACGACGAATATCTGGAAAAGCCTGTGTTCGACCAGAAGTTCTCCCCTGCTATCATCGTGAACGTACTGGAGAAGTTCCTGAATGTATTTGATATTCAGGATGATTCTGCCGCTTGGTTCGACAAGGTCAAAGCCATTACCAATGAAATTGGCTTTACCACCGATATGAAGGCTTACAAGGCCGACCCCGACGCCTTCCCCGGCACGGTGGCTGACGTTTCCGCCTTCCTGCGCTTAGCTGTAACCGGCAAGCAGAACTCCCCTGATCTTTACACCGTTATGCAGATCTTAGGCTATGACCGCACCTGCAGCCGTATTCGCTCCGTGATGGAAAACCTGAAATAACCCCAATCTATAAATACAGCCGGATGCACTATGTAAGTGCATCCGGCTTTCTGTTTAGAGCATTTCCATCAAATCAGCAGCATACTTTTGGCAGGTTGCACCATCCCGGTCACCGGTAATGGCTGTGCCGCAGTTCTCCAAAGCATATTCCAGCTTTTCAGCGGCAGCAGTTCTGCAAATATGCCGCAAAAGCATGGCTTCCGCCTTCAGGATGCTTTGGGGATTGGCGTAATCGCCCAAACCCAGCTCAATGAGCCGAGGGGCAGAACCGTGGATGGCTTCAAACATAGCATAGCGGTCGCCCATATTGGCGCTGCCAGCTGTACCTACACCGCCCTGGATCTGAGCGGCCTCATCGGTAATAATATCACCGTACAGATTGGGCAACAACACAACTTGGAACTGATTGCGGATATTCTTGTTTACCAAATTGGCCGTCATAATATCGATATACCAATCATCCACCGTGATTTCCGGGTATTCTTCGGCCACTTCGTGACAGATAGCCGTAAACTTGCCGTCTGTCTTTTTCATAATATTGGCCTTGGTAACGATGGACACCCGGTTTTTGCGATTTTGCCGGGCATAGTCAAAGGCTGCCTTGGCGATACGCCGTGTGCCAAGATCGGTAGTGACCTTGAAATCCACCGCCATGCCATCCAGTTCCACACCACGGCTGCCCAGCACATACTCACCTTCGGTATTCTCCCGGTAGAAGATCCAGTCGATCCCCTCTTCCGGAATCTGTACGGGGCGCACATTGGCATATAGATCCAGCTCCCGACGCAATGTCACATTGGCGCTTTCCATCTTGCCGCCCATAGGCGTGGTGGTAGGACCTTTCAACAGCACATCACAAGCCTTAATTCTCTCCAGCACATCTTCCGGAACAGCTTTGCCCAAGGCAAGCCGGTTTTCAATGGTAAGGCCTTCGATTTTCTTAAGTACGATACTGCCCTTTTCGATCTCATCGGCCAATAATTTCCGCAGCACCTTTTCTGCCTGAGCCATAATGATGGGGCCGATACCGTCGCCATCCACAAGGCCGATGGTAACCACATCTTTTTGGGTAAAATCCACCTTGTCAGATTGCATATTGGCAATCCGGGCAAGCTGTTCTTCCAAAAGCACCCGGAAGCTTTCACAGGCCTTTTCTACCTGGGTCATCATAAAGCCTCCCTTGTATAGTTCAGCAAACCACCGCAGAGCAGGATCGCCTGCTGCCGCTCAGTTAACTGGCACACAGCATCAAAACTGTTTCCTCGATCGTCAGTGACCTGAATGCAACCGGCCTTCATGCCAGCCTTCAGATTCTGCAGCTGCAGCTTTGCACCCTGCTCCAATTTATCGTAATCCCCAGGATCAGCAAAGGTCAGAGGCAGGATACCGGCATTGATCAGGTTTGCCGCATGGATACGGGCAAAGCTCTTGGCGATGACGCAGCGCACACCCAAATACATAGGTACAAGGGCTGCGTGTTCCCGGGAAGAACCCTGACCATAGTTACTGCCGCCGATAATAATGCCATCGCCGGCAGCCTTTGCACGCTCAGGAAACTCTGGATCACACACCTCAAAGCAGAACTTGGAAAGGTGGGGAATGTTGGAGCGATAGGGCAAGATCTTTGCGCCGGCCGGCATAATGTGATCGGTAGTAATGTTATCCCCTACCTTCAGCACCAATTCAGCTGTCAAACTATCGGCAAAGGGCTTGGACTTGGGGAATTCCTTAATATTCGGGCCCCGGAGCACCTGGGCATCCTTGGCTTCCTCGGGGCTGAGGGGCGCAAGCACCGCAGAATCATCGATCATAAAGCTTTCGGGCAAGGTTACTGCGGCAGGCACATCCACTGTGGTAGGATCGGTAATATAGCCTGTCAGGGCAGATGCCACCGCCGTTTCCGGAGATACCAGGTACACCTGACCGTCCTTAGTGCCGCTGCGGCCTAAGAAATTACGATTAAAGGTACGCAGGCTCACGCCGCCGGAATTGGGCGAGAAGCCCATGCCGATGCAAGGGCCGCAGGCACATTCCAAAAGCCGTGCGCCGCTGGCCAGAATATCGTTCAGAGCGCCGCAGCTTGCCAGCATGGAAAGCACCTGCCGGGAGCCGGGAGATACGGAAAGGCTGACGCCGGGAGCGATGGTCTTGCCCTTAAGCATAGCGGCAACCTTCAGCATATCCTGCAAGGAAGAGTTGGTGCAAGATCCAATACATACCTGATCCACTTTAATTGCAGACAGCGAAGCAGCTGTTGCCACATTGTCGGGACTATGAGGACAAGCCACCAAAGGCTTCAATGCAGAAAGATCGATGGGGATGATCTTATCAAATACCGCATCAGGATCACTTTCCAGGGGTATGTAATCTGCTTCTCTTCCCTGGGCAGCCAGGAATGCACGTGTATTTTCGTCAGAGGGAAATACCGAGGTAGTAGCGCCCAGCTCTGCGCCCATATTGGTAATGGTAGCTCGCTCCGGCACAGAAAGGGTTTTAACACCCTCGCCGCCCCATTCGATAATCGCACCCACGCCGCCTTTAACGGACAGAATACGCAAAATCTCCAAGGCCACATCCTTGGCGCTGACACCGTTTTGCAGTTTGCCGGTAAGCTCCACCTTATAAAGCTTAGGCATATTAATGTAGTAAGCGCCGCCACCCATGGCCACAGCCACATCCATACCGCCGGCGCCGATGGCCAGCATACCCAGGCCGCCGCCGGTGGGCGTATGGCTGTCAGAGCCAATAAGGGTCTTGCCGGGCTTACCAAACCGCTCCAAATGCACCTGATGGCAAATGCCGTTACCGGGGCGGGAAAACCACACGCCGTGCTTAGCCGCTACGGTCTGCAAATACCGGTGATCGTCCGGGTTTTCAAAGCCACATTGCAAAGTGTTATGATCTACATAAGCCACAGACAGCTCTGTTTTCACCTGAGGAATGCCCATGGTTTCAAATTCCAGATAAGCCATCGTGCCGGTAGCATCCTGGGTCAGGGTCTGATCGATCCGCAAAGCGATCTCACAGCCTGTTTCCATTTTGCCCTCCAACAGGTGGGCGCTGATGATCTTTTGTGCAATTGTCATACCCATATCAACGATACCTCGCAATCATATTTTCCTTGGCGTGCAGAATATGTTCTCTGGACGCTTTTTCAGCCGCACAAGCATCTTTGGCGCAAATGGCAGCCAAAAGCGCTTTATGCTCCAAAATGGAAGCGGACTGCCGATCCCGGGTTGCGATAGAACTCTTGCGGTAGCGTTGGGTCTTGCGGTGCAGGGGGCGCAAAGTATCCTTCAGCACAGTGCGTCCGGAAAGCTCGTAAATGGCATCGTGGAAACGATCGTCCATCTGACGCAACCGGTCCACATCCTCTTTGGAATAGTAAAAGTCCTGCAGCTCACTGATCTGCCGAAGCATTTCAATTCCCTCATCAGTGATATTTACTGCTGCGTAATAGGCTGCCAAAGGCTCCACACGCAGGCGGATATTCATAATATCCTCCAAGTCCTGCAAAGTAATGCCTAATACCAGAGAACCCTTACCGGTATCCTCGATCAGCCGCTCCTGTTCCAACCGCCGCAAAGCCTCCCGAATGGGGGTTCTGCTGACGCCCAGCTGCTCCACCAAGCGCAGCTCCGTAAGTATTTCGCCCCGGGCATATACGCCGATAATAATATCATTTTCCAACCGTTCAAACACCTGATCGGCCAGGGAAACTGTCTTAAATTCAGCCATATCTTAAACCTCCGCAAATCTGCCAGGAGCAAGTTCTTCTATTTTCTCAACCAGCTCATCGTGACTCATCATGGTCTGCCGGCCAATTTCGTATTCTTCATCCACCCAAATCTTCAGCGCTGTCACCAGCGGATCGTTCTTGCCGATCTTCTCATCGTCCTTCAGCCGGTAGTTGGTATTGATCCAGTAAGCAATACCCGCAGCACCGGAGGTCTTGCTGATCTCCACGGTAGCCGGGCGGTTGAGCAGCTTTTCCGTATCGAAAATGGTGTAGATCTCCGCGTCCTTCATCAGACCATCGGCGTGAATACCAGCCCGGGTAGCATTGAAGCTTCTGCCCACAAAAGGCGTCATAGGCGGGATCTCATAACCCATTTCGTGCTTAAAGTAATCCGCGATTTCCGTAATGACGGTGGGATCCATACCGTCCATAGAACCCCGGAGCGCCGCATACTCAAATACCATAGCTTCCAACGGGATATTGCCGGTACGCTCACCGATACCCAGCAAAGAGCAGTTAACTGCACAAGCGCCGTACAGCCAGGCAGTAGACGCGTTGGAAACAGCCTTGTAAAAATCGTTATGACCGTGCCATTCCAACAGCTCACTGGGAACATCAGAATAGTGCTGCAGGCCATAAATAATACCGGCAACGCTGCGGGGCATGGCAGCCTCTGTGTAAGGCACACCGTAACCCATGGTATCACAGGCCCGGATCTTCACAGGAATACCCGCCTCACGGGAAAGCTTTTGCAGCTCATTGACAAAAGGAACAACAAAGCCATAGAAATCTGCCCGGGTAATATCCTCCAAATGGCAGCGAGGAACAACGCCTGCATCAAAAGCATCCTTCACCGCAGAAAGATAATGCTCCAAAACCTGACCACGGGTCATCTTCATCTTCTTAAAAATGTGGTAATCGCTGCAGCTTACCAAAATACCGGTTTCCTTGATGCCCAGATCCTTGACCAGCTTAAAATCCTCCTTGCTGGCGCGGATCCAGCTGGTGATCTCCGGGAACTTCAGGTCCAGCTCCATACACTTTTCCAAAGCCTTCCGGTCCTTTTGGCTGTAAACAAAGAACTCCGTCTGACGGATGATGCCGTAAGGGCCGCCCAGCTTGGACAGCAGCTTATAAATATTCACGATCTGATCCACTGTATAGGGCTCAACAGATTGCTGGCCATCACGCAAGGAAGTATCGGTGATCCAGATTTCTTCCGGCATATTCATAGGCACTCTGCGGTGGTTAAAGGCCACCTTGGGCACAGTGCCGTAAGAATAGATATCCCGCTGCAGATTGGGCTCTGCCACATCCTGCAAAGAATACTTATAAGATTTCTGCTCCAGCAGATTGGTTTTGTTGGAAATTTCCAGCATAAGGCTTCATCCTCCCTATTGCATTATTGTATACAATTATACCACCCATTTGCACAATGTCAACAAAAAAATCCGCAGGTAGAGTACCTGCGGATTAATTTTTTATTCAGCTGTCACAATTTCCTTGTCTTCTTCAGCAGCAGCTTCTTCCTCGGCAGGAGTTTCTTCCTCTACGGAAGTTTCCTCCTCCGCAGGTGTTTCTTCCTCTACGGGAGTTTCCTCCTCCACGAGAGTCTCTTTCTCTACAGGAGCTTCCTCCTCAGCAAGAACTTCTTCCTCAACTGTAGGCTCTTCCACAGCAACAGGCTCTTCAGCAGCAACCTGAATAGCCTTCTTGCGGCGGTTCTTAATCAGTTTCAGGATCACTCTACCGATGATGAAAAGCACCAGGCACACACCGGCCACGATCAAGAATGCGATAGCATAAGTACGAATATGGGCAGCGATCAGTTCAAAGATCACCACTGCAATATGGAAATAATGAGCCAGTTCCTCCTCAAAGGGGCGGTAATACAGGGCTGCGCTGCAGGCATACAGAACACCGCCTGCCAATAAATACACAACCGTCAGCCACATCAGGCCCTTGAACCGGGGAAAACGGAACAAAAGGATCAGGACAGACAGCAAAACAACAACAGCGATCAGCGCATTTGTCAGCGTGCCATCCAGCACCAGCCTTACAGCGGTAGAAAACAGTTCTTGTATTTTTGCCTCTTCCTCATCAGAGATAGAAGGGCCGGTTGCACCCAGACTCATCTTCAACGGAGCGCCGATGCCGCCGTTGGCAGCAGGGCCATACTCTTCGACAAAACCGCTCAAATCACCGGAATAGCCACTGAGCATATCCAGAAGATCCTGACCGCTGGGCAGAGAATCCAGGAAGTCCTGACCATAGTTTTCCAGCGCAAAGTCGATCATCTCTTCAATTTCTTCATCTGTAGCAATTTCGCCATCATCGGTATAATTAGAGCTGATGGGGCGAACAAGGTCAATCGCCTCTTGCTTATTATTCTCAACGATCTGCTGCACCTGCTCTACAGAAACATGCTCCGTAGTCACACCGATGACGCCATCTACCGTCTGCTCCGTATAAAGGTGTACAAAATCCTCAAAGAGCTGAGACTGAGCAACTTCATGGACAAACGCATCGTCCATACCGGCTGCTTCCAGATTTTCGCCCACACCGGGCAGATCAATAAGCATCTGAACCACTTCCGGCTGACTGACAACCTCATGGATCGTTTCCGGCTTGGTAATGAGCGTAACACTTGTAATAAACGGCGTGGCGATGAGCATTGCAAACAACGTAATGCTCAGAATTATGGCGATGAGTACGCCAAAAATATTGCCAATAAATTTTAATGCTTTCATATTTCTACCTCCTCAATAAGCCTTAGTATAGCACCGCATTCCAATATTTGCAACTATATTATATTTATGGCTATTCAACAAATCCATATTGTGCTATAATACAAAAAAACACGGCAGATTCTGCCGGGAAATGAGGAATATTATGGATCAGAAAACCATCCAGCGGATCATCGAGGAAACCGCCTATGTGCGTACCGGCGGCTCTGCCGAAGAGAAAAAGGCTGCCCTTTACTTAGCTTCCGAATGCGAAAAGCTGGGTATACAAGCCCAGCTTATGCCCTTTACTGTAGATATGGCCACCATTAAAACCGCCACTTTGGAGGCTGACGGCGCGCAGATCCCCTGCAAGGGCTACCTCTGCGCCGGCTCTGCTACAGTGGAAGCGCCCCTTTACTACTTAACTGACAACTCCCCTCAAAGTCTTGCCGGCTGTAAGGATGCCATCGTATTGATGGACGGTTATATGGGCTACTGGCGTTATCAGGATCTGCTGGAAAAGGGTGCCGTAGGCTTTATCACCTACGATGGCAACGCCAACTATGCTGACCGGGATATTGACCAGCGAGAGCTGCGTTCCTATGTTTCCCAGGGCAAGCTGCTGCCCGGCGTAAATATCAATGTGAAAGATGCCATTGAGCTGATCCGTAAGGGCGTTAAAACCGCAAAAATAACCCTGGAGCAGGAGCATTACACCGCAGATTCCCACAACGTCATCGCAGACCTGCCGGGTCAGCAGGAGGAATACATCGTCCTGACCGCCCATTACGACTCCACTTCCCTTTCCCAGGGCAGCTATGATAATATGTCCGGCTCTATAGGTCTTCTGTACCTGGCAGAAGCTTTCAGCAAAAAGCCTCACCGCTACGGCCTGCGCTTTATTTGGTGCGGCAGCGAAGAGCGGGGTCTATTAGGTGCTAAAGCCTACTGCAAGGATAACGAGGAAGCCCTTTCCAAGATCGTCCTGAATATAAATATGGATATGATCGGCTGCATTATGGGTAAGTTTATCGCTTGCTGCACCAGCGAAGAGGCACTGGTCAGCTATGTCAAATATATGGCCAGCGAACTGGGGTTCGGCTGCAGCGCCTATCAGGATGTTTATTCCAGCGACTCCACCCCCTTTGCCGACAACGGCATTCCCGCCATTAGCTTTGCCCGAATCGCCCCCAGCAACGCCGCTACCATCCATAACAGCTATGATACCCCCGATGTAATGAGCGCAGCGCAAATGGAAAAGGATTTGCAGTTCATTGAGGCTTTTGTTACCAGAATGGCCCAATCCGTCCAGTGCCCCGTAGAGCGGAAAATGCCGGACAATATGAAAGAAAAACTGGATGAATACCTAACCAGAAAGCGTCCCAAAAACCAATAAAAATAAGCCCCTGCTGCCAAAGGCAGCAGGGGCAAAAAATATCTTAGGCTCTTGCTTTTTCCACTAACTGGGCAATCTCGGCAAGCTGCTCCGGAGTAATATCCTCACGCTTTAAAAGCTCTGCAAACAAGCCAACGATCTGCGGCTTATGGGCATAGGAAAAAACATTGGTAGCAAAATACGCCTCACGGGACAGCGACGGAGAAAAGGTGCGGCCAAAGGTCTTGCTACGCTTGACAAAACCGACCTCATGGATTGCGCCTTTTTTCAGAAGTCCGTTCAGCAGAATATGCACAGAGCTATCCTTCCAGGACTTACCGGCAGACCTTTCCAAGAGATCTGAACGAGATAACGGATCCTCGGTCTCCCAAAAAACATCCATGATCTCCATTTCGCTTCTTGTCAGTTCCATAAATACAACCTCCCTCTTGGATGAGTTCATTATACAAGTTCTGCCATTTTTTGTCAATCGCTTTATTCGAATTTTTCAATTATTTTTTCACAAATTCTTTGTTTTATCGCTCACTTTTGGAATATTTATAACATTTTTTGTAGAGTTATAAGGTAATTATTTCCATATTGTATTTTATGACTTTAATGCTTCACCCCAAATTCTGGTCTAACGTCTCCCTGTTTGCCCCCAGATCCGGCATCAACACCTGCATCCCGGAGATCAAGGCATCCTGATAAGTTCCCTCTGCGGGGATCTGCAGGCTTTTGCAGTTCTTATTTCCTGCAATGGCAATAATATCCGGAAGCAAGCCCAGCATATCAGAAAAAGTCAAATCGCTCTTAATATGGCTTAGTATACTATTTACGCACCGATACATACCGCTAAGATCCGCGCCGGAAAATCTGGGGCCAATTGCTGCGAGCAGTTTTTGTTGCCGCTGCGTTCTGTCAAAATCCCCGTTACCTACAGCGCGCATACGCACATATTCCAGAGCTTTCGCCCCGCCAAGCAAGTTCTTTCCTTCTTTTAGCCCCAAGTATCTTGCCTCTTCCTCATTTACCGTTAGTTCCACACCACCCAAAGCGTCGATTACTGCAGAAAAACCTTCAAAATCCATCTCCACCGTATGATCTATCCGGATGCCGAAATTCTCTTGTAAACATTTTTTCAGTAAAGCAGCGCCGCCAAAGGCATAGGACGCATTGATCCGGTTGTCAGCCTTCCCAGGTATAGGCAGATAAAGGTCCCGCAAAAACGAAGTGAGTAACATCTTATTGTTTGTTTTATCAATGGAGCAAACCATAATTACGTCTGCCCTGCAAATGCCGTTTTCCTCACGATCCGTACCGATAAGCAGAATGTTCGTATAGTTTTCCCCAATAGGCTGCGTGGAAACCTGTATGCTTTCTCCCAAAGCTTCATCTTTGTCTAGCACATCTGTTCCACCAGGCATAGTCGCCATCTCATCGATACTGCCGTTTTGTGAAATGCGGTACATAATAAGCCCCACGACCAAAACTGCAACAGCAGATGTAATCACCACCGCTGTGGCGATAAGCGCAAATATCCTATAAAATAACGAAGGTCTTCTGCCATCCATAAAAAATCCTCCTGTTCATGAATAGTTATACTATCCACCAAACAGGAGAAAAACATACATAAAAAGTAAAAATTTTGCCACAAAAATATCTGTGGCAAAATCTATTTATCAACCCATTTTCTGTTTTGCTTTCTGCTGCATACCGGCTCTGCGCAAATGTCCTGCAACACAGGCAATAAATTCTGCGGTAGTCAGATGGGCTACCTTTCCATCCTTGCCTGTAGGGAAATAAAGCCGCCATACGCTTTCATTCCGTCTGGCATAGGCTTTTCCGATGCAGCTGCGCATGGCATGCTCTACGTTCTTCCAGTTACCACCGCAATGGGCAGCGATCTCCTGATAAAGATCCTTAGTAAAAGACTGAAAAGGATTCTTCCAATAAGAAAACACGCCCCACACCAATGCGGAATATCCGTTCAGGTGTTGGTGGAAGCCCAAGTTCATAAGAACCAGCTCCACCCGCAAAAGATTGGGAGTAATAAGATCTTCCGTAGCCTCCAGGCAAATACTCACTGCCCGAACCGCCATCTGCTGGGCGCAGCAGGGCTTGTGCATATAATGAGATAAGCCTACCTTATCCAGCCGCTCCCTTACATAATCAGAAAGGGGCGGTCCAAAAGCCAGCAGCTTAAAACTAAGGCCAGCATCCCGGGCATTTTCCAACAGGAACAGGCTGTCCATACCGGCAATATCCATATCCATAATCAGCAGATCCGGCCGCAGAGAGCCCACTGCATCAAACATTTCAGAAGCCACCGGACAAATAAGCACTTCATGCTCTTCCGGGATCAGATCCTTCAGTCTGTTGCAAAATGCGCCGGAGGAACTCATAATCAGCATTCTTGACACAGTTCCACCTCCTTCTTGGAGGTATTATATCACACAATTAAAGCCAACACAATACGTCACAGACCACTATCGTTCGACATTTTTCGACATTTTTCGCACATAATATGTAATGTACGGCCGGGTGGCCGTACATCTTTTTTACTTCTTGCGGAAAGACTTGCAGTCGGTGCAATCCTTCATAGTGGGATTTTCCTCGTGAGTGCCCACTAAGATACGGTCCAGAGAGCAGTAGTTAGCCTCATCACAATGATAAGCGCACTGCTGAACGGTGCATTCAATGCTTTTGTTGGCATGGCAGTTCATAATGTTACCTCCTTTTTCCGTGATGTTGATAGTATGGCTCAAAACGAAAAAAACATACAAAAAGCCGCCCATTGGGCGGCTTTTAATTATTTGGCATTGATTTCCAAATGATATTCAATTTTTCCGGCGGCGGTTTGTTCGATCTGAATATCGTAGCACAGGTCTACTGTGCCGCCCTGCTCACCCAGTTCTGCCTGGATTTTTGTAGCATTGACAGTGATCATCAGCGCGCCAAACTCCATTTGGTACAAGCTATCATGGGACTGCCCCTCAGTAAACACCATTTGAGAATTCAGCTTTCCGGTACGGGTCAGGGAGATCCTATCCTGCTCCACCAAGAAACTGGTATGCACACCGGCAAGACCGGTCAGCTCCGTTTCCACATAGCATATATCCCAGCCATTTTCCGTTTTTTCCATAGTGCCTTCTGTGGTCAGCTCAATCACTTCCGGCTCTTGGTCGGCATAATACTGCTTACCGCAAATGCTAAGGATAACCTGCTTTTTCATGAAAAAGCCTCCAAAGCCAGCTTTAACAGCTCATCCAGCAGTTCATCATAAGGAATACCGCTGGCTGCAAACAGCTTGGGATACATGGAAATAGAGGTAAAGCCAGGAAGTGTATTGATCTCATTGAAAACCACCCGCTGGTCAGCATAGGTCACAAAGAAATCCACACGGCTCAGGCCCTTGCAGCCGATAGCGGAATACACCTTTACAGCCAAGTCACGCACCTTTTCTGCCACGTCCTCATCGATACGGGCAGGAATGTAGGCAACGGAAGTATCCGTAATATACTTAGCATCGTAATCGTAAAACTCTGCGCCGGAATCGATCTCACCGCAGATAGAAGCCACGGGGCTGCGGTTACCCATAACCGCCACTTCCACTTCCCTGCCGCAGATAAATTCTTCTACCAAGATCTTATCATCATAATCTCCGGCAAAGCGCAGCGCCTGGGCAAGCTGCACCCGGTCAGCAGCCTTAGACACGCCTACAGAAGAACCCGTGCCGGCAGGTTTTACGAACACAGGATAAGCAAACCGCTGTTCGATGTTATCCATAATGGCTTCCATGCGGCCGGCCAGCTCATCACTGCGAACCAGCACCCAGGCAGCTTGGGGAACGCCGGCATTATCCGCCACCAGCTTGGTCAGAGTCTTATCCATAGAAACAGCAGACTCCGCCACGTGAGGGCCAACGTAAGGAATGCCTGCCATTTGCAGCAGACCCTGCATTGCGCCATCCTCGCCATTTTCTCCGTGGAGCACAGGGAAAACCACATCAACCGGCTGACAGGTAACCTTATCTTCCTGAAAACACAGCAGCCCCTGCCCCCGGATGGGAGAAATGGTAGCGCGGCAATTGCCAGGATGATTTTTCCAGCTTCCGGCAGGCAGCTGAGAATAATCCTCGCCGCCAAACAATATCCAATCGCCCTCCTTGGTAATACCAACAGGGAGAATATGATACTTTTCTTTATTCAGGTTGGTCAAAACGGATTCAGCGGAACGCAGAGAAACCTCGTGCTCCGGGCTGATACCGCCAAACAATACACAAACATTTAACTTCTGCAAAATCATTCACCTTCATTTCAGCAGTGCTTCACCGGCCTTATAAATATCGCCGGCGCCCACTGTCAGGATCACATCACCCGGCTGCGCCAAAGCCCGCAGGCATTCGGTAACATCCGGAAGCGTAGGGCAATAAAAACTTCCGTCAATACGGTCAGCCAAATCCTTGGAGGAAATACCCACAGTATTCCGCTCCCGGGCGGCATAAATCTCAGCCAAAACAAGCACATCCGTTTTTTGCAGTTCGGCAATAAACTCCTCAAACAGCGCCTTGGTGCGGGTATAAGTATGGGGCTGGAATGCCACCACAAGCCGCTTGGGGTTCATGCTGCGCACAGCTTCAATGGTGGCTCGCAGCTCATCGGGATGGTGGGCATAATCGTCATAGATCTTGGCTTTGTTGTAAACGCCCTTAAACTGCATACGACGGTCAGCGCCGGTAAAGGTGGAAATGCCGGCAGAAACCGCATGGCCGTCAATACCCAGCATCCAGGCTGCGCCGGCAGCTGCCAAGGCATTCATCGCATTATGGCGACCCAGCACCTGCAGATCCAGGTGGCAATACAGCTTTCCGTCGCACTCCACGTCAAAGTGCCGCCAATCGGCAGCCACATTGGTACAGCGCACCCGGTTATGGGCACCAACGCCAAAGGTCACGTAGGCAACGCCTGCAAGACATTGCACCGTATGGGGATCATCACCGTTGGCCAATACACCGCCGGTAGAAAGCTGGGCAAAGGCCCGGAAGGACTTTTGCACATCGGCAAGATCCTTAAAATAGTCCAGGTGATCTGCCTCCACATTGAGGATCACCGCCAAGGTGGGGAAGAAATTCAGGAAAGAATCGCAATACTCGCAGCTTTCCAGCACAATGGTATCGCCATTACCCACCCGATGACCGGCATGAAGCAACGGCAGGTAGCCGCCGATCATCACCGTGGGGTCGACCTCAGCTTCCATAAGGATATGGGTCATCATGGAGGTTGCGGTGGTCTTTCCGTGGGTGCCGGCAATGCAGATCGCATTTTTATATGCCTGCATGATCACACCCCAGGCCTGCGCCCGCTCAAACATGGGAATACCCATACTTCTGGCGGCGGCGATCTCGGGATTGTCGTTATGGGCAGCTGCGGTACGAATGATACAATCCGCGCCAATCACATTTTCTTCCCGATGACCGATGGACACCTGAATGCCCTTGGAAATCAGCTCATCGGTAGATACGGAAGCATTCATATCCGATCCGGTCACGATCATACCCATACCCTGCAGCACCAGGCCCAGAGGACGCATAGACACACCGCCGATACCAACCAGATGTACCCGCTTACCGGGCACCAGATATTGCTTCAGCTCTTCACTTCTATTTTCCATTCGGTAAACCTCCGAACATTTAATCAAATCTTATTTATTATATAACATATTACTGCCATTGACAACTGTTTGTTTTATTGCTTACGGGCCAGGGTATAGTCGTCACCCTGCCGGTAATAAGGGCAGCGAGTCTGCCGGGTGGCGAAAATTCGATAGACCTCGTCTTCATCCAAGTCCATCATGCAAAAATATTCGTCAAATTCTTCGTCGTAATCAAAATACCAACAGGTTTCGCACAGTTCGTCCATAGCTTACAAAAGCGTCAGGTAGCCCTCCACATCAAATTGCCGCAGCGCTTCATCCTTACGCAAGTACAGCGGATGATGGGGATGTCCCTTCTTGCTCACCTTTCCGGCGCAAAGCCACTTTGCGCCATATTCCTTACCGATGGCGATCATATCCTGAAGGCAATCGGAAAGATATTCTCTTTTTTCAATGATCGTGCCCCAGGCCGCCCAAACCGCAGGACTTTTAGAAATAGAAAGCACATAACGAAACGCTTCCATATTCTCCCGGTGCAGGGATAAATTGCAGGTCTTTTCCATGGCGTCCGGGTCTGTCGCCCGCTGGGCGTATACATTAAACATAATAAAGCTGTCATAGCCGTTACCAAAGGCGATCCGCTCCACGGATTTGAGGGTATTATCCAAATCTCCCGGCTGAGCTGTAGAGGGATTAATGCCAATACAGATCAGGGGATTTTCGCCCCGTGTGCCCAATATGTAACGGTACTCACTGTAAAAGTTCGGCGCGTACAGCCACTTATTTACATCATAATCCGGGTTTTCCCGGCCGGAAGCCTCCAAAGCTTCCTGAAAGGTCACCAGCGTCAGCTGGGCCGTATCGGATTGGGGTATGTGCATAGTTACTCCTCCACCGGGGGAAACCAGCAGCTTTGCTCTTTATTATGAAAGGGGCAATCTGCCAAGGTTTTACCGGTTTGCTCCAGCCAGCGGTCAAAAGCGCTGTCCAAAAAGGCATATGCGCCGTCCATAGCTGCATGCAGCTGCACCGCTCTGCCGTCAACCATATAAAGCTCAATGATCACATTGCCGCTGCCGGTATAGATCTGCTGGGCTTTAATATCCTTGTATGCATACAGCTTGCTGTGCTTTCCAAAGGTAGTAAGTACAAAACCATCGTCATCATAAAAAATACCGAAGGTCATATAGTACACCACCAGGGCAGTACCGGTAAGCACCAAAAAGCTGCCTGCCGCAGGCATCAGCCAGCCGGTATTCCAGGCTGTAACAAGGCAAGCAACACCTAACACAGCGATAAGCAGACCGATAGAGCCGTAACGCTTGTTAAGCCGGACTGAGCGACCGGATCTATGCTGCTTTGTGCCACGAAAGGCCTTGGTAAAGCCTTTGTCAGCCAAAAAGCACAGGCCAAAGATCACTGCAGCAATAATCAGTATTGCAATATACTCCATCTTTTCTCCTCAAAACAAAACAAGATCTACAGGAATATCAAATTCCTCCGTTTCCAGCTTATCAAACATCTGAAAGTCATAGCAAAGGGCTACCAGAGGATGCCCTGGCTCATCAGCAAGATAGCGGTCATAATAGCCGCCGCCGTAGCCTACCCGATGGCCCATTTTATCAAAAGCGAGGCCGGGCATCAGCACCAGAGCATCTTTATCCCGGGCAACCGGCTCATCTGCCACCGGCTCAGGAATGCCATAGCTGTTATTTGCCACAGCGCTTAAATCATCCAAATAAATGAATTCCATAGCATCCCCATACATTTTGGGAACAGCTACTTTTTTGCCGTCACGCAGAGCCTGCTCCAAAATGGGAACCGTACGCACTTCCTGATTGTAAGGCAAATATCCGTATATCGTTTCTGCCTTTTTATAGGCATCGGTTTCATAAAACTGCCGTGCAAGTTCTGCGCTGGCCTTATTGATTTCTTCCTCAGTCATTGCTGCCTTTTGTAAGCGAATTTCCTTGCGTAACGCTTTTTTATCCATCCTTATCCTCCGTTACCGGCTTACGGAACAGCCGAAACCACAAGAAAATAGCCGCCTGACCGGGAAGCCCCAGCAAATACAGCTTCCAAACATTCACACGCAGAAATACAAACAAAGTTACATGCAGGCTCAACAGAACGCCCCACATAAGAACGCTGATGAGTAACCGATTACGGCGATAATCCCGCCAAGCTGAACGCAGGCAGATCAACACCACCGCATTGGCAGGGATCGCATAAAAGAAGCTGATCCAAGTGTATGGAACACCTGCAGAAGAGCAGGCAACAAACACCAAAAGCGCCACAAACCAAACGATCAGAGAAGAAAGCTTTTGAATGATCCGTTTATCCGCTTTCCGCTTCAATGTTTTTTCCACAGCCTTGCCCATAGCCCGCTCCACAGAGCCGATATCCTCCGGCAGTGCCTCAGGGTCTCGCAGTAAGGTATCTACAGAAACCCCAAACAGCTGCGCCAATCGAGCCAGCGTGGGAACATCGGGCATACTCTCTCCCCGCTCCCACTTGGAAACCGCCTTATCGGAAAAATTCAGCTTTTCTGCAAGCTGCGCCTGTGTCAGACTATATTCTTTGCGGTACATGGCAATATTCGCCCCTAATTGGCTTCTCAGCTTTTCGCTATCCATAACCCGCCTCCTAAACACAGTTTTGACTATTTTATCAAATTACCGGGGCTTTTTCAACCCAATTTGCCCACAAAAATTCGGCAGGCCAAAGGTCTGCCGAATTTTCAGTCTTCCTGGAACATATTTTCGTAACAGTACTTCACAATAGCGCTTCGGGTAACGATACCAATGAAAGTATCTTTATCGTCCACCACAGGCACGAAGTTTTGGCTGCTTGCCCGCTGCACCAGATCGTGCATTCCGGTGGTAACCCTGACCGGTATGTTATCCCTTCGGCGGTTGATCTCCATGATCCGCCGGGCTTCTGCTTGACGCATATCCATGTAACACATATTTTTCAGCGCCCACAAAAGATCGCCCTCTGTTAATGTACCTCTGTATTCGCCCCGCTTGGAAAGGATGGGCAGGGCTGCGTAGCCTGCGCTTTCCATTTTCTCCAATGCCTGCCGAATGGTAAAATCATCATATACGAAGGCGCACATCGCCTTCGGTGTAAGAAAAAACAGTATGTTATTCATAGTCGCTCCTTTTCCGGCGCCTTAGACGGCCACCCGTCAATAACATTATAGCATAAAATTTCTCAAATAGGCTTAAAAAAGCCCAATTTATCTGCCGAAAAACAAGCCCCATTTTTATGCACTTTGCACAAAGCAAAAGGAGGGCCTGCGGCCCTCCTCTTATTCTTGATCCTTATAGCTGTCAAACAATGTTGTTTTGGAGGTATTCTCCTGGATCTCCTCCCCTGCCATGCAAGACGCAAACTGAGCGCCTGTCATAGTTTCGTGGGACATCAGGAAATCTACCACCGTCTTAAGCTTATCTTCATCCTTCTTCAGCAGCTGCTCGCAGTGGGCATAAGCTTTGTCGATGAGCGCCTTGACTTCATCGTCAATGGTGCCGGCCACCTTTTCAGAATAGCTCTTGGTCTTTTCAAAATCTCTGCCGATAAACAGCTCCGTACCGCCGGCGTAGGACACAGTACCCAGCTTTTCGCACATACCGTACCGAGCCACCATATCCCGAGCCAGCTTGGATGCCCGGTCAATATCGTTGGATGCGCCGGTGGAAATATCCTGCAGGAACAGCGCCTCTGCCACTCTGCCGCCCAGCAGACCTACGATTTTCTCGTACATCTCATTGCGGGTCAGGTGGGTGCTGTCTTCTTTAGGCATACTCCAGGTCAGACCCAAGGCCTGTCCGCGGGGAACGATGGTGATCTGATGCACCGGATCGTGGGTGGGCAGATTATGCATTGCCACCGCATGACCGGCCTCGTGGACGGCAGTCATATACAGATCCTTCTTCAGGCTTACCCGGCTGCGCTTTTCAGGGCCTGCCAGGATCTTCATCATGGCTTCGTTCATATCCGCCATGTTCAGAGCAGGCCGGTCATCCCGGGCAGCCAAAATGGCAGCTTCGTTCAAAAGGTTGCTCAGGTCTGCGCCGGTAAAGCCGGAGGTAGCCAAAGCTACCGTCCGCAGATTCACAGAATCATCCAAACATTTGCCCTTTGCGTGAACCTTCAAAATCTCCTCACGGCCCTTTACATCGGGAACGCCCACATAGACCTGCCGGTCAAACCGGCCGGGGCGCAGCAGCGCAGGGTCCAAAATATCCGGACGGTTTGTGGCCGCCAGAACGATGACACCTTCGGTACGGTTAAAACCGTCCATTTCCACCAGCAGCTGGTTCAGCGTCTGCTCTCTTTCATCGTGGCCGCCGCCCATACCGGAGCCGCGCTTACGGCCCACAGCGTCGATCTCATCGATAAAGATGATGGCGGGAGCAAGCCGCTTTGCCTGATCAAAGAGGTCTCTTACCCGGCTGGCGCCAACGCCCACATACATTTCCATAAAATCAGAGCCGGAAATGGAAAGGAATTGCACCTTTGCTTCACCGGCTACCGCTCTTGCCAGCAAGGTCTTGCCCGTACCGGGAGGGCCGGCAAGGAGCATACCATGGGGGATCTTTGCGCCGATCTTGGTGAATTTCTCAGGCGCACGAAGGAAATCCACCACTTCCTGCAGCTCCCGCTTTTCTTCGTCCATACCGGCCACATCCTCAAAGGTGACCCGCTTGCCGTCAGGCTGACCGTTCAGGGTGCGCGCCTTGCCAAAGTTAGCCATGGGATTTTGATCTCCTCGGCTGGCTCTGCCCACTAAAATAATCCAAACAAAGATCAATGCCAAGCCTGCCAGAATGATGGGGATAATAAAATCATAGGGGGAAATGCCGGATTCCCGGATTTGGTTATATTCAATGCCCTGCTGCCGCAAAGCAGGCATCATCTGCTCCATAAAGGCATCGGGATTGGCCAACGTGGCCCGCAGCTCCATCTTTCCGAATGCCTGTTCTTTTAGCTTCAATGTGATGGCGCTGCCGTCAATAACAAAGCTCTGTACCTTGCCCTCATAGATAAGATCCTGCACCTGAGAAAGGCTAAGGCCGTCATCTTTAGGGTTAAATACGCCCAAGATCCAGGCAAAGAGCAACGCCAAGACCGCTAAATAGATAATAACAGGTAAAATTTTGCGCTTTTTCAAATTGATTCTCCTTAATTTTTGTATACCTTAATTTTCGTATACCTCAGGCTTCAGAACACCTACATAAGGCAGGTTACGGTAATGCTCGTTAAAGTCAAGACCGTAGCCCACCACAAAAGCATTGGGCACTTCAAAGCCTACATAATCGGCCTTCAAAGTAACCGCAGGATTACGCCGCTCCGGCTTATCCAGCAGGGTGCAAACCTCCAGGGAAGCAGGCTCCTTGGACATAAGATGCTTGTAAGTATAGTCCAAAGAATTGCCGGTATCAAAAATATCCTCCAGGATCACCACATGACGGCCCTTGATATCTACAGACAAGTCCCGCTTAACTACCATATTGCCTGTGGAATTTGTTCCGCTATAAGAGGATATCCACATAAAGTCAATCTGGCAAGGGATCGTGACCCGCTTAACAAGATCACCAAAGAACATAACTACGCCTTTCAGCACGCCCACAAACACAGGGTCTTTGCCTGCATATTTTTGGGATAGTTCCTGTGCCAGTTCAGCAATTCTTTCCTGCAGCTGGCTCTCGGAAAGCAATACTTCCTGAATATCCTTTTCCATAGGTATCCTCCATTATTTACACGCATCAAGCGCTTTCTATTTCTTCAAAAATGATTGTAATACCTTTTGTATCGGTTTTTACACGGCTAACATCCGCGCCAAAACCGCATACGCCCAATACGCCCTGTTCATCTGCCACCACCGGCACAAGGCATCGCTTGGCAGCAGGGATCTTCCGGTCGATAAACCGCTCCTTCAGGCTTTTCGTACCACCGGCTGTAGCAAGGGTATCCCCTGCCTGACGGCTGCGAAGCACGATCTTTCCCGTAGGCCAAACTGTAAAGGCATTGGGGCTATTGACAGGGACATCTGCCTCACGGCAGATCACCCGCAGTCCGATTTCCGGAAGCTCCAGCTGTCCGGGGCAAGTAAGCTCCACAGGAGCAAGCTCCTTGCTGTTTTCCAGCTTGACCAAACGGCCGTATTCCCTGGTTATCACCACACCGCCGGGAAAATTACCTTTGGCGGAAGGGTTATGGGAAAACACCAGTTCCTGCAAAAGCAAAATGTGTCTACGGCTGGGTTCTTTTACACCCTTTTCCTCTAAAAAAGCCCCCAGCGCACGGGTGCGCTTTGCTTCATCCATTTGTCGCAAAGCATTCACATCGTCGCAGATTTCGTCCCGCAGGCTATCCAAAAGCTGGCTATCCTTGCGCAAACTTTGAGCCATATGGGAAAGGTTTTGGGAAAAACGGGGATTTTCGGCTTTTAGTAGCGGCATCACGTGATGGCGCAGCCGGTTTCTTAAAAAGCCGTCTGCTGCGTTGCTGCTATCTTCCACAAAGGGGATGCTGTATTCCTCCAAAAAGGCCATGACCTGATCCCGGGTAATTGAGAGCATAGGGCGGATCACGTTACCGCTTACCGGCATAATACCCCCGAGGCCCTTTAGCCCCGTACCACGCACCAGATGCATCAGCACCGTTTCTGCGTTATCGTCCGCAGTATGGGCCGTGGCGATCTTGCCGGAAAGGCTCTTCAAAAAGCCGTACCGGGCATCCCGGGCAGCGGCTTCCAGGCCCTTCTTCCCTGCCGTTACCTGAGCTTTGCCCACGTGACAGGGGATCTGCAGACCCTTGCAAAAATCCTCCACAAAAGCTTGATCCCGGTTAGATTCTGCCCCACGAAGGCCATGGTTAAAATGGGCGCATTCCAGGCTGATCTCCAGCTTGTCCTTTAATAGGTAAAATGCCCACAGCAAGGCCATAGAATCCGCTCCGCCGGATACGGCGCAGATCACTGTATCTCCGCATTTCACCATATCATAGCGGCGGATAAAGCTTAGCAGCTCATTCAGCATGCTTCCACTCCAAATCCGTAAAGGTCTGATATTGGGGGATCCATTGGAGCTTCACTGTTCCCAGCTCGCCGTGACGGTTCTTGGCCACGATGCACTCGGCAACGCCCTGCTCCTGGGTATCCTTATTATAATAATCATCCCGGTAAAGGAACATAACCTCGTCGGCATCCTGCTCGATAGCGCCGGATTCACGCAGGTCAGACAGCATAGGCCGCTTATCCGTTCTGCCTTCAGGACCACGGGAAAGCTGGCTCAAGCAGATCACCGGCACATTCAGTTCCTTTGCCATAATTTTCAAAGAACGGGAGATCTCACTGACCACCGTCACACGGTTATCGCTGTTCTTGCCGTAACCGGAGCCATTCATCAGCTGCAGATAGTCCACGATCACCAAAGAAAGATTATCCAGCCGGCGGCACTTTGCGTTCATTTCCGCAACGGTAATAGAGGGGTTATCGTCCACACGGATATCCGTCTGACTCAATGCCACCGCGGCAGCGCCCAGCTTGTTCCACTCATCCTCAGAAAGCTTACCGGTAAGCATTTTCTTGCTGTCCACAAAGCTTTCGATAGACAAAAGGCGCATAGCCAGCTGCTCTCTGGACATTTCCAAAGAGAAAATGGCAACCGTACCGCCACACTTCTTGCCAACATTGGTGGCAAGGTTCAACGCAAAAGCAGTTTTACCCATACCGGGACGAGCGGCAACCAACGCCAGGTCAGAGCGGTTCAGGCCGTTGATGGTGCGGTCCAGATCCCGCAGACCGGTGGACAGGCCGGGAATCATAGAATCCGATTCCGCCAACTCTTCCAGCCGGCCAAAGACCTTATGCATGGTCACGCCGATATGCTCCAATGAATCGCCCCGCTCACCTTTGCGGAGCGCAAAGATCTTCTTTTCCGCCGTTTCCAGCAGCTCAGAGGGTGTACCCACCTGCTCATAGACCGCATCCACGATCTGCGTACCGGCGTCAGCCAGACCCCGGAGCATGGCCTTATCCCGGACGATACCGGCATAACGCACCGCATTGGCGGCGGTGGGAGTAATCTGCATCAGCTGCAGGATATAATCCCGGGAATTATCGTGATGTACACCCAGCTCTTTCATCTTATCCAGCACAGTGACCGGGTCGATGGACTGGGAGAAATTAAACATGGTATAAATAGTTTCGTAGATCTCCCGGTTTTGCTTCAGGTAAAAGTCCTCAGGGCGCAAAATGCCGATCACATCCGTCAGACAACGGCTGTCGATCAGAATAGAGCCCAGCACAGCCTGTTCGGCCTCTAAGGACTGGGGGATCTGATTGGAATTGCGCTCAGCATCCATAATGGTACTCCTTATGCTTCCGCGATCTTAACCGTAAGGGGCGCAGAGATCTCATAGCCCAGCTTACAGGTCACAGTATAGGTACCCACGCTCTTAATGGGGTCGGAAATCACGATCTTGCGCTTATCAATGGTAATGCCTGTCTTTGCCTTGAGGGCATCGGCAATTTCCTGGTTGGTAACAGAGCCGAACAGCCGGCCTGCGCCGCCGCCCTTGGCATTCACCACCAGAGTCATCGCCCGCAGCTGCTTGGAAATTTCCAGCGCCTCTGCCCGCTCCTTGGCAGCCTTCTCAGCAGCAGCCTTATCGTTCATACGCATGGTGTTCACTGCATCGGCAGTAGCCTCCACAGCGATCTTTCTGGGCAGCATATAGTTTCTGGCGTAGCCGTCAGACACTTCCAGCATCTGACCTTTCTTGCCCTTGCCCTTAACATCCTGTAAAAGAATAACCTTCATAACTTAATCACCTTTCATAGTACTGGTCGATGGATGCCACCAACTGGTCCAAAACATCCTTCACGCTGGCATCACGCACCTGAGCGCCTGCGGTAGCGGTGTTGCCGCCGCCGCCCAAAGGCTCCAAAATCATCTGCACATTGGCTTCGCCGATACTTCGGGCGGAAATGATCACGCCGGTATCATCGGGATAAAGCACAAAGGACGCAGAAATACCGGAAATGTTCAGCAGCTCGTCCGCCGCCTGAGCAGCCAAAGCACGGGTCGTACCTGCGTTAAGTGCAGCAATGGCGATCTCCTGGCGGTAAAGCCGGGCAGATTTAATAATCTGATACTTGGCCATCGTATCCTGGAAATCGTTCTGCAGCAGTTTCTTTACTTCCACCGTGTCAGCGCCCAGCTGCCGCAGGTAAGCGGCGGCTTCAAAGGTACGCTCACCGGTACGCACATTAAAGCTCTTGGTATCCAGGAAGATACCGGCCATCAGCGCCTTGGCCTCAATGGGAAGCACATCCTTCTTCTCTACCGCATATTCCAAAAGCTCAGTAACAAGCTCGCCGGCAGAGGATGCGTAAGGCTCGTGGAGGTTAACCACCACAGGCTTGATATAATCGGCAGCCCGGCGGTGATGGTCCACCACGCAGATGCTGGTAACCGCTTCCAGCAGATTTTTACATTCTACCTGATCGGGGCGGTTGGTATCCACCACAACCAGGGTGCTGCGGTTATCGGAAAGCAGCAATGCTTCCTGACCGGAAATGAACACATTTTCATATTCAGGAACCTTGCGAATCTCTTCGATCAGGCGGGCAGCTGCGTTATTTTCATCATCAATAACAATATAGAAGCTCTTGCCCTTTTTCCGGCACAGGCAGGCGATACCCATGGCAGCGCCCACTGCGTCCAGGTCGGCATTCTTGTGTCCCATAATGAACACCTTGCTACTTTGTCCGATCAGCTCCATCATGGAGTTAGCGGTAACACGGCTGCGGACCTTGCTGCGGTGATCCGCCTCTTTGGTACGGCCGCCGTAGAAATTAAAGTTCAGCCGGTCCTTAATAACTGCCTGGTCGCCGCCACGGCTAAGGGCCATTTCAATAGCCAGCGCCGCAAATTCAAAGCCCTCTTCAAAGCTCTCTGCATCCACACCCAAGCCAAAGGATATGGAAGCCGCCAAACCGGAGGGACTGGTGATCTCATGGATATCTTCCAAAAGGGAGAACTTATCGTCGATCGCCCGCTTAAGATCCCGCTTTTCAAAGACAAATACAAAGCGGTTCTTTTCCAGCCGGCGCAGCAAACCGTGATAACTCTCTGTCCACTTGGCAAGGGCATCGTTGATCTTGGCATTCATAGTGGAAATAGCGCCTTCGGACAGGTTCTTGGTCAGCTCCTCATAGTTATCCACCAAAATGATGGAAACCACAGGACGGGAACGGATATACTCATCCCGCACCTGGTAAAGCTCTGTCAGGTCGGTAAAATACATAACGCCCACACGGGTAGCAGCAGGGTCATCGCACACAACGATTGTGCCGTACACCCGGTAACGTCTGCCCAGCATATTCACATCGTAAGGGTATTCCGACTTACCGGAAGACAGCCACTCCGTAGAAAAGCCCGGCAAAATATCGCTGACCGTCCGCTCATTAAGGCCGGCCTTGGTGCCGCTGATCTGGGAAAACAGATCGTTGCGGAATATAATGCCGCCGTCAGCCAAACGGAACGCCAGCATGGGGAATGTGGGCTGAGCGTTCATGCCCTGCGTTTCATCCAGAGCGTTATTCAGGTAAGCCTGCAGGCTTGCCCGGTTACGGGCCTTGAAAAGCAGCACAAGGGTCAGCAGCAAAGCGCTGACGGCAAATTCCACACCGGCCAGCAAATATTGCCCCATAAAAAGGGCAGCGGCGCTAAAGCCGATCAAAGCCACAAAGAATATGGAATACTGGGGTTTTAAGATCCAACCAAGCTTCTTATTCATTGGCGATACCTCCCACAAGTACATAGTAACCTATTATTCTGTATATTATAGCAAAAGTAAAGGAAAGGTGCAACTGTCATTTTACAGTTTTAGGCTAAAAATGCAGGCGAAAAATAAATGTATACTTTTCCCCTACTTTGTGTTATACTATCTTTGACGGCATCCGGCGCGTGTCCGGGCCATTTTAGAAAAATAGTTCGCAGGCGTAATGCTTCAGCGGCGGCGGTACGGGGTCGCTATGGGAGCATACTCCTGCTGATTTGTCGTGCAATTATGCAATTTTGAAAGGAGTATTCATTTGGCAGAAAAGTTAAAAATCATTCCCTTAGGCGGTCTGGATGAGATCGGCAAAAACATTACCGTTTTGGAATACGGAAGAGATATGATCGTTGTGGATTGCGGCGTAGGCTTTCCCGACGAAGATATGTACGGCGTGGATCTGGTGATCCCTGATTTTAGCTACCTGGTTCAAAACGCCAAGAAGCTGCGGGGTATGTTCATCACCCACGGCCACGAGGACCATATCGGCTCTATCCCCTACTGTATGCAGCAGGTCAGCTGCCCCATCCACGGCACAGCCATGACCAACGGCCTGATCCGGCTGAAGCTGGAAGAACATAAGATCGCCGATAAGGTGCGGCTGGTTACCCACAAGCCCGGCGATGTGGTAAAGGCCGGCTGCTTTACCGTGGAATTTATTCACGTAAACCACTCCATCGCCGATGCGGTGGCCTTTGCTATCCACACCCCGGTAGGTACTGTGGTAATGACCGGCGACTTTAAGATCGACCCTACTGCCAAGGACGGCATGACCGACCTGGCTCGTCTGGGTGAACTGGGCAATCAAGGCATCCTGGCGCTGATGTGCGATTCCACCAATGTGGAACGGGCAGGCTACACCCCCAGCGAAAATGTGGTGGCCGAAGGCCTTGACCGGCAGTTCAAAAACTGTGACCAGCGGATCATCGTCACCACCTTTGCCTCCAATATGCATCGCATTCAGGCGGTGCTGGCTACCGCTCACCGCTACGGCAGAAAAGTGGCTGTTACCGGCAGAAGTATGGAAAATATGCTGAAAGTGGCTCAGGAGCTGGGTTATATCAAAGTTCCTGCAGGTACGATTGTGGACTTAGCAGCTACCAAGAGCCTGCCGAAAAACAAGGTAGTCATCGTTTCCACCGGCTCTCAGGGTGAAAATATGTCTGCTTTGTACCGAATGGCATTTTCCACCCATAAGCAGATCGACATCGTCTCCGGCGATCGGATCATCATCTCCGCCCCCGCCATCCCCGGCAACGAAAAGGCAGTCTCCCGGATCATCAACGAGCTGTACCGCAAGGGTGCTGACGTCGTCTATGACAAGAGCGAGGGTCTGCACGTTTCCGGTCACGCCTGCCAGGAGGAGCTGAAGATCATCCACGCCCTGACCAAGCCCAAGTTCTTTATCCCCGTTCACGGCGAGCAGCGGCATTTGCAGATCCATGGAAGGCTTGCAAAACAGATGGGCGTGGCTCCCAAGAATGTGTGCATTGCCGAGATCGGTAGTGTCATTGAGCTTTCCGGCAAGACCTGCAAGGTGAACGGCACCGTTCCTGCAGGCATGGTGCTGGTGGACGGCACCGGCGTAGGTGATATAAGC
>JAZSPA010000044.1:0-24744 GCA_045537165.1 Faecousia sp.
CAGTACCCATGACCGTAACTTCATTCGTGCCATTATTGTCGATAGCCTTCCATTCATAGACATAATCACCTTCTGCGACCTCACCAAGGTCATTACCGGTGACATCGATCCAGTCGCCGGCAGCGAAGGTGTCAGCCTTGATGACGTCGCCGACGTTCATTTCGGCAGCCTTCTCCAGCTTGGACTCCTTCAGGTGCTTCTTAGCCTCAACGCCAGCCTTCTTCAGATGGCCAGCCTCAGGCTTGGTCAGCTTGGACTCCTTGACATCCTCAAAGCCCAGCTGGACGGCTTCGTAGCCGTCGGTCTCGGTGGTCTTCTTCTGAGTGACGACACAGGGACCTGCTTCCACAACGGTAACAGGGATCACCTTGCCGCTCTCATCGAAGATCTGGGTCATGCCCACTTTCTTGCCGATGATTGCTTTCTTCATTGGTTTTACTCCTTTTTAGGTTATTGGTTGACAAGCTCATTGGGAAGCTTTGCCAACATGACCCGTCCACCCGATGCATAAGATGCGGATCGCAATCTTCCGTATCCTTCAGTGCGGGCAGCGGTGAATTCCTATATAATAATGTATAGGAATTACAGCTTTATCTCTATCTCAACACCAGCGGGAAGATCCAGGCTCATCAGGGCCTCAACGGTCTTCTGGTTGGGGTTAAGGATATCGATCAGTCTCTTATGGGTTCTGCGCTCGAACTGCTCACGGCTGTCCTTATACTTATGAACAGCGCGAAGGATGGTAACGACTTCCTTCTTGGTGGGCAGGGGGATGGGACCGGAGACAGCAGCGCCGTTGCGCTTAGCGGTGTCAACGATCTTGGCTGCGCTGGCGTCGATCAGCTGGTGATCGTAAGCCTTCAGCCGGATGCGGATCATTTGGTTTGCCATGGTTTGTTTCCTCCTTGAATTTCGTACTCAGTTTGCGTGACGTCTGGGTACGGTGAACTTAAGGCTTTAGGGAATCGAACGTCGATAGCCCTTAAGCCGTCCCTTTTTGATTCTTTCAGGCTTATCCTCCTTGCCTTGCGCCAGCAAAGCTGCGTCGTCTGCACCTGAAATCTCTCAAAAAACCAGGCTTAAGGGTGCTGTGCAGTTCTCACGCCCTGCCACATGTCAAGACAAGCAAAACACCGCAGACAATACCTTATGTATTATCAAGGGGTTTTGTGCTGAATTGGCAGGTGGCAGGCCGTGAGAACCTGTCGAGGTTCAATTCCCTAAAGCCTTTGTTCACGCCTCCGTGCGTATCACTCTGAGGCAAGAAAAATGGCCGACACAAGGCCGACCTTTCTCCTGATCGCAGCGATATACGCAGCGCAAACAGGACAGTTCAGCCGCCCGATGACCGGACATACTCCGCAGAAGTTACCGCCGTTAGGCGCAATCTCCTGCATCATCGCAGTACGCGCTGGGCATAATGCCCCTACACGCGCCCGATTATCATACCACCGCCCCGTGCGTTTGTCAAGAATTATTTTTCAAAAAATTCAGGATTTTTCACAAAAATTTCGCCTGCACTTTGTAGACTATGCCAATCATAAAAAGCCGCTTTCGCAAACTGCGAAAGCGGCTTAATTTGTAATTGGGCGTTATATGCTCAACGGCTTTTAAATAAACTTTATCTTGTTCTTCTTTCCACATTTTTCATCATAGTTAGCCCACCGTCCTTTACCATCACAAAAATCCTGGTAATCCTGGCTGAGATATATCGACTTCGCACTTTCAATCATCTGTTCTCTCCCCTCCCGACTACTCTTCGGAAGGCCCATAACGACAACCTCTGCATCAGGATCAATCTGTTTCCATCTTCTAATCATACGTTTCTGCAAAGATATTACGTTTTTCCTTAATATCACCTTGTAAATATACTGAACACTGAATCGCATAAAAAATCACCTCTGTTTCATATTATCCTATAATTACACAATTATATCTACTGGCAACTTCACCAAATTTATACTTATGTAATTATGTAAAAACACCTTCTACTTACATTAGTATAAAAATATCAACGCACACAGGTGATGTTTATGGACAAATATTCTAAGTACTACAAATCGCAAAAAGACGCTACTGCCCGATATAACAAAAAAGCCTATGACCGAATCAACGTCGTTGTACCTAAAGGCAAACGGGAGTTAATTAAGGAGTTCGCCGCCAGCCAGGGCAAAAGTCTAAACCGCTTTATCTGCGATGCTATTGAAGAGCAAATGAATGTAAAATAATAACAGGTGGTTTTCCCTTGGGGAAACCACCTGTTTTCATTTATAATTTATAATTTGTAATTTGTAATTTTGCACTTGCCCTCCCCTACTTCCAGCACCCAATCGCTTTGGGCGATGGGAGCGGGGCGGTGGGTGACAGCAATACAGGTACGGTTTTCCAAAGCTTTCAGCCGCTGTATTACCTGTTTTTCCGTTTCCTCATCAAGAGCAGAGGTGGCTTCATCCAGCAGCAAAATGGGCGCATCGCTGAGCACTGCCCGGGCGATGCTCAGCCGCTGGGCCTGGCCCTCGGAAAGACCGGCAGCATTTTCGCCCAACGGTGTATCCAGCCCCTGGGGCAGATCCTGCAGGTAATCATCCATACAGCTAATGTAAACGGCCTTAGCCAGTTCTTCTTCCGTTGCATCGGGCTTAGTCAGCAGCAGGTTATCCCGAATGGTGCCGCTTAAAAGCAGGTTACCCTGCGGCACGTATGCAAACAGGCTGCGAGTGGTAGCATCGATTGCCACTTCCCCATCTGCGGTCTGCAAATACAACCGGCCGTCGGCAGGCTCATATACGCCTAACAGCAATTTCAAAAGTGTAGATTTACCAATACCGGACTGGCCGGCGATGACACCAAAGGAATTTTTCGGCAAAGTAAAGTCCGCATCCCGGAACACTTCCTCCCGGTCATAGGCAAACCGCAGGCCCTCTGCCCGAACGCTTACGGTCTGTTCATACAGTTCCTTTGCATCCTGCCGGGCAGCCGGGCGGCTGCCTACAACCTCCAGCTCCTGCAGCCGCTCAGCCGCAGCGATCATAGCCACATACTGCGGCGCAATGGCAGAAAGATTCACAAAAGGCCCTTGCAGCTGACCCACCAGCTGGCTGACAGCGGTCATGGTGCCGAAGGTCATAGCCCCTTCCAAAATACCGCCGGCGCACCAAATGAGTGCGCCGAAGGCGGCGCCATAGGAAAGAATGTTGATACAAGTACCGCTCATAACGGAAATGTTCTTCCGTTTCCGGTGCAGCTCATACCGGGTGTCCAGCAGCTGCTCTGCCCGGCGCTCCACCTCTTCAGATACGTCCATAGCCTGCACGAACAGCAGTTTATTCAAAATCTCCTGAATAAAGCCGGATACTCTGCCCTCTTCCCGGCTCACCTGCTTATGCAGGTCCTTAAGACGGCGGCGCAAAAAACCGGTGACGATCACAACAAAAATACCAGCGGCGATAACAATAAGGGTTAACTTCCATTCCATGGTAGCCAGGAACGCCAACGCCGCCACCAACCGGGCGGTCATAGAAGCAAGACCGGGAATCAAAGAAATCACAGCAGAATTGACGATACGCACATCGTTGTTCAGCCGGTTCAGCAGCTCACCGGTGTGGTAAGCAGACACCGCCTGGTACTGACCGCCCAAAAGCCGGTGTAAAAGATCCTTTTTCCAATCTCTGTCCAGCTGGGCAGCCAGCTTTTCCCGAATATGGCGATCATAGGTCAGGGTAATCAAAGTCAGCAGGATCAATGCGCCCTGGGCAATACACGCCCACAAAAACCCCTGACGATCGTGAGCAACAGCGCTGTCGATGACCCAGCGAGTACCCAAAGCAAACAGCACACCTAAGATGGCGCTAAGCACGTGGGTCAACGTAATAATTACCAATACGGGAATGCGCTTACGGATATGTCCGCAAAGCCAGCGGACGGTATCTCTATCTTTCAATGCGGACACCTCCTTTATATTATAAATAATGTAACAAAAGTTGCTTTATCTGTCAATCTTCGATAATATAGGCATCCAACACCTGGCCGTAGTAGGCGGTGTGGAAATCCCCCTGAGGGTAATAACGGGCAATATCGTCAGGCTGAATCGCTTTTTCGTCCTGATCCTGCCGGTAAATGACCTTGCATTCCAAGGTCAGAGGCAATTCCTTAATACCGGGAACGGAAATACAGTTGCTTTCTTCCAGCGTAAGACCAAGCTCTGCAATCTTATCCATATCTCTGCCGGAGCGAGTGCCGCACACGCCCAAAATAGATTTATCGATCTCCCCTACCGGCACATTGATGGTAAACTCCCCGTTCTTATCCAGCAATTCCTTGGTATAGCGGCTTTCCCGGACAAACACGGTGTAAATGGGCTTTCCCCACTGGATTCCCAAAGTGCCCCAGCCGATGGTCATGGTATTGACCTTGCCCTCTGCTTTGGTGGTGAGCAAAATGCCCTTGCCGGTCTGCTCACAAATCTGAGGCGCATACTGCCAAAGATCGATTTTCCGCTTCATAACATAACCTCCCAAGAAAAGTCTGTATTCATCATAGCTTGACGGCAGCAAATTTGCAAGCATTTCTTGACATTGGCCCGCTGCTGACCTATAATTTGCAGATAAGAAAGGCAGTTGAGAAATATGAATCGAAAGGCCTTACGCCGCACCTTTTTAGATACCGTTCCGGTGCTTACCGGTTATCTGTTTTTAGGCGCAGGCTTCGGCATCCTGCTTAGCGAAAGCGGCTATAATGTGCTTTGGGCCTTTGGTATGGGTTTGTTTATTCTGGCCGGCTCAGGTCAGTACCTGGCGGTAACCCTGATGGCCACCGGCGCCAGCTACCTGTGGGCAGCGGTAGCTACCCTTTTGGTCAACGCCCGCCACCTGTTTTACGGCATTAGCTTACTGGAAGACTACAAAGACGCCGGCAAGAAAAAGCCCTACCTGATCTTCGCCCTGACCGACGAAACCTACACCTTAGTTACCCAAAACCAGCCCCCGGAGGGTATGAGCCGCCACAGCTACTGTTTCCTGGTATCCCTTTTAGACCATATTTACTGGATCTGCGGCTGCACCCTGGGCGCACTGATGGGCGCTTACATCCCCATCAGCTTTGAAGGCGTGGAATTTGTGCTGACCGCTTTGTTCGTGACTATGTTCGTAGAACAGTGGATCACCCACAAAAATCACATCCCCGCCCTCATCGGCGCAGGGGCAACCGCTCTGTGCCTGGTGCTGTTTGGGTCGGATATTTTCCTCATTCCCTCTATGGCTCTGATGGCCATTTTGCTCACCGTTTTGCAAAAGACCGGAAGGAGGGAAAGCCATGTATGAGTTTTTTATGCTGGTCATCATTATGCTGGTGACTATGGCCACCCGATTTTTACCCTTTCTGCTCTTTGGCGGCAAAAAACAGCCCCCAAAAGTCATCACCTATTTGGGCAAGGTTCTGCCCTGCGCCATTATGGGTATGCTGGTGGTATACTGCTTAAAGGACGTGCATCCCCTCGCCTACCCCTATGGCATCCCAGAACTTTTAGGCATTGCTTTGGTGGCGGTTCTTCACGTTTGGAAGCGGAACAGCCTGCTTTCTATCGGCGCAGGCACGGTATTTTATATGTTATTAATCCAGCTGGTATTTTAACAATGCGTCGCAAGACGCAATTCATGCCGTCAGGCAAATCATTACCTTGTCAACTCATGCCCCCAGGGCAATTCATTGGGCCTGCTACAAATGTAGCAGGCCCATTTTATTACGCTTTATACTGAGGTTGACAAGTCACATTCACGCCCAACCGCTTAAAGGTCTTTTCATCCACTGCTGACAAAATCACGGAGGAATGAACATCGCAGCCACGCAGCTTGTGCAGCTGCTCCATGGCCTTAGCCGCCGCCGGATCGGTGGTCGCGCTAATAGAAAGGGCGATAAGCACTTCGTCAATATGCAGCCGGGGATTGCGATTACCCAGATGATCCACCTTTAGGTGCTGAATAGGCTCAATAACTGCCGGGGCAATCAGATGCACCTGATCCGGCACGCCTGCCAGTTCCTTCAGGGTATTGAGCACCAACGCCGCAGACGCGCCCAACAAAGAGGAGGTCTTACCGGTAACGATCGTACCGTCAGGCAGCTCCAACGCTGCTGCAGGGCGGCCGGTAGCGGCTGCCTTTTCCATAGCCGGGGCGACTACCCGCCGCTGCTCGGGGCTAACGCCAGCTTTTTTCATCAGCAGCTCCAGCTTCAAAATCTGCGCATCGTCTGCCTTGCCCTGCTTTTGGTCGCACAATGCGGTATAATACCGCCGCAAAATCTCCTGGCAGGAGGCCTCCCGCACCACAGGATCGTTAATAATGCAGTTACCTACCATATTAACACCCATATCTGTGGGGGATTTATAGGGGCATTCGCCCAAAATCCGCTCAAAGATAGCCACCAAAACAGGGAAAGCTTCCACATCCCGGTTATAATTAACGGTGGTCTGACCGTAGGCTTCCAAATGGAAGGGGTCGATCATATTCACGTCCTTCAGGTCGGCAGTTGCGGCTTCATAAGCCAGGTTTACCGGGTGATTTAAGGGCAGATTCCAAATGGGGAAGGTCTCGAACTTAGCGTAGCCTGCCTTCATTCCCCGCTTATGCTCGTGGTACAGCTGGCTCATACAGGTAGCCAGCTTGCCGCTGCCGGGTCCCGGCGCGGTAACCACCACCAGCTGACGGGTGGTTTCAATATATTCGTTTTTGCCGTAGCCTTCGTCGCTGACTACGTGGCTGATATTGCCGGGATAACCCTCAATGGCGTAATGGTGATACACCTTCACGCCCATACCCTCCAGCCGCGCCTGGAAAGCTTTGGCCAAGGTCTGACCGCTCCATCGGGTAAGCACCACAGAGCTGACGTACAAACCGAAATCCCGGAAAATACCAATGAGCCGGATCACATCCCGGTCATAAGTAATACCCAGATCGCCACGAACCTTGTTCTTTTCAATATCATCGGCATTGATGGCGATAACCACCTCAACCTGATCCTTAATATTCAGAAGCATCCGCAGCTTACTATCCGGCTGAAAACCGGGCAGCACACGGGAAGCGTGGTAATCGTCATACAGCTTACCGCCAAATTCCAGGTACAGCTTACCGCCGAACTGCTCAATGCGCTGCCGGATATTCTCCGACTGGGTGCGGATATATAAGTCGTTATCATAGCCCAGCACCATCGTTTCCACGCTCCTTTCCAAAGGTTTAAATACTAAATAGTATTGTATCGAAAAGTGTCTAAAATAGCAAGCACTTTTCTTTTAATTTTTAACCCTTTACGGCTCTGTAAAGACGCTGCATCGCTTCAATCACAGTAGCTCTGGGGCAAGCCAGCACCATACGCTGGAACTGGGCAGCGCAATCGCCGAAAATGCTGCCGGAATCCAGCCAAAGCTTGGCTTTATGAATCAGCATATCATCCAGCTGTTCCTTGGAAAGACCCAGGCCGGTGCAATCCATCCAGGCAAAGTATGTACCCTCCGGCTCTACCAGCTTAATTTCGGGGAGCTTTTCTGCCAAAAAGCTGCGGACATAGGCCAGATTTTCCAAAATATATTCCTTGCAGCCTGTCAGCCACTGCTCAGCATTGGCGTAGGCCGTCTTGCAAGCTACCAAGCCCAACTGATTTGGCTCGTGGAAAGCCATTTGATCCAGCTGGGTGCGGAACGCAGTTCTTAAATGTTCACCGGGGATGAAAATGTTGCTCACCTGCAAACCCGCCAGGTTAAAGCTCTTGCTGGGAGCGGTACACACAATGGTTCTGTCTGCAAGCTCCGGGCAAGCCTTGATAAAAGGCGTATGATCGTGACCGGGGTGAGCAAAATCACAATGGATCTCATCGGACACCACGGTAACGCCGTACTTATGACAAATATCGCCGATTTTTTCCAGTTCTTCCTTGGTCCAAACCCGGCAAATGGGGTTGTGGGGAGAACACAGAATAAACATCTTCACATCGTTTTGACGAATCTTTTGTTCAAAGTCAGCAAAGTCGATGGTATACCTGCCGTTTTCGTAGATAAGGGGACTTTCCACGATCTTGCGTCCGTTGGTGCGAATTACATTATAGAAAGGATAATATACCGGCGGCTGGATCAGCACGCACTCCCCTTCCTTGGTGGCGCAGCGCACCGCTGTTGCCAGCGCCGCCACAACACCGGGAGTATGCACCATCCAGGCTCGCTCCACATCCCAGTCAAAACGGCGGGCAAACCAGCTGTGAACAGCATCAAAATAGCCGTCATCCACCATACTGTAGCCAAAAATGCCATGGTCAATCGCCTCGTGGAGAGCCTTCAGCACGCAGGGGGGCGCCTGAAAGTCCATATCCGCGATCCACATGGGCAACACGTCTTCCGGATAGCCGTTTTGGATGGCTGTATCAAATTTTATGCTGCTAGTGCCCTTGCGGCAGATCTGCGCATCAAATTTACATCCCATTTTAAGCCCCCAAAGCCTGACGGATATCACCGATCAGGTCGGCAGGATCTTCAATGCCTACAGAAAGACGGATCAGATCCGGGCCTACGCCGGCGGCGACCAGCTCCTGATCGTTCATCTGCCGGTGGGTTGCAGAAGCAGGGTGCAAAATACAAGTCTTGGCATCGGCCACGTGGGTGGCGATGGAGCAAAGCTGCAGCTTTGCCATAAAGGCCTCCGCTGCCTTACGGCCGCCCTTCAGGCCAAAGGAAACCACGCCGCAGCAGCCCTTAGGCAGGTACTTCTGCGCCAAATCATAGTACTTATCACCCTTCAGGCCTGCGTAACGCACCCAAGCAACGTTGGGATGGCTCTGCAAAAATTCTGCGATAGCCAGGGCGTTAGCGCAATGCTTTTCCATCCGCAGAGGCAGAGTCTCCATGCCCATCCCCAGCAGCCATGCGTTCATAGGCGCGGGCGTAGAACCAAAGTCCCGCATCAGCTGGGCAGTGGCCTTGGTAATATAAGCGCCACCCAAGCCAAACTTTTTGGTATAGGTCACACCGTGATAGCTGTCATCCGGTGTGGTCAGGCCGGGGAACTTATCGGCATACTTGTCCCAGTCAAACTTGCCACTGTCCACAATAGCGCCACCAACAGCAGCTGCGTGACCATCCAGGTACTTAGTTGTAGAGTGAGTAACGATGTCCGCGCCGTGCTCAAAGGGGCGGCACAGATAAGGGGTGGCAAAGGTATTGTCCACGATCAGGGGAACACCGTGAGCATGGGCAACCCGGGCAAATTTTTCAATATCCAGCACCGTCAGGGCGGGGTTGGCAATGGTCTCGCCGAAGAGCGCCTTGGTATTGGGCTTAAAGGCGGCGGACAACTCTTCCTCCGTGCAGTCCGGGTCTACGAAAGTAAACTCGATGCCCATCCGCTTCATGGTCACGGCAAACAGGTTGTAGGTTCCGCCGTAAATAGAGGTGGAGGACACCACGTGATCGCCCGCAGAAGCAATATTGAAAATGGCAAAGAAGGATGCCGCCTGACCGGAGGACAGGAGCATGGCTGCGCTGCCGCCTTCCAATTCGCAAAGACGGGCAGCCACCGCATCGGAGGTGGGATTCTGCAGGCGGGTATAAAAATAGCCGGAGGCCTCCAGGTCAAAAAGCTTGCCCATATCCTCGCTGGTTTCATACCGGAAAGTAGTAGACTGGATGATAGGAATATTCCGGGGCTCACCGTTGCCGGGTCTATAACCGGCGTGCAAACATTTACTGTCAAAATTCATAGTAACAACCTTCTTTTTTGGTTTTCTCTTATTGTAACCCCTTTTCCGGCAAATTGCAACCAAATAAAATAAACCGCCAGGATCTTCCTGGCGGTTTACATAACTTTATTGATGCATATCGTCCGTCAACTGCCGTTAACAGCCTCCACCGTGTAACCAAGCTGCTGCAGCTGGTATACCATGCCCTCCTCGCCCACTACATGGGCCGCGCCTACGCAGATGAACACTTCCTTGCCGGAAGTCAGGGCATCCACCGCAAATTGGGTCATACCCCCATCCCGGCTTGTAAGCAGAGCCTGGGTAAATTCCTCATAAAGACGCCGTTCTTCTTCGTCAAAAAAGATGGGCTTGCTATTTACATTGGCTGCCAGCGCCTCCTCGTTGCCCTTCTTCCAAGCGCCCACCAGCATCTGTAAGGCCAGGCCGTAGGCCGCCGGATCGCCGCAGGCCGCCACCGTATTTTCCAACATAAACGCCTGCAACTCAGGAGAAAGGCCTGCCAAAAGCGTATACTGCTCTATGGCAGACTCTACTTCCAAAATCTCTTTGCCTTGCTCCTTTGCCCGCTTCAGCATATGATAATCCACGCCCAGGGTGGCATCATAGCCTGCCTGCATGATCCCGCAGGATTCCACATAGCTATACCACAGCACCGGCATATAGGAATCCAGGGCAGATATATACATGCCGCTTTTCTTTATGATCGCAACAGCAGCTTCATATACATCCGGACGGATATGATCCTGAATGGTCGTACCGTCTGTGTAAACCATCAGTGACATCATATTGATCTGGGTCTGCAGATCACTTTCCAAAGCCAGAACATCCACCTCGACCGCCAGGGCGTCGCTTCCGTCAAAGGCAGTAAGCACATATTCAGGAAGGGGATAAAAATCCTTTGTGCCAATATGGATCGAGCCAAATAACCACGCCACGTTCCCCTGGCTATCTGTAACCTTGTACAATAGCGGGGTTACCTTCGACTGTTCCTGAACCACCGGAGGATCGGTTGGCGGATCTGTAGGCGGCTGGGTGGGCTGCTGTGCCTGTCCACAGCCGGCGAGCAGCACAAAGCTCATGACAAATGCCATCAAAAAGGCAAATACTCTTTTCGTCATACATATCCCTCCAAAATCATCATAGTTTGCAGTAATTATAATTTCTTCTGCCGCAAGATGCCGTGATATAAACCGTCCTGACAGCGGCCGCATTCGGTATAACCCCGGGATGCGTAATACTGCTCTAAATTTTCATTGCCGATGGCAGAATCCAGGCGCATATATTCCATGCCCTGTTGCCTTGCATAATCTTCCGCCGCCTGCAAAAAGGCGCTGCCAATGCCCTTTCGGTCTACGCTGGCGGCAAAGTGATGCAGATATAACGCCTTGGCAGGTTCAGACCACCGCACATCCTCACGAAGAAGAGCGCCGACACATAAAAATTCACCGTCTTCTTCCAAGACAAACAGCTCCCCCTCTCCAGCCTTTTGCTCGTAATAAAAAAGAGGATACCGCTCATCATATTTCGTATCGTTCCATTGGTGGATACCTGCCCGGTCCATCCACGCCACCCGGCTCATCACCAGGCAGAACACCTTGGGTGCTTCCTCCGGCAAAACCGGCCGAAATACAGGCTTTCGCTCCATAAACTGACCTCATTTTGTAATTTCACTCATTATAACACAAACCGCTAAAAAGTAAAAGAGTAAAAATGCGGGTCTGCTGCAAAAAACAGCAGACCCGTAAATCTTATTGCCTAAGCGCGTTGGGATACTTTTCGTACACCTGGTCAGGCCATTTATCAATCCCCAAACTATACCACACTACTCCCACATAGTTCGACTCATCCGGCACACCGTAAGATACATACTTTCCATTAATACGGCAAACATCGATATCCGGGTCTAATTCAATGGTCAATGTTTCTCCTTCTGCCGATGTCAGCACAAGGTCAAGACCCATACCGATGCTATGGGTCTTCGGCTCATAGCCAAGAACCCGCGTATAACTAAACAACTGATGAATTTGTTCCAGCCTATCACGCTCTGTAACGGTGATCAGCGTTTCGCCCTGGAACTTCAGTTCCATCTGCGTCAGATTATCCGGCAGGGAGATAACTTCAGTATAATAGATATAATCGGTAAAAACAGTCATATGCGGTATGGTTTGTGCGGGATATTGAGAACTATACATCATTTTTTCAATATCTACCCAGGTAACTGTATCATCATTAACCAAAACATAATGCTCATAAGAGCCGTATGCTTTATCCTCTCTTTGCATCTCCCCGGTAAAATGCTTCAGATACAGATACTGTTCAGACTTGCGCTGCCCGTCCTCCAGCCAGCTTACCGTATACACAGAGCCGTCATAGCTAAGATCGAAAGCTTCGTAATAATGGGACTCTTCCTGATAATACCAGTTAATGATCCGGATGAAAGCAGGAACATCATTTTGGGTCAGATGCGCAAAACTATAAAACAGCCATATATTTTCACATGCCACACCGTCACTTTGAACATAGCAGCCATCCAGCGCAGCCTGATCTGCGCCATAAATCTGCGGCAATTCTTCCAGGGGTATACGCGGTGTATTTGAGAAAGAAAACGCCCAATAAATTGTTTTTTCTTCAGCCGTTCTATCCGCATATTGTCTGGTAACCGTTTTTCCCAGCCGATAGCGTCCGTCCGACAGCCCGCCGAAACGCACACCCCACACATGATCCGTGCCGCTTTCATCCGACGAAGACCAATTTGTTCCCGCAAAATAATGCACATATTCAGACGGCTTCTCGACCCGGACCCACTGTCCATTTTCCCATCTTTCAATAGAAAAACCATCTGCAAAGACAAGGTCTGACAAGCAATCATTATAGATAAAAGTAGCCTCTGCTCCGGATTTAACGATTCCATCCGGGGCAACAGCAATACCCCATTCATCTTCTGCAACGATCCCGCTATCATCTGCTTGCGGCGTTTCCGGGTTGGTGAGCAGACACACAGCAATCACGCCGCAAAGGAGGATACACACCAATATCACGCAAAAAGCCGGCCGCTTATAATCCATAACATGCTTTACCCGTTCCTTTACCCCCACCTCACCGAAAGCCAAAGGGCAGGCGGCAATGCTGCGGCGGCGAATGCTGCAGTTCAAAAGAGCGGCAGAATAGGCTCTGCGTTCATCCTTTTCCATTGTCTTAATAACCTTTTCATCGCAGGCAGCTTCAATATCCCGACAAAGCAAAATATATGCTGCCCAGAGCAAAGGGTTAAACCAGTAAATACTTATAAGAATAAATCCCAGAGGCTTCCACCAATGGTCCCGTCTTCTGATATGCGCTCTTTCGTGGGCGATTACATAAGTAATATCTGTTTCTTCCATGCCCAAAGGCAGATAGATCACCGGGCGGATCACACCCAAAACAAAGGGCGACTCCACAAACTCACTTCTCTTAATGCCTTTGCGCACCGGAATTGCCGTTGCCACCCTGCGCCGTAATAACAAATAGCTGATAACGGCATAAATAAGCATCCCGGCAACACCTGTCAGCCAAATCATTCCAAGGTATTGCAACCAGTTCGCTTCCTGCGCCGAAGCAGGCTTTTGCGCTGCACCTGTGTTATTTTCCGGAACAGGATCTATATCGGGGTGGGCAGTTTCTTCGCCCGCAACCGGGTCTTTTTCTATATTGGCATCCCCTATCTGCGCATTTACCGGTGCAAAATAAATAACATTTTGCTTCACCGGCTCAGCATTGGGAATCAGACTCATACTGCTTTCAAAGCTAAACGGGCAAATAAGCCGCAAAGCAACCATGCCCCAGAGCAGGCACAGCACCCACTTGGGCATTTTTCGGAAAATCAGTCTTACTCCGACAACAGCTAAAACCAGCCAGCTAGCAGTAATACCCATATTCACCAGCTTTAAAAACAAAGCATCCACGATAACACCTCCTTATCGTTGGATAATGCGGCGGATCTCCTCAATTTCTGCATCTGTTAAATCCTGACGTTTTCCAAAGGCTGCGATAAATGCAGGCAAAGAGCCTTCAAACTTTTTGTCCATCAGCTCTTCCAATTCGCTCTGCTGGGCATCTTCTTTGGAAACAAGGGAAGTCACTACCGTGTTCTCATTTTTGATCACACCCCGCTCAGACAGCCGCTTGATCACGGTATAAGTGGTGGTCTTGGACCAATCCAGCCTTTCCTTGCAGAGCTTTGCAAGCTCCGTGCTTTTAATGGGCTCGCTCTCCCAAAGGATCAGGCAAAAACGGTATTCGCTTTCAAATATTTTCGGTGCCATATTCATATCCCCTTTCGGTCTAATGCATTAGAGTAATTATATTCTAACGCATTAGACCCATTTTGTCAATAGGAATGCATTTAAAATTTTACAGGCCGGAAAGCAGCCATCACTTACGCAATATAATAAATGCCGCTAAGGAATTTTCCTTAGCGACATTTATTTAACCTTTAATCATCTTCCAAAGGCCTTTAAAGAAATGGCCGTTGGCCATTTCCAGCAAGCCGGGCATAATGCCGCCCTTGATACCGCCGGAGATCTGCATGCCTCTGAGCGGGCCGCCCACGGAGCAATTCATCATCATCTTAAATTCCGGATTGCTGTAGTCCACCTTTCCGCCGTTATCCTTGGCCATCATCCCCTCCACCGCTTTGAACAAAACCCGCATCACAAAGGAATGTTCCTTCATCTCCAGCACAGTACTGTTCATGGTGTAGCTGCCCTTTGTTGCCGGCATTTGGGTGGAAACCTTCCCCACCAGCTTTTCAAGCTGCTGGCAGCTGGGTTTACCGTTACAGGTTTCATACCAGGAGCCTGCCTGCCAAGCAGGAATTCCTGCCGCTTCACCGGTGACCTGAATGCTCTGATAAAGACCGCCCACTTGGATGCCATAAGTACCTGCCGGGATCTTCCAGCCGTCTTGCCAAAGGGCAAAGCTGCGGTCATCCAAGCAGAATGTAACTGTCTTGGTTTCACCCGGCTGCAAAAATACCTTCCGGAAGCCTTTCAGCTCCCGCACCGGCCGATGGATGCCGTCCTGGGGCGCAGCCACATACAGCTGAGCCACCTCAGCGCCGGCCATTTTACCGGTGTTGGTCAGCTCCACGGAAACGGCGCTACCTTCTACACGCAAATTAGAATAGGCAAAGCTTGTATAGCTCAATCCATAGCCAAAAGGCCAGCGCACCGGCACACCTGCTTTGTCATAATACCGATAACCGACGTAAATGCCCTCTGCATACAGCGCATCTTTCGTCCGGCAATAAACATCTGCCGAGGGAACATCCCCATAGACATAGGGCCAGCTTTCTGCCAGCTTACCGGAGGGGTTTACCTTGCCGTAAAGCAAATTGGCTACCGCACCGCCGCCGGCCTGACCGCACAGGCCCATATACAAAATGGCCCTCACTTCCTCTGCCCAGGAACATTCCACAGGACTGCCGCACTGTAGCACCACCACGGTATTGGGATTGGCTGCCGCCACCGCCCGGATCATCCGGATATGGCCCTGGGGCATTTGCATATCCTCCCGGTCAAAGCCTTCCGATTCATATTGCTCTGGAAGACCGGCAAACACCACCGCAACTTCACATTCCTTTGCAGCCGCTGCCGCCTGCGCCAGCATTTCCTCCGTGGTATCTCCCCGGTCATCACAACCGGCAGCATACACACAGCCGGTAAAACAAGCTGCAGGCTGAGTCAATTCCATAGGATTGACATGACTGGAGCCTACGCCCTGATAACGCATTTTTTGTGCCATAGCACCGATAATGGCTACCTTTATGTTTTCCTGCAAAGGCAGCAAACTGCTTTCATTTTTAAGCAGCACCGCGCCCTGCTCCGCCGCGCTTTGAGCAAGGTCGTTATGGGCCTTATAATCGCAGGCAAATTCCTCTTTCAAAGTCTGCTGCGCCCGGAATACCAGCTTTAAGATGCGACGAACAGAATTGTCAATATCCTCTTCAGGAAGCGCGCCGTTTTTCACGGCCTTCATCACTTCTTTGAACATATAATCACTTGATCCGGGCATATTCAGGTCACAACCGGCACGGAAGCCTTGGATGCGGTCATTCATAGCGCCCCAGTCGGTGACCACCATGCCGTCAAAGCCCCAGGTTTCCCGCAAAATATCCGTAAGCAGTTCTTTATTATCGCTGCAATATGTGCCATTTAGCTTGTTATAAGCGCACATCACCGTGGAAGGCTTACCTTCCTTCACCGCAATTTCAAAACCGGCAAGGTAAAGCTCCCGCAAGGTGCGTTCATCCATCACAGAATCAGAAGTCAGACGGCTCAGCTCCTGAGAATTGGCAGCAAAGTGCTTCAGGCTGGTGCCGATCCCCTGCCCTTCCACACCTTTAATAAAGCCTGCTGCCATTTTACCGGACAAATACGGATCTTCCGAATAATATTCAAAATTCCGGCCGCACAAGGGATTTCTTTTTAAATTACACCCCGGGCCAAGAACCAGACCTACGCCCTGATTACGAGCCTCTTCGCCAATTGCCTTGCCGATTTCCTCCATAAGGGCTGGATCCCAGCTGCAGGCCGTGGTAACAGAGGTGGGAAAACAGGTAGCAGGCCGGGATTTATTGATGCCCAAATTGTCGTTTCCGCCCTTTGCCTCCTGTTTACGCAGGCCGTGAGGGCCATCGCACATAAACAATTCGGGGATACCGTATTTTTCGTAAGCTCTGGTCTTCCAAAAGGACGCGCCCTCGCAAATGGCGATCTTATCCCGCAGCGTCATTTTCGAAATGATTCTCTCAATATCCATAATATCCCTCCGCGCCGAAATGCTATATGTATTATACTGCAATCCCGCCCCAAATGCAAACAAAAGCCGTCCGCTTAGCAAAACAGACGGCTTTTGGAAACGGGGCATTTTACTGTGGGGCATATCTCCGAAAAACTACATAAAACAAGGACTATGACGCCTGTCATAGCCCTTGTTAAATCGGCAGTATATTCATTTCCCACAAGACCTGCACCAAAACCAGCAAAAGCAGGATTAGCAGCAAAGCAAATGTAAGGAATAATCCCCCGCCGTTTTTCTCTTTCTTATCCTTTCGGGATTTTTGCGCAAGCTGCGCATAAGTCCTGTTCTCTATATGCGGCTGCTGAAAAGCCGCTTTCGGCTTTGCCGCAGTTTTACTTTTCCGGGCAGCCCGGTACAAAGCAAGCGGATCTGTCTGCCCTTGAATACGCTTACAAAAAGCTTTGATCCACTTTTCATCGGCAGGGCTGCACATATTCTCCTCGGTGCGCTCTGGGTCATGGGCGATCTGATTGCGCATCCAGCGGTAATGCTTCAGCTGCTTTAGGTCTGCATTCCAGGTATCCACAGCAGAAGCGCCACGAGGGGTATTGAGCATTTCATCAATGTAGGCAGAAACGCCCCGGTCATCGTTTAAGGAATCCCGGCACAGCTTTTCCAGCCGCTTATAGCTATCCATAAAGCCCATAACATCACCGCCCTTTCCCAAATAGCATTTTCCCCATCATACCACACCGCCCCTTTTATTGCAACAAAACGGACTATGGAATTTCCATAGTCCGTTTTGTATGCATTAATCCAGGGGCTTCATTGTGGGGAATGCTAAGAACTAAAGAATTTTCTGTCTTATAAGTTCTTATAACACTTTATTTCTTGTCCCCGCAAACCAACGAAACCAAGCAAGGTCTTATATCTTCTTATAAGCTCTTATAATTTGGTTGAAATCTGTGGTAAAATTGTGGTAAAATCAAATTGTCTAAGAAGGGGTTGATTTGATGAGGACAGAATTATTTTCAATTAGCGAAAAGAGCGAATTGTTTTCAAATGCACATTCTATGCATGATTGTTCATTTGTTGCAACATTTGAACAAAACACTCTTGTTTTAACATTTGATAATTTACAAAACTATTTTGATACTCCACCTGTTACATATTGATTTGATGGATATCACAAATTAACCATTAAATATCACAACACAGAATTTGTTAATTTGAGTTTGAAATACCGTAAAAAAGAGAAAGATTTTTATGATACGGTAGACCCTTTGAACGGGAAAGACCTTATAATGTACAGTTATTCCGTAGATTGCTTTAATCAAATGACTTTAGATTTTTATGTCATGATTAAGAAAAAACTTTGGGGTGGAAAGATGGAAATTGCTCCTGATAAAATAGAATACATTTGGGAGTAAATCGTAATTAACTCGTTCTTTTTCAATATAAGATGCAAAAACACCCTATGACTTTATACGGTCATAGGGTGTCTTCATTTTTTCATTTGTCGTAAATGTGTCGTAATTCGGTTTTGATAGAGTTTCAAAAACCCTGTAATACCGCTATTTTACGGCATTTTCTTAATCAAGGGGCTTCATCGTGGGGAACAGGATGACTTCCCGGATGGTGTCGGAGCCGGTGAGCAGCATGACGCAGCGGTCAATACCGATGCCCATACCGCCCGTAGGAGGCATACCGTATTCCATAGCGGTGAGGAAATCCTCATCCAGCATTTCCGTTTCGTCGTCGCCACGCTCCCGCTGTTCTACCTGCTTCATAAAGCGAGCCCGCTGATCGATGGGATCGTTCAGCTCAGAGTAGGCGTTACCCATTTCAGAGTGGCAGATGAAGGCCTCAAAGCGCTCGGTAAGCCGGGAATCCAGAGGACTGCGCTTGGTAAGAGGACTGACCTCCACAGGGTACATGGTGATAAAGGTGGGCTGCACCAGATGCTCTTCCACCTTCTGGTCGAAGCAGGCATACAGGGCATTGCCCCAGGTCTTTTCCGCAGCGTCCGCAAGCTCCACGCCCTTGGCCTTGGCAGCAGCTACTGCCTCGGCATCGTCGGTAATAACGCCAAAGTCGATGCCTACGTATTCCTTAACAGCTTCCACCATGGTCATACGCCGCCAGCCGGGAGCCAGGTTAATTTTCTCACCCATCCACTCCACTTCGTAAGTACCAAGGATCTCCTTAGCAGCGCCGGAGATGATACCCTCGCAGATATCCATCATATCATGGAAGTCGGCGTAAGCCTGATACAGCTCCACGGAAGTAAATTCGGGGTTATGCTTGGGGTCCATACCCTCATTACGGAAGATACGGCCGATCTCATACACCCGGTCCATACCGCCCACGATCAGCCGCTTCAAGGGCAGCTCGGTAGCGATACGCATATACATAACAATGTCCAGGGTGTTATGGTGCGTGATGAAAGGACGGGCAGAAGCGCCGCCGGCGATGGTGTTCAGCACCGGGGTCTCCACTTCGATGTAGCCCATATTATCCAGGTAATTGCGCATAAACTTAATGAACCGGGAACGGATGATGAAATTGCGCTTTACCTCAGGGTTGACCATCAGATCCACATACCGCTGACGGAAACGGATCTCCTTATCAGTCAGACCGTGGAACTTTTCCGGCAGGGGCAGCAGGGACTTGCTGAGCAAAGTTACCTGCTTTGCACGGACGGAGATCTCCTCAGTCTTGGTCTTGAAAATTTCGCCCGCAACACCAACGATATCGCCGATATCGTTCTTCTTGAAGCGGGCATATTCCTCCTCGCCCAGCTCGTCGATCTTCACAAACAGCTGGATGCGGCCGGTATTATCCTGCAAGTCGCAGAACATTACCTTACCCTGACCCCGCTTGCTCATGAGTCTGCCGGCTACGCGAACGGTCTTACCCTCAAAGGCATCATAATCAGCCTTAATGGATGCAGAATCGTCGGTCACATCAAACTTGGTGATGACAAAAGGGTCCCGGCCTTCGGCCTGCAGGGCCGCCAGCTTGTCCCGGCGGATCTGAGCCTGCTCAGATACAGGCAATTCTGCCTGCGGTACAAATTCTGCCATAGCTTAGCCCTCGCGCTTTACTTCGATGACCTTCATCTCGTAAGAGCCGGAAGGCGCATTGACCATAAAGGTCTCACCGGCGGACTTGCCCACAACAGCGCGGCCAAAGGGAGAATCGTCAGAGAGCTTGAACTCCATGGGGTTAGCTTCCTGAGAGCCGGTGATGCGGTAATCGGTACGAACGCCGGTAGCCACATTCTCAACGGTCACGGTGCAGCCCAGACCCACGCGGCCGGTAGCCTCGTTCTCATCCTCGATGATGACGGCGTGGGACAGAATATCCTCAATTTCAGCAATACGGCCGTACAGCTTAGCCTGCTCGTTCTTAGCAGCATCGTACTCAGAGTTTTCGGACAAGTCACCGTAGGAGCGGGCTTCTGCGATCATTGCAGCGATCTCACGCTCACGGGTGGCCTTCAAATAATTCAGTTCTTTTCCCAGGTCAGCCAGACGCAGACTGGTAATCTTAAATTCCTTTGCCATAATAAAGTTCCTTTCTCAAGTAAAAATTTCCATAGCTCCGAACATTATAAAAGAAAAAATACAGTGCGTCAAGGGATTTTTAGAACTTTTATTCCCCTTTTAGGGCCTTAAGCGCTGCGATAATCTGGGGGTCTTCCTCCAGGGGCAACAACTGACCGTAAATCAGGGATTCGGTTTCCTCGTCCACCTCTACCAAAATTTTGGGGATCAGACCGCCCTCGTCCGCAAGGCTTACGCCGTTGGGCGTAAAATACTTACCGGTGGAAAGAGCCACCGCAGAGCCGTCTTCCAGCTGCAAGGTCACCTGATAATAGCCCTTGCCAACGGTGGGAGAACCGGCGGTCACCGCCCAGTTATATTCTTCCAAAGCGGCAGCAAAGAACTCCGCTGCGCTGTAGCTGTATTCGTTTACCAGTACCGCCATGGGCATATCCAGGCAGCTATCGTCAGACCAGTCGATGATCTCCTTACCGGTGTAATCCACGCTGGTAAACAGCTTACCGGCAGGCAGCAGATAATTAAGAAGGTTCACCAGCTCATGCTTATAGCCGCCGGGGTTAAAGCGCACGTCAAAAAGCAGGGACTCCGCGCCCTGCTCCCGCAGATCTTCGATCACAGCAATGGCCTGCTCCGCGCAGCCACTGTTAAAATTGGCGATGAGCACATAGCCCACGTTGTCATCCAAAAGCTGACCGGAAGCCACTATGGTATGGATGGTCATCCGTTTCAGGGTAAAGGTGATCTTTTCCCCATCCCGCAGCACCGCTACGGTCACATCCGTGCCCTCTTCACCCCGGATCAAGCTGGATGCGAACTCCGCTTCCTTACCGGCCAGGGACTGGCCCTCCGCCTCCACCAGAATATCTCCCGGCAGGATGCCGGCGGCCTTGGCAGAGCCGTTGGGCTCTACCTGCTGGATCAAAAAGCCATCTTCGCTGCTGTTGCTGAGAATCGTAATGCCGATGCCCACGTAGGCATTGTTCTGATTTTCCACGTAAGCATCCATTTCCGATGCGGAAATATAGGCGCTCCACCGGTCACCGGTAGCCTCTACCATAGCCCAGGCGGCCGCATCTCCCAGGGTCTGCACATCCACGTCTACCACGTGGCAGTAATCGATGAGATTTAAAAGCTGGCGCAGCTTGTTGGCGGTTGCCTCCACCTCGTTGGTGGCTGCGCCTGTGCCGCTGGGATAAATAGTAAAGGGCAGCAGATTGCTGACAGGGGTATACAGCACCAAGGTCAAAACGCTGGCCAGCGCCGCCACCAGAATATAAGATACCACCTTGATCACAACATTAAGAACTTTATTCTTCTTTTCCATAAAAAACACCTCAAAAGCGCAGCCCACAGCCAAAAAGCTGTGGGCGCGATATTACACAAACAGAATGATCAGAGCCGAGGACACAAGGCCCAGCAGCATGATCACAGCCATAACACCTGCCAGAATGCTGGACAACTTTTTACGGTTCATAGGCTGTTCTCCTTAGTAGAAATTGATGTACTCAGCCGGGTTAACATAGCCCACGCCGTTTTTCCAAATGCCAAAATGCAGGTGAGGACCGGTAGAGCCGCCGGAATCACCCAGGTAACCGATAATATCGCCCTGCTGCACCTGCTGACCCCAATACACAGTATAGTGATCCATGTGCATATAAATAGAACCAAATCCATCGCCGTGGTTGATATAAACGTACCAGCCTGCACCGCCTGCCTCAAAAGCAGCGGTGGTCACCACGCCGGCTCTGGTGGCATAAATGGGAATGCCGTAAGGGCCTGCCAGGTCCACGCCGTTGTGCATCTTGCCCACCTCACCGGTAATGGGATGGACACGGGGGCCGAAGGGACTGGTGAGCACCCAATATTCACAGGGCATACGCCAGCCGTTATTCACCTGAGATGCCAGCCATTCTCTATGCTTGGCATCTTCGATCTCCTCATTCTTCTGGGCGATAGAGATCATCAGATCGTTCTGCTTATCTTCCGATTCTTCCATAAGCGCCTGGAAAGCATCCCGGTCTGCCTGCAGCTGCAGCAGCACTTCGTCCGCGTCTGCCCGGCGCTGGGTAAGCTGCACCTGCATTTCATCCAGTTCCTTAAGAGTGGCAGAAAGTTCCACCTGCTTGTCCTGCAGGGTTTCCTTAGCAGCAGCCACCTGAGCCGTCGCATCCTTCATTTCCTGCAGCCGGCGCTCATCCTCAGCCCGGATCTCATTGATCATATACATCCGATCCAGGAAATCGAAAAAGCTGTTGGCGTTGGCAAGCACTGCCCAGTAGGAAAACCGGCCGTTCTTTTCCATCGCCCGGATGCGCTGCTTATTTTCTTCCTGCAGCCGCTTCAGCTCTGCTTCTGCTTTATCCAGCTCGTCCTGCTTATCGGCAATCAGCAAGCTCAAAGTAGTGATCTCATCGTTGATCAGTACAACCTTCTTATTGAGTAAGCCGATCTCCTGATCGATAACGCTCTTTTCCTGTACCTTTTTGAGCATATCATTCTCTGTATTGGAGATCTGCTGCCGCAAGCCGGCAATCTCCGCATCCACTTCGCCCTTTTGCTTTTCCAGCTCTTCCAGCTCTTCTTCCAGCTCTGCAGAAGTGGCTGCCTGAACAGGCTTAGGCAATGCGTTTGCTGCAGAAGAGAAGAGCAGCGCCATCACCAGCAGGCAGGCTACCGCAGATAATCTTTTTTTCTTGTGCTTCATAGTTCACCTCAAAGGAAAAATCAAACGTCCATATACTTCCGAATGGAGTTAAAGCTGCCTACCACGCCCACCATCAGGCCGAAGAAGGCAAACAGCGCAGCCATGGGCAGCAGCAGCTGAGTAAAGGGCACGAAACGCAGCCAGGCGCTGTTAAAGAGTGCATTCAGCCGCACGGCCACCGCATCGTACAAAAGCCACTGCAAACAGAAAGCAAGGCCTGCGCCCACAAGGCCCAAAATCAGGCTTTCCACCACAAAGGGCAGACGGATAAAGCCATTGGTAGCGCCTACCATACGCATAATGCCGATCTCTTCCCGCCGCTCGTTCATAGCGATCTTAACCGTATTGGAAATGATCAAACCGGAAACCAGCACCAGGGCAACGATCACCACGAAAGAAATGATCTGCACCACTTCCTGCATGGTTATAAAGAAGGTAGCCAGCTCCTCGGCCGCCCGCACTTCCGCAACACCCTCCACGGTCTTAAACAGCTCCATAGCCTCTTCCAGGTTCCGGTTGTCCTTCAAAATCACCTTTACCCGGTGCTGCAAAGTATCCGCAGCTACACCATCGTACAGCTCCGGATTGCCGGAATCGTTGATAAAATTCTGCAATGCGTCTTCCCGGAGCACAAACTCCGTATCCGCTACCACCGTATCCAACAGCCGAAGCTTGGATTCCACACTCTTGGCTTTATCCAGCGTATAGGTATCGTCAATGTAAACGATCACTTCGTTGGTCTGATTCAGGTCTTCTACCATCAGCCCCAGGTTGTAGCTGAAGCAGGAAAAAGTACCCATAATCAGAAGACAGGCCACCGTAACGCAAATGGCAGCAAAGGACATAAAGCCGTGAAGGAAAATACCACGGATGCCCTCTTTGACCAAATAACCGATATTATTTATTTTCATAGTTCTTATACCCATCCATTCCGTCGCTTACCACCAGGCCGTCCTTCAGAGCGATGACCCGCTTATGGAACCGATCTACCAGCTCCAGAGCGTGGGTCACCACCAGCACGGTAGTACCCAGATTGTTGATCTCCTGCAGCAGATTCATAATATCCAGAGCAAGAGAAGGGTCCAGGTTACCGGTAGGCTCGTCCGCAATAATGGTAGAAGGATTGTTCACCAATGCTCTTGCCACAGCCAGCCGCTGCTGCTCGCCGCCGGAAAGCTCCGTGGGATGACGGCGGCTCTTATTCTGCAGACCAACCAGCTCCAAAACATAAGGCACACGTTCCCGGATCTCCTTTTCCCTCGCGCCAATAACACGCATAGCAAAGGCCACGTTATCATACACCGTCATATTGTCGATCAGGCGGAAATCCTGATACACAACACCTACGGTACGCCGCAGATAAGGGATCTCCCTTTTGCGGATACGCTCCAAAGAATAGCCGTTAACGTGAACAGAACCGGAGGTGGGCTTCAGCTCTCCGGTGATCAGCTTAATAATGGTAGACTTGCCGGAACCGGACGGGCCTACCAAAAACACAAAGTCGCCGTCCTCGATCTGCATGGTGACGCCTTTCAGCGCCTGCGTGCCTACCGAATAGGACTTGACAACGTCATTAAAATCGATCATATCTATGTACTCCATTTTCTCTGGTTGAGTAACAAAATTGTAACATAAAGCCGAAAAACTGTCAATGCAAAGGCCTTGAAAAATTATGGAAACAGCAAAATTATGCCGCACAGCTTTATCTGTGCGGCATAAAAGTTGTTTTTAATGATTATCTCTGGAAGAAAGATATTTACGTACCATCAGAGCCACCTTAAACACGATGGCATGGTCAAATTCCCGCAGATCAAGGCCGGTCAGCTTCTTGATCTTTTCCAGGCGGTACACCAGGGTGTTCCGGTGAACAAACAGCTTCCGGGAGGTCTCAGACACGTTCAGGTTGTTCTCGAAGAACTTGTTAATGGTAAACAAAGTTTCCTGATCCAACGCGTC
>JAZSPA010000025.1:0-150917 GCA_045537165.1 Faecousia sp.
TGTCAACATCAAGCTGGAGGGCCTGTTTCTGCGCCGGCCTATTTCCGTCTGTGATGTAAACGGGGATTTGCTGACTATTATTTATAAAGTGGTTGGTAAGGGTACTGCCCAAATGTCCCAAATGCAGGAGGGTACACTGGATATCCTCACCGGACTGGGCAACGGCTATGATCTGACCCTTTCCGGAGATAAGCCGGTACTGTTAGGCGGCGGTGTGGGTGTGCCGCCCATGTATATGCTGGCAAAGCAGCTGATTGCTCAGGGTAAGAAGGTTACTGTGATCCTTGGCTTTAATACTAAGGCTGAGGTGTTCTACGAGCAGGCTTTCCGCGACTTGGGAGCGGATGTGACAGTGACCACGGTTGACGGCTCTTACGGCATGAAGGGTTTTGTGACCGATGCTTTGGCTAATGTGGATTATACCCATTTCTATACCTGCGGCCCGGAGCCTATGCTGAAAGCTGTGTATAAGGCTACCACTACTTCCGGTCAGATGAGCTTCGAAAAGCGAATGGGATGCGGTTTTGGCGCCTGTATGGGCTGTTCCTGCAAGACCATTACCGGTTACAAGCGAATTTGTAAGGAAGGCCCGGTTATGCGGAAGGAGGAGATCTTGTGGGAAGATTAAGTGTTGATCTGTGCGGAATTACGCTGGATAACCCCGTGATCCCCGCCAGCGGTACATTTGGCTACGGTTATGAGTATGCCGAGCTTTATGATATTAACTGCCTTGGTACTTTTTCCTTTAAGGGTACAACCAAGGATGCCCGCTTTGGCAATCCTACGCCCCGTATCGCGGAATGCACTGCTGGTATGATCAATGCGGTTGGCCTGCAAAATCCCGGTGTGGAGCAGGTTATCAGCAGGGAATTGCCAAAACTGAAAGATTGTTTCCACAAGCCCGTTATGGCTAACGTTAGCGGCTTTTCTGTGGAAGATTATGCGTATACCTGTGAGAAACTGGACAAAGAAGAGCAGGTTGGCTGGCTGGAAGTGAATGTAAGCTGTCCCAATGTCCATGGCGGCGGTATGAGCTTTGGTACGGATCCCAAAGCAGCTGCCGAAGTGACTCGGGCTGTGAAGGCTGTAACAACAAAGCCGGTGATCGTAAAGCTTTCTCCAAATGTTACGGATATCGTTTCCATCGCAAAAGCATGTGAGGATGCGGGCGCTGACGGTATTAGCCTGATCAACACGATGCTGGGTATGCGTATTGACCTGCGTAACCGCAGGCCGGTGATCGCCAACAAGATGGGCGGTTTCTCCGGCTCTGCAATCTTCCCGGTAGCTGTGCGTATGGTTTATCAGGTGGCAAACGCTGTGAAAGTGCCTGTTGTGGGTATGGGCGGCGTGAGTAATGCAGAAGATGTGATCGAAATGATGCTGGCGGGCGCTACCGCTGTGGAAGTGGGCGCAGCTAATTTGGTGAATCCCTTTGCCTGCAGGGATATTATCCTGGATCTGCCGGGTGTAATGGATAAATACGGAATTAAGAATTTAAGTGAGATTATAGGAGGCGTTAGATAATGGGTAAGGATGTAATTATTGCTTGCGATTTTGCCAGCGCAGAACAAACTTTTGCTTTTCTGGATAAGTTTACTGATGTAAAGCCTTTTGTTAAGATCGGTATGGAGCTTTTTTATGCAGAAGGCCCTTCTATCGTCCGTCAGATTAAGGCAAGAGGACACAAAATCTTTTTGGATCTGAAGCTCCACGATATTCCTAACACGGTTAAGAAAGCTATGGCTGTGTTGTCTAACCTGGATGTGGATATTTGCAACCTGCATGCAGCCGGTACTACCGCTATGATGAAGGGCGCTCTGGAAGGTTTGACCAGACCGGACGGCTCTCGGCCTCTGCTGATCGCTGTTACCCAGCTGACTTCTACTGACCAGGAGAGCATGGAGCGGGATCTGCTGATCCATGAGCCTATCGATCAGGTGGTTATGCACTATGCAAAAACTGCCAAGGAAGCTGGCCTGGATGGTATCGTATGTTCTCCGCTGGAATCCGGCAAGGTGCATGATGTATGCGGCAAGAATTTCCTCACGGTCACTCCCGGTGTCCGTTTTGCTGACGGTGATGTGGGTGACCAAAAGCGTGTTATGACCCCTGAACAGGCCAAGAAGATTGGCTCTGACTATATCGTTGTGGGCAGACCCATTACGGCAGCTGCCGATCCTGTAGCCGCTTATAAGCGCTGCGTTGCAGAGTTCTGCGACTAAGGAGGAACAAAATGGAAGCATATAAGAGAGAGTTTATTGAATTCCTGCAGAGCGCAGGCGTTTTGAAGTTTGGTGATTTCACTGCCAAGTCCGGTCGTAAGATCCCTTATTTTGTTAATGCCGGAATGATCAAGACAGGTGATCAGATCACTAAGATGGGTGAGTTCTATGCAAAGGCCTACACAGATAAGTTGGGCAAGAAGAATGCGGTTTTGTATGGCCCTGCCTATAAGGGTATTTCTCTGTCTATTTCTGCTGCTGTTGCATTGAGTAAAAATGGTCTTGATTTGCCTTTCTTCTTTAACCGTAAAGAGGTGAAGGATCACGGAGAGGGCGGTACTTTTGTGGGCTACGTTCCTCAGGCCGGAGAAGAGATCGTTATTATTGAGGATGTTATCACTGCCGGCACAGCCATTCGTGAGAGCATGGAAATTTTGAGCCATTTGGATGGCACAAAGGTAATTGCAACTTTCATTATGGTTGACCGTAAGGAAAAAGGTCAGACTGATAAGGGCGCTATGCAGGAGATTGAGGAACAGTTTGGATTCCCAGTTTACAGCGTTGTGGATGTCTATGACATTATCGAATATCTGGAAGAAGATCCTGCCAATGAGGAAAATGTTACCCGCATTAAGAACTATCTGGCAGTGAACGGAGCAAAAGTATGAGAAGTCTGATCGATATTACGGATTTTTCCACACAGGAGCTGCAGGAGCTTCTGGATACCGCCTGCGATATTAGTGAAAATCCTCAAAAATATGCGGATCGCTGTCGTGGCAAGAAGCTGGCGACCTTGTTTTTTGAGCCTTCTACCCGTACCCGTTTGAGTTTTGAAGCAGCAATGCTGGAGCTGGGCGGTAATGTGATCGGCTTTTCTGAAGCAAGCAGCTCTTCTGCATCCAAGGGTGAGAGTATGGCAGATACTGCCAAGATCCTTTCCTGCTACGCAGATATTATGGCTATTCGCCATCCCAAGGAGGGCGCGCCTTACGTTGCAGCGAAGAATGCAACCATTCCTGTGATCAACGCCGGTGACGGCGGTCATTGCCATCCCACCCAAACCTTGGCAGATCTGCTTACAATCTATCGAGAAAACGGTCATTTTGACGGCCTGACTGTTGGCTGCTGCGGTGACCTGAAATATGGCAGAACTGTTCATTCTTTGCTTTCTGCTCTGACCCGCTATCAGAATGTGAAGGTAGTACTTATCAGCCCCCAGGAGCTGCAGCTGCCTGAGTATATGAAAAAGGAAGTTTTGGAGCGCAACGGCATTTCCTATGTGGAAACTGCTTGCCTGGAAGATGCAATTCCGGAACTGGATGTACTGTATATGACCCGTATTCAGCGGGAGCGTTTCGATGACGCGCAAGCTTATGAGCGGCTGAAGGATAGCTATGTACTTACCTGCGATAAGCTGGAAAATGCAAAATCCACTATGCGTATTTTGCACCCGCTGCCCAGAGTGAATGAAATCAGTGTTAAGGTTGACGCTGATCCCCGAGCTGCTTATTTCCGCCAGGCTCTTAACGGCAAGTTTATGCGTATGGCTCTCATCCTGAAGCTTCTTAAGGAGGCTGAGGAGGGCAAGCAGATGATAGAAGAGCAGAACGTACTGGTCAATGAATTGTACTGCGATAATTGCCGCTGCATCAGCGCCACGGAGCAGGAGCTTGATCATGTTTTCCGCTGTGTAGATCCTGAAAAGGGTGAATATCGCTGCATTTATTGCGAAGCAAAGAAGTATAAAAATTCTTAGAAAATTTTCCCCGGAGACCAGTCCGCAAATGTTCCACAAAAAGCGGCTGGTTTCCGGGGGATTTCGTGTTCAACAATCCCAAAAACGCAAAAATTGCTGTGACAATTATTGACTTAAAATTCGTCTTGTGATAAGATTTATAGGTAAATTGGATAACTGCTTTCTGCGACTGACGGAACAAGTGGATCACCACGGTGGAACAGAAAGTATACGCGGTTTTTCCGCGGCCGACCGTCTGGGCGCATTGGCTGATTGTAGGCTAATTGCGCTCTTTTTAATTTATCTAAGGAGGTCACTATGAAAAAAATCGGAATTGTAATGGGCAGTGACAGCGATCTTCCCATCGTACAAAAGGCCATCGATACTTTGAAAGCCTTTGAAGTGCCCTATGAAGTGCACATTTATTCCGCTCACAGAACCCCTGTGGAAGCCCGTGATTTTGCCCTCAATGCCCGGGCAAATGGTTTTGGCGCTATTATTGCTGCTGCCGGTATGGCGGCCCATTTGGCAGGCGCTGTTGCGGCTAATACTACATTGCCTGTGATCGGTATACCCTGCAAAGGGTCTACCTTGGACGGCATTGACGCCCTTTTATCAACTGTTCAGATGCCCTCCGGTATTCCTGTAGCTACAGTTGCCATTAACGGTGCTGTCAATGCCGCTTTGCTTTGCATTCAGATGCTGGCTATTGAAGATAAAGACCTTGCTTTTAAGCTGGATGAAAAGCGACGCAAGGATGCTGCCGCTGTTTTGGAAAAGGATCGCAGCATTGCTCAAAATCTGTAATTTAAATTTTGCATATAAGGAGAATTATTATGGAAAAGAAACTTGTTTACACCGGTAAGACTAAGGACGTATTTGCGCTGCCCAACGGCAATTTTGAACTGAAGTTTAAGGACGATTGCACCGGCAAGGACGGTGTGTTTGATCCCGGCGAAAATTCCGTCGGCCTGACCATTGACGGCGTGGGTGATGTGAATCTGCGTATGTCCATCTACTTCTTTGAGAAGATCAATGCTGCCGGCATCCGTACCCACTATGTTAGCGCTGACCTGGCCAACACTACTATGGAGGTTCTCCCCGGTAAGGTGTTCGGTAAGGGCCTGGAAGTTATTTGCCGTCATAAGGCTGTTGGCAGCTTCTTCAGACGTTATTCTGATTACATCGAAGAGGGCGCTGACCTGGATGAATACGTGGAAATGACCTTTAAGAACGACGAGAAGGGCGATCCTCTGGTTACTAAGGAAGGTCTGATCGCACTGGGCGTAATGACCGATAAGCAGTACGAGGATATGAAGGCCATGACCCAGCGTATCACCCGTATTGTGGCTGATGACCTGAAGGAAAAGGGTCTGGTTATGTACGATATTAAGTTTGAGTTTGGCTATGACGCTGACGGCGAAGTGATGCTCATTGACGAGATCGCTTCCGGCAATATGCGTGTTTACAAGGACGGTCAGTATATCGATCCTATGACCCTGAGCAAGCTGTTCTTCGCTTGATCCGGTTTTGATTTAAGATAGAAGGAGTCTATAATGGGCGGATTTTTTGGAATTGTTTCCAAACAGGACTGTATGGTCGATGTGTTTTTCGGCATTGACTATCATTCCCATCTTGGCGCTCGCCGGGGTGGTATGGCAGCCTATGATCCTGAGATCGGTTTGCAAAGAACGATCCACAATATTGAAAATTCACCTTTTCGTACGAAATTCGAAAAGATCTTTGAGCAGATGCAGGGTACATCTGCAATCGGCTGTATCAGCGATTCTGATCCTCAGCCGATGTTGATCCGCTCCCGGATCGGTACATACGCCATTAGCACTGTTGGTGTTATAAACAATGCAGATGCGCTGATCGAGCAGTATTTTGCTGCCAGTGGCGGTCACTTTGATGCGATGACCGGTGGTAAAATAAATTCTACCGAATTGGTAGCAGCGCTCATTGACCAAAAGGGCAACTTTGTTGAGGGCATTCAGTTTGCCCAGAATGTGATCCAGGGAACAGCCAATATCCTCATTTTGAAGGAAAATGGCAACCTGATTGCAGCCCGTGACCGCCTAGGCCGTATTCCTGTTCAGATTGGTAAGGATGATTACGGTTATGCGGTGTCCTTTGAACAGTTTGCTTATACCAAGCTTGGTTATGAGCATGTAAAGGAACTGGGCCCTGGTGAAATCGTCGAAGTTTCAGCTGACGGTATGACGCAGCTGGTTGCTCCCGGAAATGAAATGCGTGTTTGTGCATTCCTTTGGAGCTACTATGGCTATCCCACCTCCAATTACGAAGGCGTGAATGTGGAGTGCATGCGCTACCGTAACGGCGCAGCGATTGCTGAGCGAGATATGGAGCAGGGCAGAAGCATGCAGATCGATTATGTTGGCGGTGTTCCCGATTCCGGTACACCCCACGCCATCGGCTATGCAAACCGCAGCGGCCGGCATTTTGCCCGTGCATTCATCAAGTATACCCCCACCTGGGCACGAAGCTTTACATCTGCCAAACAGGCTGACCGTAAGCGGGTAGCCAAGATGAAGCAGATCCCTGTTCATGAACTGATCGAAGGTAAGGATCTGCTGTTTGTGGATGATTCCATTGTTCGAGGCACACAGCTGCAGGAGACCGTTGATTTCTTATATGAGAATGGCGCAAAGAGCGTACATATGCGTTCCGCCTGCCCTCCCATTATGTATGGCTGTAAATACTTGAATTTCTCCCGTTCTACCAGTGATATGGAACTGATCACCCGTCGTGTGATCGTAGAGCTGGAGGGCGAAGAAGGCCTGAAGTATATTGATGAATATGCTGATGGAAATACCAAGCGGGGTAAGGCTATGCGTAAGGCTATTTGTGAAAAGTTTAATTTCTCTTCTCTGGGCTTCCAAACCTTGGATGGTGTTATTAAAGCCATCGGTATTGAGCCGTGCAAGCTTTGCACTTACTGCTGGAACGGTAAAGAATAAGAATTAAAGGAGTACGATCATGAGCGAAAAGAGCTATTCCGAAAGCTACGCCGCTGCCGGTGTTGATATTACCGCCGGTTACCGTGCGGTTGAGCTGATGAAAAAGCATATTAAGCGCACCAGAAATGAAGGCTGCCTGGACGATGTTGGTGGCTTTGGCGGCTGTTTCGGCCTGCCTGTTGCCGGTATGGAAGAGCCTGTACTGGTTTCCGGTACCGACGGCTGTGGCACCAAGGTGAAGCTGGCAATTTTGATGGACAAGCACGATACCATCGGCATTGACGCCGTGGCTATGTGTGTTAACGACATTATTTGCGTTGGCGCAAAGCCTCTGTTTTTCCTGGACTATATTGCATGCGGTAAAAATGTTCCTGAAAAGATCGCTACTATCGTTGGTGGTGTGGCAGAGGGCTGTGTACAGTCCGGTGCTGCGCTTATTGGCGGTGAAACTGCTGAGCATCCCGGTATGATGCCCGTGGAGGAATATGACCTGGCTGGCTTTGCTGTGGGCATTGTTGATAAGAAGAAGATCATTGATAACACCAAGATGCGTGCAGGTGACGTTGTCATCGCTCTACCTTCTACCGGCATTCACTCCAATGGATTCTCTTTGTGCCGTAAGGTGTTTAACATTGACAACAATGATCCTGAACTTTATGTTCCTAAAGCTGAGCTTGGTGGCAAGACAACTGCTGAAGCGCTGCTCGTGCCTACCCGCATCTATGTTAAGCCTGTCCTGGCTTTACTGGAGAAGGTGGCCGTAAAGGGTATTAGTCATATCACTGGCGGTGGTTTTTATGAAAATATTCCCCGCAGCATTCCTGACGGCTTGGGTGCTGTGATTGACCGCAGCGCGGTTAAGGTGCTGCCCATCTTCGATCTGATCGCTAAGACCGGTAATATTCCTGAGCGGGATATGTTTAACACCTACAATATGGGTGTGGGCATGAGCATCGTGGTTGCTCCTGAGGATGTGGACGCAGCCATCGAGATCCTGAAGGCTCATGGTGAAGATGCCTATGTGATCGGTAAGATCGTGGAATCTGATAATAAGATCGTCATCGAATAAGAGGTACATACATGGGTAAAAGAATCGCGGTACTGGTATCCGGCGGCGGAACGAACCTCCAGGCGTTGATTGACGCGCAGAGCAGGGGAGAGCTTGGCGGCGGACAGATCGTTGCAGTTATTTCTTCCAAGCACGGCGCTTATGCTTTGGAGCGTGCAGCGAAGGCCGGAATAGCCGGTTATGTGCTGCCCCGCAAGGAATTCGATTCCAACCGTGCTATGACTGTTGCGCTTGTGGGTATGCTGAAGAAGCTGCAGATCGATTTGGTGGTTTTGGCCGGTTGCATGATTATCTTTACGGAGGAATTGGTGGATGCCTATCCCAATGCCGTTATGAACGTGCACCCTGCGCTGATTCCTTCTTTTTGCGGAGCTGGTTACTATGGCCTGCGTGTTCACGAAGAAGCTCTGCGCTACGGCGTGAAGCTTACCGGTGCAACAGTTCACTTTGTCAGTGAAGAATGTGACGGTGGCCCGATCATTGCCCAAAAGGCTGTGGCAATTCAGGAAGGGGATACACCTGAGATCCTGCAGCGACGTGTTATGGAAGAGGCGGAGTGGAAGCTTCTTCCTCAGGCAGTATCCCTGTTTTGTCAGGAACGGCTGTGTGTCGACGGCCGGATCGTAACGATTAAGGAGAGATAATGATGAATGTATATGAGATTGGCTCTTTGAGCGAAAAGCTTTCTACCAATGCTTATCCCGGCCGTGGTATTGTGCTGGGCATTACCCCGGATGGTAAAAAATCCGTTGCTGCTTATTTTATCATGGGCCGCAGCGTTAATTCCCGTAACCGTATTTTTGCTCTGGAGCCGGATGGCATCCGTACTGAAGCCCATGACCCTAGCCTGATGAAGGATCCTCACCTGATTATTTATCACCCTGTCCGTGAAGCTGGCTGCGGCTTGATTGTTACCAACGGTGACCAGACGGATACCATTTGGGAGTATTTAGCTCGTGGCGAAAGTTGGGAAGCTGCGCTGCGTACCCGTATGTTTGAAGATGATGGCCCGAACTGGACACCCCGTATTTCCGGCCTGCTGGCTGGTGACGGCAGCTATAAGATGTCTATCCTGAAGGCTGCTGATCCTGAGGGTAATGCCTGCGCCAGATTCTTCTATGAGTATCCTGCGACTGCTGGCCTGGGTCATTTTATTCACACTTATGTGTGTGACGGCAATCCTGTAATTCCCACCTTCCAGGGTGAGCCTGAGCGCGTTGCTATGGTAAATGATATCGATGAGATGACCAATATGCTGTGGGAGAACCTGAATGAGGCAAATAAGATCTCTCTGTTCGTTCGTTATACCGATCTTGAGACCGGTAAGTTTGAACAGCGCATTTTGAATAAGCATCAGTAAGGAGATAGAAAAATGAAAGAATTTGAACTGAAGTACGGCTGTAATCCCAACCAAAAGCCTGCTAAGCTTTATATGCACGACGGCAGCGACCTGCCCTTTACTATCCTCAATGGCCGCCCTGGCTATATTAACTTTATGGACGCGCTGAACTCCTGGCAGCTGGTCAAGGAGCTGAAGGCAGCTACCGGTATGGTCGCAGCTACCTCTTTTAAGCACGTTTCTCCCACCTCTGCTGCTGTGGGTAAGCCCTTGAGCGAGGATTTGAAGAAGGCTTGTTTTGTGGATGATATTCCTGAGCTGGACGCGAACCCCCTGGCTTGCGCTTATGCCCGTGCCCGTGGCACGGACCGTATGTGTTCCTTTGGTGACTGGGTAGCGCTTAGTGATACCTGTGACGCCCTTACTGCTAAGCTGATTGCCCGTGAGGTTTCTGACGGTGTGATCGCTCCCGGCTATACCGAGGAAGCTTTGGAGATTCTTAAGACTAAGCGTAAGGGCAGTTATAATGTAGTTGCTGTTAACCCTGACTTTGTTCCCGCTGAAACGGAAAATAAGCAGGTGTTCGGCATTACCTTCCAGCAGGGCCGTAACAATTTCAAGATTGACGAAGCTTTGCTGCAGAATATTGTTACTGAGAATAAGGATCTGCCCGAGAGCGCAAAGACTGACCTGATCGTTGCCCTGATCACCCTGAAGTACACCCAGTCTAACTCTGTGTGCTTTGCTGTTGACGGCCAGGCTATCGGTGTTGGCGCCGGTCAGCAGAGCCGTATTCACTGTACCCGCCTGGCAGGTTCTAAGGCTGATACCTGGTTCCTGCGTCAGCATCCCAAGACCCTGAATCTGCCCTTCCGCGAGGATTTGGGCCGTCCCAACCGGGATAATGTAATTGACGGTTACATCAACGGCAACGAAGAGGATGTTTGCGCCGACGGCATTTGGCAGAATTACTTTACTCGTCAGCCTGAGCGTCTTACTGAGGAAGATAAGAAGGCGTTTCTTGCTACTCGCCAGAATGTTGCTTTGGGAAGTGATGCTTTCTTCCCGTTCAGCGATAACATCAAGCGGGCATATGCTTCCGGCGTGAAGTATATTGCTGAACCTGGCGGCTCTATCCGTGATGACCTTGTGATCGACGAGTGCAATAAGAAGGGCATTGTTATGGCCTTTACCGGTATGCGTTTGTTCCACCACTAAGGCGGAGGTTACTATGAAAATTATGGTTGTTGGTGGTGGTGGCAGAGAGCACGCCATCATCAAGAAAATCAAGCTGAATCCCAACGTTACGGAGATTTTTGCTCTGCCTGGTAACGGCGGTATTGCCGCGGATGCGACCTGCGTTCCCATCGGTGCGACCAAGATCGACGAGATCGTGGCTTTTGCAAAAGAAAACAAAATCGACTATGCAGTTGTGGCCCCGGATGATCCTCTGGTTTTAGGCTGTGTGGATGCGCTGCAGGCAGAGGGCATTCCTTGCTTTGGCCCCAATGCCAATGCGGCTATCATTGAAGGCAGTAAGGTGTTTTCCAAAAACCTGATGAAGAAGTATGGCATTCCTACTGCTGCATACGAAGTGTTTACAGATATGCAGGAAGCCCTTGTATATCTGGAAACTGCCCCCATTCCTACCGTTATCAAGGCAGACGGTCTTGCTCTTGGTAAGGGCGTTATCATCGCTATGACCCGCCAGGAGGCTATGGATGCTGTCCGTTCTATGATGGCAGACAAAGTCTTTGGCAAGAGCGGTGATCAGATCGTTATCGAAGAATTCCTTACCGGCCCCGAGGTGTCTGTGCTGGCCTTTACTGACGGCGAGAGTTTAGTGCCTATGGTTTCCTCTATGGACCATAAGCGGGCGGGGGATAACGATACGGGCCTGAATACCGGCGGTATGGGTACGATCGCCCCCAATCCTTACTACACCGATGCAGTTGCCTGGACTTGTATGGAGAAGATATTTATGCCTACCGTCCGTGCAATGAATGCAGAAGGACGTACCTTTAAGGGTTGTTTGTACTTTGGTCTGATGATCACCCCCGATGGCCCTAAGGTTATTGAGTATAACTGCCGTTTCGGTGACCCTGAAACACAGGTGGTACTGCCCCTGCTGGAAACTGATCTGCTGACAGTTATGATGGCCACTACAAACGGTACTTTGGGTGAGCTGGATGTAAAGTTCTCCGATAAGCATGCCTGCTGCGTTATCACCGCATCCAAGGGTTATCCTGAAAAGTACGATAAGGGCTTTGAAATTACCATGACAGAGGAAGCAAAGGAAGCAACGTATGTTGCCGGCGCAAAGCTGGAAGATGGTAAGCTGCTGACCAGCGGTGGCCGTGTTGTTGGAACAACGGCTGTTGCTGATACCCTGCAGGATGCTGTGAAAGAGGCCTACCGTTTAGCAGACGGTGTTGCGTTCCAAAACGCTTATCGCAGAAGCGATATCGGTCAGAAGGGTCTGGCCGCATATAAATAAGGAGGTTTGCCCCCTATGGTTTATCGTGTATATGTTGAGAAAAAGCCCGGTCAAACCCACGAAGCTGACGGCCTTTTGCGGGAGATTAAGGATTTTCTGCAGATTAGCGGTATTGAGAGCGTGCGTGTTCTGAACCGTTATGACGTGGAAAATATTGACGAGGCGCTGTTCTTTTACGGTGTAAATACCGTGTTTTCTGAGCCTCAGGTGGATAACGTTACTTATGATGTTCCCTCCGGTAAGGTGGTTTTTGCTGTTGAGCCTTTGCCCGGTCAGTTTGACCAACGGGCAGATTCCGCCGCGCAGTGTATTCAGATCCTGGGTCAGTGCGAACGCCCTACTATTCGCTCCGCAAAGGTGTATGTCCTTGCCGGCGAGCTGAGTGATTCGGATGTTGCTGCAGTAAAGAAGCACGTGATCAATGCGGTTGAGAGCCGGGAGGCCTCCCTGGAAAAGCCGGAGACTTTGGCTGCTCAGTATGCTGCACCCCAGAGCGTTGCAACTGTAGATGGTTTTATTGGTCTGGACGATGCAGGCCTTCGTGATTTGCTGGAAAACCTGGGTCTTGCTATGGACTTGGATGACCTAAAGTTCCTGCAGGCATACTTCCGTGACGAGGAAAAGCGTGACCCCACTATTACGGAAGTGCGTGTTGTGGATACCTATTGGTCTGACCACTGCCGTCATACCACTTTCTCCACACATTTGGATGAAGTGAACATTGATGATCCTGCAGTGCAGGAAGCTTACGAGCGTTATCTCGCTGCTCGTGTAGAGGTTTATGGCGAAGAAAAAGCGGCTAAGCGTCCTCAGACTCTGATGGATATTGCTACCATCGGCGCTAAAGTGCTGAAAAAGCGGGGCTTGCTGCCGGAGCTGGACGAGAGCGAAGAGATCAATGCTTGCTCCATCCACGTAAATGCAAAGGTGAACGGCGAGGATCAGGACTGGTTACTCATGTTCAAAAACGAGACCCATAACCATCCTACTGAGATCGAGCCTTTCGGCGGTGCAGCTACTTGTATCGGCGGCTGCATCCGTGACCCGCTGTCCGGACGGGCTTACGTCCACCAGGCAATGCGTGTTACGGGTGCTGGCGATCCAAGAGTTTCTTTGAATGATACTATCCCCGGCAAGCTGCCTCAGCGCAAGCTTTGCCAGACTGCTGCCGCAGGTTATTCTTCCTACGGCAATCAGATCGGTCTTGCTACCGGCCACGTGGCTGAGCTGTATCACGATGGCTATGTTGCAAAGCGCTTGGAGTGCGGCGCTGTGGTAGCCGCTGCCCCTGCCTGCAATGTGCGCCGTGAGCGTCCCGCTGCCGGCGATGTGATCGTTCTGCTGGGCGGCCGTACCGGTCGTGATGGCATTGGCGGCGCTACCGGTTCTTCCAAGAGCCATAATATGAAATCCCTGACTACTATGGCATCTGAAGTTCAGAAGGGTAATGCCCCTGAAGAGCGGAAGATCCAGCGGTTGTTCCGTGACCCCAAGGTCACCAATCTGATCAAGCGCTGCAACGATTTTGGCGCTGGCGGCGTGTCCGTTGCTATTGGTGAGTTGGCAGAAGGTTTGCGCATCGATTTGGATGCTGTACGCAAGAAGTATGAAGGCCTGGATGGTACAGAGCTGGCAATTTCTGAATCCCAGGAGCGTATGGCTGTTGTTGTGGAAGCCAAGGATGCTGATGCATTTATCGCTGCTGCTGAGGCCGAGAATCTGGAAGCCTACCGAGTTGCTGTAGTTACGGAAGAGCCACGTATGGTAATGACTTGGAAGGGTAAGGAGATCGCAAGTCTGTCCCGTGCGTTCCTGGATACCAACGGCGCTGTGAAGCATAATAATGTTTATGTTGGCAAGAAGGATCTTTCTGTACTGAGCAATGCTTTGTACGGTAATATCCGTGAAATGGCGGCTGATTTGAAAACAGCCAGCCAGAGAGGTCTTGTAGAGCGCTTTGACGCATCTATCGGCGCTGGCAGCGTACTGATGCCCTTTGGCGGCAGCAAACAGCTGACCCCCAGTCAGGCTATGGCTGCGGTTCTGCCTGTGCTGCCCGGTCAGCAGACCGATCAGGCCAGCGTATTTGCCTGGGGCTGCGATCCTGATCATATGTGCGTAGATCCATATACCGGCGCACACGCAGCGGTCTACAATTCTGTTGCAAAGCTGGTTGCTTCCGGCGCTGATTATAAGGACGTATACCTGACCTTGCAGGAGTTCTTTGAAAAGCTTAAGAATGAGGATGCACGTTGGGGTAAGCCCTTTGCTGCTCTGCTGGGTGCAATGGATGCGCAGCTGGAACTGAAGGCTGCTGCCATTGGCGGTAAGGACTCTATGTCCGGTACATTCCTGGATAAGGATGTTCCTCCCACACTGATTTCCTTTGCCATCGCCCCCATCGATAAGAATAAGGTCATCAGCCCTGAGTTTAAAGCAGCTGATCATCCTGTTTATCTGTTTGGCGCTGCGGATGAAACTGCAGAAAGCCTGAAGAACACCTGGGATGCCTTCCATGATCTTTGCGAGCAGGGCGCTGTAAAGGCTGCCTGGGCTGTAGAACACGGCATTGGCGAAGCTGTGATGAAGATGTCCTTCGGCAATAATATTGGCTTTAAGTCCGGTGAGGAACTGGCTGAAAACTGGCATCTGCCCCTTTACGGCTTTATTGTTGCTGAGCTTACCGAAGAAGTGGATATTCCTGGTGTTATGAAGATCGGTACTACTACCAAGGAAGCAGTTGTTGATCTGAATGGTGATGCTGCTACGATTGAAGAACTGTACAAGCTCAATTCCGCTACCTTGGAGGATGTATATCCCACCAAGACCAAGGAAACTGACAAGCAGATCCCCAATCTTGATTTTACCGGTAAGGCAAACATTGCTCCTGCTGTTAAGTGCGCAAAGCCTAAGGTTCTGATCCCGGTATTCCCCGGTACAAACTGTGAGTTTGACTCTGCACGAGCGGTTATGGCAGCCGGCGCTGAGCCTGAGATCGTTGTGATCCGCAACCTGACAGCTGATGATGTCAGCCGCAGCGTTGAGATTGTGGCAAATAAGATCGCTGACAGTCAGATGATCTTCATTCCAGGCGGTTTCTCCGGTGGTGACGAGCCGGATGGCTCTGCAAAGTTCATTACCGCATTCTTCCGCAACCCTGCTGTTAAGGACGCAGTTTCCAAGCTGCTGGATGAACGGGATGGCCTGATGTGCGGTATCTGCAACGGCTTCCAGGCGCTCATTAAGCTGGGCCTGGTGCCTTATGGCAAGATTATTGATACGGACGATAGCTGTCCCACCTTGACCTATAATACCATTGGTCGCCACCAGAGCCGGATCGTACATACCCGTATTGCATCCAACAAGTCTCCCTGGCTGCAGCTGATGAATGTGGGCGATATTGTGAATGTTCCCATTTCCCACGGCGAGGGTCGTTTCTTTGCAACAGAGGAGCTGGCGCTGAAGCTTGCTGCTAACGGTCAGATCGCGACCCAGTATGTGGACTTGGACGGTAAGCCCACCATGGATGCTGCCTTTAATCCCAACGGTTCTTTGTTTGCTATTGAGGGCATTACTTCTCCCGATGGTCGTGTATTCGGCAAGATGGGCCACAGCGAGCGTATCGGCGCCGGTCTTTACAGAAATGTTCCCGGTGAGTATGATATCCGCATGTTCGAATCTGCTGTGAAGTATTTTAAGTAACATATAACTAAAAGCAGGAGGCTTCAGCCTCCTGCTTTTTACAATATATTCTCGATAATTGGGATGATTTCTAAAAGTCCTTTTTTATCATCTTCTGTAAAACGGCCAAGCAGGGGAGAGTCAATGTCCAAAACACCGACAACGTTCCCATTTTTGTGAAGTGGTAGTACGATCTCGGAGCGGGATGCTCCGTCACAGGCAATATGGCCGGGGAATGTGTGGACATCTGTTACAAGCTGCACTTCATCTTTTTTTACAGCAGTTCCGCAGACACCTTTCCCAACCTCTATTTCAACGCAGGCCACCTTGCCTTGGAATGGGCCAAGGACAAGCTTGCCGTCGTGCATTAGGTAAAAACCAACCCAGTTAATGTCGGGTATTGCCTGATTTAGCAGGGCAGATACATTTGAAAGATTAGCAATTGGATGAGGGATATCCGCAGTAATTGCAAGAAGCTGATCCTTGATAATTGTATATAATTCTGTTTTGTTTTGTGGATAATTGTATTCAATTTGCTCCATATTTACACCTCATATTTTGACTGCATATATATTACAACTATATAATTTTAGTGTCAATAATTACTTATATATGTTATCGGATATTCTGCAATCTACTATCATATTGATGATAGCATCTTGCAGAATATGGAATCTCCCACGGACTAAACAAGTGTCCACCGGACACTTGTTTGCACCAGTGAGCGCACTGGTGCCATCCTTTCGATTCCCCAACGGCAGCCAAAAGAAAAGACCACCCAATGGGTGGCCTTTTCTTTTGGTGGAGCCGAGGGGAATCGAACCCCTGTCCGAAAGCAACTTGGAAGGAACTTCTCCGGGCGCAGTTTGTTATTTACATTCCCTCAACCTGGCGGGAACAAACACCCTACAGGAATCAGTAGCTTCATGATGCGTGGTGCGGGCAAAGCTTACCGCACGCACGTTCTCCACTTAGATCACACCCGAGCCCGGCTCGTGGACCTTCCGGGGCGGATGGGCGCCTAATTAGGCAGCCAGAGCAACGTTATTGTTGTCAGTTAAATTTAAAAAGTACCCATTTTATCGTGGTTAGGCGCCACGGCCCGCTATTCCAGCCTCACTACCCCCGTCGAAACCAGTACGGCCCCGTATAAAGAAGAATGAGGATGGGGTCGGGGCTGCGATGCAGCCCCGGGAAAGCCTTAGAAACGACCGTAGGGGTCGGGGAGCTTGTTGGGTTCGGGGTAATTTTCGCCGTGGGTATCTACTGTGATGGAGGCGATTTTCTGTTCTTCCACAGGACGGTCATTCATACCGGTTTTGGTAGCGGCAATGGCGTCTACCACGTCCATGCCGGAAGTTACCTTACCGAATGCTGCATACTGGCCATCCAGGTGCTTGGCATCCTGGTGCATAATGAAGAACTGGCTGCCTGCGGAATTGGGGCTGGAGGAACGTGCCATAGACAGCACACCACGCTTGTGGCGCAGGTCGTTGCGAATACCGTTGAAGAAAAATTCGCCCTTGATGCAGTAGCCGGGGCCACCCATGCCGGTGCCATCGGGGCAGCCGCCTTGGATCATAAAGCCGGGGATGACCCGGTGGAAGATCAGACCGTCATAGTAGTTATGATTGGCAAGATCAATGAAGTTATACACGCTCTGAGGAGCGGTTTCGGGGTACAGCTCGCCTTCGATGACGCCGCCATTTGCCATAGTGATCTTAAAGGTGGGATTCATATTTAGTACCTCTCTTTCATGGCACGGTCGATCTGACGTTTAGCGTCCTGCTCAGCCGCAGCCTGTCTTTTGTCATAAAGTTTTTTACCTTTGCACAGTCCGATATTCACTTTTACCAGGCTGCCTTTGAAATACACGGAAAGGGGGATGAGGGAGTAGCCGTCCTGCTTAACTTTGCCGAATAAGCGCATAATTTCCCGCTTGTGCATCAGCAGCCTTCTGGGTCGGCGGGGATCAGGATTAAAACGGTTGCCGTGATCATAGGGGGAAATGTGCATTTGGTTTAGGAGCATTTGCCCATCCTTAATACCGCACCAGGCATCCTTCAGGTTCAATGTGCCCTGGCGGATAGATTTTACCTCTGTTCCGCAAAGCTCAATGCCGGCTTCCATTTCTTCTTCTACAAAATATTCGTGATAAGCCTCTCGATTGCGGGCCATCACTTTAATGCCTTGTTTTTCCAACCGCCGATCACCTCCTGACCGTTGTAATTATAGCATATATGTCAAGGTATAACCTTGTCATTTAGGATTCAAACAAAAAATTATACAGATCTTTTGTATCTGCAAATGCGTAATTGCAAAGTGAGGTCATTTCCTCTGTAATTTCCGGATAATCTTTTCGTCCCCAGCCGGCAAACGCAATAGGAACGCTCACCTTATTTGCCATCTCCCATGCTGGTTTCATATCGTCCACCACCAGCAGCTGCTCGGGCTTTAAATCATATTTCTTCATGATTTCCAGCAGAGGGTAAGGGTTGGGCTTGCGCTGGTGCTCCGGATAATCCCAGCCGTAAATATCATCCGGCTGCAAGCCGATATGAGCTGCATAATCCCGGGTAATATTTTCGTTGCAGGAATGAGATACCACACAGATAAGGCCGCCTTCAGCTTTTTGCCGGCGGATCACTTCCCGGATACCGGGATAAGGTTCGGGAATATGGGTTTTAATATAGGCCTGCCAACCTAAATATTCATCCAGCATTTCCTGCTCCGTAAAGCCGTATTTTTCCCGGCACATTTGGGCAAAGCCGGTATGGTAACAGCCGTGGGTATATTCCTGCAGAGTGATCTTTTGTCCTGGACGAAATTGATCGAGGATATAGCAAAAGAAGGGATAATTGATGGTCGCTTCACTTTGCACCACGGTATCGTCATGATCCAGAACTAGGCAAGGAAATTTCAGCATAGGCAGCTCCTTGGATTTTTTTATATTATATCAAATGAACAGATACAAGGCAACCACGAAATTCCTCTTGCTTTATAGAACAAATGTGCTATAATAAAAAAGAAAGGCAGGTGAGCAGCGATGGAGGATAATATTTGTCCGGTGGATGTGATCTCTTTTTGCAGCGCCGACGGAGAAATACGCCCTTTACGGGTACGCATGGAAGATAAGGAACATCAGCTGCTGCGCCTGGATATAGACGAGATCATCAGCAGCAAAAAGATTCAGTATGTGGGTATTGAAGCCACAGTATTTTTGTGCCGGGCGACAGTAAATGAAAAACAATGGCTGTTTGAACTGAAGTATACTTTGCGGACCCACCGCTGGTGCTTTTTACGGAGGGTGTGCTGATGGAAGACAGAGTGATTTTTCACGTGGATGCCAACAGCGCTTTTTTGTCTTGGTCGGCGGTTTATCGTCTGAAGGTGCTGGGAGAAACAGTAGACTTGCGGGAAATTCCATCGGTGGTGGCTGGGGATAAAGAATCCCGGCATAGCATTATTCTGGCTAAAAGCGGCCCGGCAAAAAAGTATGGTATTCAAACCGGCGAGCCGCTTTTTCAGGCTTTGGAAAAATGTTCTGATCTGGTAGTCGTGCCGCCGGATTATCCGCTGTATGTGGAAGCATCCCGGCATTTTGTAGAGGTTTTACGTAGGTTCAGCCCTGCGGTAGAATAATATTTTATTGATGAGGTTTGGGTGGATATGACCGGTACAAGGCGGCTTCACGGTGATCCTCGGGTAGCTGCAGAGACCATGCGGAAAACCATTTTTGAGGAGCTGGGCTTTACCGTAAATATCGGTATTTCTACCAATAAGCTTTTGGCTAAAGTGGCCGGCGATTTTGAAAAGCCCAACAAAGTGCATACCCTGTTTCCGGAAGAAATTGAACAGAAAATGTGGCCGCTGCCGGTGCGGGATCTTTTCTTGGTAGGCCCTGCTACAGAAAGAAAATTAAAGCTATTCGGTATATACACCATTGGGCAGCTGGCGGGTACAGATGTTGCGGTTTTGCGCAAACGGCTTGGTAAGCACGGAGAAACTATATGGCATTTTGCCAATGGACGCAGCGCCGATGCGGTTTGCCCGCAGCCCCAGGAAAACAAAGGCTACGGAAACTCGGTTACAACTGCCCAGGATGTGATCACTACGCCCCAGGCACATCAGGTGCTTTTGAGCCTGTGTGAAACGGTGGCTGCACGTATGCGTAAGGACGGAAAATGCGGCAGCTGCGTATCGGTACATATCCGCACCTTTGAATTTCAGCACGCATCCCATCAGAGAAAGCTTTTGGGCAGTACCAATTTGACGGCGCAAATATTTGAAAGCGCCTGTCAGGTGTTTGACGAGCTTTGGGACGGGGTAACACCACTGCGGCAGTTAGGTGTGCAAATGACGCAGCTGTCCAATGAGCCATACCAGCAATATGATCTGTTTTCCGGGGTTTCCGCTAAGCAATATGAACGAAAGTTGCGCTTAGATGAAACGGTTGACAGTTTACGGGATAAATACGGAGAAGATATTATTCGTCGGGCAAAATTTGCGCAAGATCCTCAGGGGCATATGTCCGGTGGGCTGGACAGGGCCCGGCGTACCGGGGTGACAAAACCTGTTCCGGATGAATTTTAGTACTTTCCAAAAGTTTACATTTGCATTATAATACAGCTGAGGTGAGCTGTATGGACATCGTAAAATTCTATAGGGGCGATCCAAACCCGCCCAAAACTACCCAGGGTGCCCATTTGGGTGCTAATGTAATATTAACCTGTCAGGGTAAATTATTGCTGGAAAAGCGGGGTGACTGCGATTTGTGGGGTCTTCCCGGCGGCGGTGTAAAACGTCAAGAAACACCGGCGCAGGCGATTGCCCGGGAAATATATGAAGAATTGGGGCTGCGTGTGAGACCGGAGCAATTCCACAAGCTGGGTGTGTATGGTGAGCCTGGGCGGATCGCGGCATACCGGGACGGCAGCATCTGGAGAATGGTGGTCGTGGTTTTTGCCTTGGAACTGCCGGAAATTCCTCAGATTGTATTAAGCAAGGAATCTCAGGATATGCGCTTTTTCACAAAAGAAGAATTGAAGGATATTCCTGTTGTGGTTACGCATAGTGATATTGTGGAAGATTGGTTTATAAATAGAAGCGGTCAGGAATAAGTTCCTGACCGCTTATTTCAATCTTTTCGATGTTTCCAAACTGACCACAGGCGCACTAAAGTAGATACCAGCAGGATGCCGATTGCCAATGCGCCGGCAATAGAGATGGTCTCCATGCCCTTACTGGAGAAAGCCTGCATATCACCGTTTACAATTGCGTATGTGGTATAGTAAACGCCTGCGCCGGGGAGCAGGGGGAAAATGGAGATCACTAAATAGGAAATGGCCGGGTATTTGCGGATTCTGGCCATGGTTTCTGCGTAAATCGCAGCAAAGATAGCAGCAAATAAGCTAGATGTAGCCACATCTTTACTGATCTCAAAGGTGATGCCGTATACTGCCCAGGTCAGAGCACCGCCCAAGGTGCACAGCAGAGCGCCTGGGAAACAGATATTATAAATAATAGCAAAGCCGATTCCTCCGATAAAGCTTGCCAATACCTGTATATACAGAGAATGGCCGATTGTGGGTACACTGGGCGGTGCGCCCCAAAGGGAGGATGATACATGATAGGCAGCGCCGGTGCCTAATGCAATGGCCACGGCGATCAAAACAACTTGAACAATGCGGTTTGTACCGGAATTGGTATCGCCGTAAATGATATCCCGCATTGCATTGGTGAACAGAAGCCCGGGTACGAGAATCATCAAAGCGCCAATAATCGCAGAGTCCGCAGTACGAACGATTCCAAAAGAGGCAGCGCAATATGCCAGTAAGGACATTGCAAAGGCGGAGAAAATGGTAGCGAAGAAATCGTTAACCTTCAGCGCTGTTGTGAATCGGTTGATCAAACCAATCACTAAGCCACAAAGCCCTGCTAGCAGACCTTCTGCAATTCCGCCGCCAAAGAAAATACCCCAGCCTGCGCCGCCAATGAAATTGCCAAGCAGGAACATGGCGGTTGAGTAGGAATGTAGGGATTCGGTGGTTTCTTTTAACCAGGCCACCGCTTCTTTGGGCTCAGGCTTTTGTGCGCAGATTTTGCGGCTTAAGTGATTATAGCGTTCAACAGAGTCCAGGTCTGTTCCGTGAAGTCCTACCCGGCGCATGCGGGTCATAGGCTTGCCCTCAGGGGTCTCAATGCTAATGGTAATGCAGTTTGGAATGGCGAAGATCTCTGCTTGCATACCGTAGGCTGCCATAATGCGGTTGGCGGTTTCCTCTACGCGAAATGTTTCAGCACCGCACATTGCCAGTTTGTAACACAGCTCGCCGGTCATATCCAGTAAGGTATTATAATCCATAGCTTTACCTCGCAACACAGTAAAGATTGCCGCAGATATTCTGCGGCAATCGATAATTACTTTCTGACAAACAGCACACCCAGAGTGCCGGGGCCACAGTGGCAGGAAACAGTACAGCCAGCTACAGTGTTGTAGATGTTCTCAAAGTCACCGTAGGCTGCTACAACATCGGCTACGGCCTTTTCACATTCGGCATCAACGCTGGTGCGGGTTACGAACAAGGTGCCTTTCTGCAGGTCGTCACGGCCACTCAGACGGTCCTTAACATAGGAAGCCAGGCACTTGGCGTAGTTGCCGCGATATTTCTTTACAACACCCATTTTGCCGTCCTTGACTTCAATGCAGGGCTTCAGATTCAGCAGGTTGGCACCCAGCGCTGCGGCAGCAGAGCAGCGGCCTCCCTTGACCATATATTTCAGCTGGTCTAACAGGAAGCTTGCTTCTACCTTGGGGGTGAATGCGTTAAGCTGCTCCTCAATCTCCTGCAAAGAATTGCAGGTTTGTGCCAGCTCGCAGGCCTTCAGCACGACCAAGCCCTGACCGGTAGAGAGGTTGGCAGAGTCGATACAGACTACGTTATCAAATTCCTCAGCGGCGAGGCGGGCATTTTGGTGGCAAGAGGAGAAACCGGAACCGATGTTGATATGCACAATACCGTCATAGTCATTTGCGTACTTTTCAAAGTATTGCGTATAGTCATCCATATTCAGCGCTGTGGTGGAGCAAAGGTCGCCGCCGTTTGCCACGTGCTGGAAAATCTCGGCGGGGGTGATGGTAACACCGTCATGGAAGGCTTCACCGCCTTTTACTACTACAAGGGGCAGGATGCCGATGTCATATTTCTCAATAAGCTCCTTGGAAAGATCACAGGTGCTGTCAGATGTGATTTTAATTTTCATTATATTTCTCCTTTGTATACTTGTGTGTATAACGGGGATATGTTTACTTGAAATTTCGAAAACATATGCTAAAATAATAGCATAAAGAACCAATCCTGTCAACGGTTGGTAGCTAGTGGAGGATATGATGAAGATTAGATTTACAGTGACCGGTATGACATGCGCTGCCTGCTCTGCCCGGGTGGAGAAGGTAACCGGTGCTGTTCCCGGAGTTCAAAAGGCAGAGGTAAATTTGCTGGCCGGCACAATGGATGTGGTTGCAGAAGATAGTTCGGTGACCAAACTAATTGAAAAAGCGGTGGAAAATGCCGGTTATCAAGCATACGTTGCAGGTGAAAGACAAAAAGAGCAGAAAGATGTTGCGGCAGATACGGAATCTATTTTGAAGCGGATCATTCTTTCTGCGGTGTTTCTCCTTGCGCTCATGTATTTTACCATGGGTCACATGCTTCAGCTGCCCCTTCCTGCGTGGTATCACGGCAAGGAAAATGCATTGGTTGCGGCATTTTTGCAGATGTGCCTTACACTGCCTGTTATTTATCTAAACAGGTCATATTATACAAAGGGTCTGAAGGCTCTTTTCCACCGCGCACCGAATATGGATAGCCTGATCGCCGTGGGTTCGGGTGCTGCGTTGGCCTATGGTATCGCTGCCATTTTCCGCATGGCTTATGCAATGGGACATGGTCAGTGGGCGACGGTGGAGCTTTACAGAGAGAATCTTTATTTTGAATCTGCCGCTATGATCCTGACTTTGATATCAATCGGTAAATTTCTGGAATCCCGAGCAAAAGGCAAGGCTGGAGATGCCGTAAAGAAATTAATGGACTTACGGCCGGAAACGGCTGTAGTTGTGCGGGATGGACAGCAGATTACTGTGCCGATCGATAATGTGGTTGTTGGTGATCGGGTAGTGATTCGATCCGGCAATCGCATTGCTGTAGATGGATTGATCGTCAGCGGTCACGGAACGCTTGATCAAAGCGCTATTACCGGTGAAAGCGTGCCTGTTTCCAAAGGCGAAGGAGAACAGGTGATCGCTGCAACGGTATGTACGGAAGGATATTTTGAGTATATCGCGCAAAAGGTGGGGGAGGATACCACGCTTTCCCAGATCGTCCGTATGGTGGAGGAAGCCGGCGGCTCTAAAGCACCCATTGCCCGCCTTGCAGACAAAGTGGCTGGCGTTTTTGTTCCGGTTGTTATGGGTATTTCCCTTGCTACCTGTATCGGTTGGATGATTGCAGGCTTTGGTGTAGAATTTGCTTTGAACTGCGCTATTTGCGTATTGGTGATCTCCTGTCCCTGCGCTTTGGGCCTGGCTACTCCCGCTGCCATTATGGTGGGTACCGGACGGGGCGCTGCTATGGGTGTGCTGTTTAAGAATGCGCAGGCGCTGGAAACCTTGCACAAGGCAGATACTGTGGTTTTGGATAAGACCGGAACCCTTACCACCGGTCGGCCGCAAGTGACCGGCATTATTCCTGCATCAGTAACTGCGGAACGTTTGCTGCAGATTGCTGCATCTTTGGAAGAAAAATCAGAGCATCCTTTCGCAAAAGCCATTATGCAAAAGGCTGACGGAATTGCTTATTCTGAATGTATTGATTTCACTGTATTTCCCGGTAAGGGTGTAAGCGGAACCGTGGATGGCAAACGTTACTTTGGCGGCAACCGGACACTGATGGATTCTATTTGCGTGCAAGTTCCGGAGTTTGCAGAGCTTACCAATACCGGCAACACGCCGCTGTATTTCGCTGATGACGAGGGTGCATATCTTGGCGCGATCATTGCCGCTGATGTGCTGAAAACAGATTCTGTTTCTGCAGTTTATATGCTGCAGAAACAGGGCCTTAAGGTGGTAATGCTTACCGGTGATAACAGCGCAACCGCAAAATCCATCGCAGATGCTTCCGGTATCGATGAAGTGTTTTCTGATGTACTACCCGGTGATAAGGCCGGTGTCATTCAAAAACTGCGGCAGGATGGCAGAACTGTAGTTATGGTCGGCGATGGTATTAATGATGCTCCGGCACTCGTAAATGCAGATGTGGGAATTGCCATCGGTACAGGAACGGATATAGCTATGGAATCTGCGGATGTTGTTTTGATGCAGGGTAGCTTGTCCGTTCTTGCTGACGCTGTTCGCTTAAGCAAGGCGACGATTACAAATATTAAGCAAAACCTGTTTTGGGCATTTTTCTATAATGCGTTAGGCATTCCTTTGGCTGCCGGGTTATTCTACCCAGTTTTCGGTCTGCTGCTTAGTCCTATGGTTGGCGCAGCGGCTATGAGCTTCAGCTCCTTCTTTGTGGTCACAAATGCCTTGCGCTTGCGTTTGTTTAAGCCTACGGTAAAGCAAATAGAGGACAATTTAAATTCGATTCAGGAGGTAAAAACAATGGAAACTGTGATTTATGTGGACGGAATGATGTGCAAGCATTGTAAGGCTCACGTGGAGGCTGCCTGCAAAGGTGTTCCCGGTACTGTTGATGCTGTTGTGGATCTGGAAAAGAAATGCGTAACTGTGACTGGGCAAAGTGATGCTGAGGCGCTGAAAAAGGCAATTACAGATGCCGGTTATGACGTCATAAGCTAAAAGTACAGTTTATTGTACCAATGAAGTTGTATATTTGCATCACAGAAAGGGTGATACAAATGTATACGATTCATAATGTACATGGTCATTATCAGGTTTACGATCACAACGGAAGATTTTTGTTCTCGGCGGATAACCAGCGGGAACTGAGAGAGGAACTGGATGAATATGAGGAATCTGCGGCTTGACATTTGCTACGATGGCACTCGCTATAAGGGGTGGCAGCGCCTGAGCAATACCCACAATTCCATACAGGAAAAGCTGGAAACTGCGCTGTCCAGGATCTTATCTGAACCGATCGAGGTTTCGGGCAGCGGCCGCACGGATGCAGGCACCCACGCAAAGGGTCAGGTGGCGAACTTTCATTGCAACAGCCAAATGCCTGATGAGCAGATCCTCTTGAAGCTTCGCAGGTATTTGCCGGAGGATATTGGCATATATTCCTGTAGGAGCGTGTCCTCCCGTTTTCACGCGCGACTGAATGCAAAAACAAAAACCTACCGTTACCGGGTATGGAACAGCTGCTCGCCTTGTGTGTTTGAACGTAGGTTTGTGCATATCGATGATCGGGAAGTAGATGTTGCGCTTATGGCGAGTGCTGCGAAGGATTTTGTTGGAACACATGATTTTGGCGCATTTTGCGCCCACAAGAGCAATAAATCTACCCAGCGGCACATCCATAGCTTTACTGTGGAGCGAATTGGTGATGAGATTCATTTTACAGTTACCGGTAACGGTTTTTTGCATCACATGGTACGAATTATGGTAGGAACCTTGCTGGAAATCGGTAGGGGAGAGCGGCCTGCGGACGATATTACAAGACTTTATAAACAAGAGCGCTGCGAGGCAGGCGCATTGATCCCTGCCTGTGGTTTGTGCTTAATGGAGGTAACATATTGAATATACAAATTTTTGGCAAAGGTAAGTGCTTTGATACAAAAAAGGCGGAGCGGTATTTCAAGGAAAGAAGAATCCCTTATCAATATGTTGACCTTCTGCGTTACGGCCTTTCCGGCAAAGAATTTGACAGTGTATTACGTGCAATTGGGGGAATCGACAACCTGATCGATTGGGATTCCAAGTCGCCTGAAGTAACGTTGATGCGTTATATGGAAGATAAGACGGCCAAGGAAGACAAGGTCTTTGACAGTCCTGCCTTGATGCGTACCCCCATCGTGCGGAATGGGAAAATGGCTACAGTTGGATATTGTCCCGATGAGTGGGCAAAATGGTAAATATTACAAAAGCAGTTCTCCAAAAGGAGGACTGCTTTTTTGTCATTCTTCTAGATTTTTTGTTGCAATTTAATTCTGGCGGTGGTATGCTTATGGAGGAAATTCTTGAAAAAATCAATGGCGCTGTTTGGGGCTTGCCGACGGTTCTTTTGATTATTGGTGTTGGCTTGCTGATTAGCTTTAAGACGGGTTTTGCACAGATAACGCTATTCCCACTGGCGGTCAGGGATTTTGTGAGAAAGTTTCGAAAACCGGAAAACGGGGATGGCACGTCCGCATATCAGGCGCTGTGTACTGCCTTGGCGGCCACTGTTGGTACTGGGAATATTGCCGGTGTTGCCGGGGCGATTTGTTTGGGTGGACCGGGGTCGATATTTTGGATGTGGATCTGCGGTTTTATCGGTATGGCTACCAAGTACGCTGAGGCTGTACTGGCAGTGCGATACCGACGGAAAAACGCAGCCGGTGAGTATATCGGCGGACCAATGTATATGATTCGGCAGGGTTTACATTCCCGCTATCGCTATCTTGCCTATATTTATTGCTTCTTTGGCGTTGTTGCGGCATTTGGTGTTGGGAATGCCACACAGGTAAATGCTGTCATTGGCGGTATTAACGGCGCTATTATCGCTTTAGGCGGTCAGCAGAGCCGCATAGTGGATATTGGCATTGCTGTTGCTTTGTGCATTGTCGTTGGGCTTGTACTCTTTGGCGGCGCAAAGCGGATCGGCAGAATAGCGGAGAGCATTGTTCCCTTTGCTGCTGTGTTTTATGTGCTGCTTTGCTTAGGCGTGCTCTTGGTAAGACTTGAGCACATTCCTGCTGTATTTTCTCAGATCATGGAGGGCGCCTTTTCGCCGAGAAGCGTTACCGGAGGTATGGTTGGCTCTGCTTTTGTCGCTTTGCGTGTCGGTGCATCCAGAGGTGTATTTACCAATGAAGCCGGTATGGGGACGGCATCTATTGCTCACGCAGCTGCGGATGTGGATCATCCATGCAGGCAGGGCCTTATGGGCATTATGGAAGTATTTATCGATACGATCCTGATATGTACATTGACTGCATTTGTCATTCTTTGCAGCGGAGTGAGCATACCTTATTCGCTGGATACAGGCGTTAGCTTAACTGTGGATTCTTTTTCATCCGTATACGGAATGTGGATATGTGTGCCCTTGGCCGTGTGCCTGTGTGCATTCGCCCTTGCTACCATTTTTGGTTGGGGTCTATACGGAATCCGCTGCGCCCAATTTTTGTTCGGCGATAAGGTTTGGAAACCCTTTTCCGCCCTGCAGGTTGCAACAGTTATGCTGGGGGCGCTTTTGGGTACGGGCACGATTTGGCTGCTGGCAGATTCTGTAAACGCCCTGATGGCCATACCCAACCTGATGGCGTTATTCCTGCTGATGCCGGAACTTGTGCGCCTTACAAATGACTTTAAATCTACATCAGGCAGAAACTCTGCCTTAGGAGGTACAAATGAAGATATCCATCAACGCAAACCGCTGCGAGCCTTCTCCTATGCGAAAGTTCCATCCAATGGCGGTAAAGGCGGAACAGGCCGGTAAAACCATCTACCATTTGAATATCGGTCAGCCTGACCTACCTACACCGGAAAGCTTTATGGAGGCGGTTCATAATTTTGACTGTTCTACTGTAGCATACGCCGCATCTCCCGGTATGCCTGTGCTGATTGAAACCATCCGTCGATACTATCAGGGCCTTGGTGTGAAACTGGCAGATAACGATGTGCTTATCACAAGCGGCGGCAGCGAAGCCCTTTTGCTTACCTGTCTGTCGATTTTGGACCCCTATACGGAAGTGATTATTCCTGAGCCCTATTATCCCAACTACACTACCTTTGTTCATGCAGCCGGTGGTGTAATTCGTGCATTGCACACCGGGCCTGAGAACGGCTACCATTATGCTGACCGAGAAAAGATCGAGAGCCTGATTACCAAAAATACCCGGGCGATCCTGATCACAAATCCCGGAAATCCCACCGGTGTTGTGCTGGATGAAAAGGAAATGCGGATGATCGCTGATATCGCAAAAAAGCATGACTTGTATCTAATTTGCGATGAGGTGTATCGGGAATTCTGTTATGACGATAAGTACGGCGTTCCTACTATGGGTAAATTCAAGGATATTGATGATAACCTTGTGATTATCGATTCTGTTTCCAAGCGATTTTCTGCCTGTGGCGCTCGTGTGGGCTGCGTGATCACAAAGAATAAGGAATTGCAGCAGGCGCTTCTCAAGTTTTGTCAGTCACGTCTTGCTGTGGCAACCATCGATCAGGTAGGTGCTGCTGCATTGTATTCGGTTGGCACAGAGTTCTTTGCTAAATGTAAGGCAGAGTACCGGGAACGTCGGGATATCGTTGTTAACGCCCTGCGTAAAATTCCCGGCGTGACGGTTACAGAGCCTATGGGCGCATTTTATGTGATGGCAAGCCTACCGGTTGACGATACTGACGTGTTCCAACGTTGGTTGCTGGAAGAATTTGAGGATAACGGAGATACAGTTATGTTCGCCCCCGGCGCGCCTTTCTATGAAACGCCGGGCAAGGGCATCAATGAGGTACGTATTGCCTACGTAAGAAATGGCAATGAGCTGAAGAGAGCTATGGAACTGCTGGAGAAGGGGATCTATCGATACAGGCAGGAAGTAATGTTTCAATAATAAGAAGATGGCATAACCGACTAGGTTATGCCATCGTTTTTTATGCAGGTAGCAGCAAGATTGCGCCGTTATCCTGTGTGATATAATAGCTGGTAGTTTTGCCAAGAGAATCAAAGGTTATCCGTAATGTGGGCATTGCATCGGGGATAATATCCTGCAGCATAATTGCATCATACTGGCACAGAGCTGCAGCGGCAAAGACAGTTTGCTCTGGAATAAACACGTTGCCGTTTAAGTTCCAGTAGCCGGTTTCAATGCGGACGTTGTGGATCTTTTCATCTGGGTGCAGAAGGATCTTTGTGCCTTCCTTGTTTAGAACGATTTCTGAGAACTGACTGAAGTGGGAAAGCGCTTCCTGAGAAAAATCAAGGGTAGTGATATCTCCGGTTGCGGTTTCACGCTCTTCGGGGAAATAGGCATCATTAACAATGCCTGTGAGCTTTGCATAAGGAATCTCAACGGTGATCAGTCCGGAGATATATGGCGCTATCTCATAATGAGAGAAGAAGAAGCAAAGCCCGCCAGGTGTGAAGTAAAACCGTTCATAGCTGCTTTCGTTGCCTAAAAGATTGTCCTTAACACTATCCTGATATCCGGGGTATAGAAACTTTTCTTTTTCAATGCCGGACAGCGCTTCCAGCAGAAGATCGCAAAGCGCTGGTGCTTTGTCAATGTGGGATAAAACGCTGCCAAGTGTCAGCATTTCACCGGTTAGCATATCATAGTTTGCCGCAACGTGCGTTCGTTCCGGATGAGGACCGCCGTATACGCTAACGTTTGTACCGAGTAGGCTTAAAACGCCTTTATCGATCCGGGTGGGACTGTAGGTGGTTTGATACATATAGGGAGCCCAATTTGCAGAACCGTCATAGGCAATTTGGGCCTGCTGAGCAAGGTTTTCCGCTACAGATCTGCCTTTGTCTACACGATTCAAAAAGTCAATGATAATTTTATCGGCAATCGTTTGATCGGGCATTGTCAGGTAGATGTTCTGATACATATATTGAAACAGAAGTGTGCCGTTGTCATCATACTGCTTTTCAGTTGTAACCGGTACAGCAACAGCAATCACATCGTCTGGGCAAACCTGGGTGACCGGCGGCTGCGTGGGATCGGGTGAAGAGGGCACCGGAGCATCGTTCTTCAAAAAAGGCAGGAGGATCAATACTGCACAAATTACACAAAAGCTAATAATCAGTGTATAGAATTTTTTCACTGGCTGCACCTCCTTTTTAATATTTTAGTGTATTATAGCACATATTTCTTCTCGTTACAATGGGAATCTGCATTATTTACTGAGGTTATTCTTGACATTACTTTTGCATAATGGTAAAATAACCACAAGTTAATATCGCTGTGAACGGGAAGAGTAACAGTGTGAATATCCTATAGAGAATCCGGGTCATTGGCTGGAAGCCCGGTGGTGAGGCTGCTGTGAAAGTGCGCTCGGGAGCGAAGTTAAATTGAGTGATAAATGAGAGTGGAACCGCGAGTTTTTACCCGCCTCTTGTGCTTTGGCACAGGAGGCTTTTTTTGTATATTAAGGAGGATGTTTTATGTATATTTATAACTCTCTTACCCATAAAAAAGAATTGTTTACCCCTAATAACCCTGATGTTGTAAAAATGTATACCTGTGGCCCTACGGTGTACCATTTTGCCCATATTGGTAATCTTCGTACCTATATCATGGAGGATGTGCTGGAAAAATCCCTCAATTACTTGGGATACAATGTAAAGCGTGTAATGAATATCACCGATGTTGGTCACCTCGCATCCGATGCGGACACCGGTGAAGATAAGATGCTTAAGGGTGCAAAGCGGGAAAATAAATCCGTTATGGAGATCGCTCAGTATTATACCGATGCATTCTTCGCCGATTGCGATAAGCTGAACATTAAAAAACCGGATATTATTCAGCCTGCTACCGGATGTATTGCTGAGTTTATTCAGATTGTTTCCGGATTGCTGGATAAAGGCTTTGCATATCTTGCCGGCGGCAACGTGTATTTTGATACCAGTAAGCTGGAAAAGTACTATGTTTTCAACGATCACGATCAGGAAGATTTGGCAATTGGTGTCCGGGAAGGCGTGGAGGAAGATACCAATAAGCGAAATAAGAATGATTTCGTGCTTTGGTTTACCAAGTCTAAGTTTGAAGATCAGGCCCTGAAGTGGGAATCTCCCTGGGGCGTAGGTTATCCCGGCTGGCATATTGAGTGCTCCGGTATCTCTATGAAGTACCTAGGGGAAGACCTGGATATCCATTGCGGCGGCATCGATAATGCGTTCCCGCACCATACCAATGAGATCGCCCAGTCTGAAAGCTATTTGGGCCATAAGTGGTGCAACTATTGGTTCCACGTCCATCACCTGAATACCAACGACGGTAAGATGTCCAAGTCCAAAGGTGAATTCTTGACTGTCAGCTTACTGGAGAGCAAGGGTTATGATCCTATGGCTTATCGGCTGTTCTGCTTGCAGAGCCATTACCGCAGAAACCTTGTATTTAGCTGGGAGAATCTGGATAATGCAGCCCTTTCTTATCAGAAGTTGGTTACCCGTATCGCAACGCTGAATAACGAGGGCGATGTGGATGCAGCCGCATTTGACGAGCTGAAGGGGCGGTTTGTTGGCGCACTTAATGGCGATTTGAATACTTCTTTGGCAATTACCGCAGTATATGATGTGCTGAAGGCAAAGACCAATGATGCCACAAAGCTGGCTGCTATTGCTGACTTCGACCGGGTATTGAGCCTTGATCTTATTAAGAATGCAGATGCCCTGCGTCAGAAGGAAAAGGAAGAAGTGGCTGCTTCTGCAGATCCTGAGATCGATGCGTTGGTTGCCAAGCGCACCCAGGCAAAGAGAGACAAGGACTTTGCTCTTGCGGACGCAATTCGTGATGAACTGAAAGCACGGGGTATTGAAATTATTGATACGCCTCAGGGCGCTAAATGGAGAAAAGTATGAAGCTTTTGATTCTGGACGGTAATAGCATCATCAACCGGGCGTTTTTCGGTGTAAAAGCGCTGACCAACCGGGATGGTATGTTTACCAACGCGATCTATGGCTTTTTGAATATACTGGAACGGATGGAAAAGGATGAGCAGCCGGATGCTGTATGTGTGGCTTTCGATTTACACGGCCCTACTTTCCGCCACAATCAGTATGAGGGTTACAAGGCAAACCGCCACGGAATGCCCGAGGAGCTTGCTCAGCAGATGCCGGTTATGAAACAGGTACTGCAGGCAATGAATATTCCTATTTACGAGTGCCAGGGCTGGGAAGCGGATGATGTAATAGGTACTGTAAGCCGTATTTGCGCCAATAATGATTGGGAATGCGTCATTGCTACCGGTGACCGCGATAGCCTGCAGCTGATCGATGAGCATGTGCATGTAAAGCTGGTGATCACCAAGCCGGGGCAGACGACCGCTACCGTTTATGATGAAGCTTTGTTTACCCAGGAATACGGTTTTGTGCCTAAGAAGATTATTGATCTTAAAGCGCTCATGGGCGATTCTTCTGACAATATTCCCGGAGTTGCCGGTGTTGGTCCCAAAACGGCAACGGAGCTTTTGCAAAAGTTTGGTTCTCTGGATGGCGTTTATGCAAATTTAAACGATCCGTCTATTCGTCCCAAGCTGCGTGAAAAGCTGGAAAATGGCAAGGAAAGCGCCTATCTTTCTTATGACCTTGCTACAATTCGCACCAATGCGCCCATTGATTTCGAGCCTATGGATGCCGTTGTACAACCATATAACAAAGAGGCTCTTTACAAGCTTTTTGTACAGTTGGAATTTGTGAAACTGATTGACAAATACGGCTTGCGTTCTGTTACGATACAGGAAGAAAAACGTCCTTGCAAATGTGACAAGCTTCCTGTGAAGGAGCAAATTGATGCAGACTGTAAGGAATTTTCGCTGTATTTAGCGCCGGATTCTTCTGTAGGTCTTGCTTGGGAAAAGGGTGTCTGTGTATTTACACCTATGGAAGCTATGATGCTGGGGGATGTTTTCAGCGCTGACAGCAGCATTATTTGCCATGACCTGAAAACTACTTTGCATCGGCTGGATGACTTGGGTCTGCCTAAGGGTAGGTTTATATTTGATACTGCGTTAGCAGCCTACGATCTGAACCCTTCCCAGTCTGATTATCCCGTGTCAAAATTGGCTACCAATTATCTCGGTATCAATGTAGATGATGGGGACGCTTGCGCCTGTGCGGAAGCCCTTTGGAATTTGAAGCCTGCGCTGATAGCTGAGCTTGACAAGACCGGTATGGTAAGGCTCTACAATGAAATCGAATTTCCTTTATGTGAAGTTCTTTACCGTATGGAAAAAGAGGGCATTGCCATCGACCCTGAGCAGCTTTCTCAGTTTGGCAATATGCTGACCCAGCGTATCGATGAATGTGAAAAACTGATCTATTCCTATTCCGAAGAGCCTTTTAACATCAATTCTACCAAGCAATTAGGTCAGTTGCTGTTCGAAAAATTGGGCCTGCCACCTATAAAGAAAACAAAGACCGGTTATTCCACCAACGCCGATGTTCTGGAAAAGCTTAGGAGTAAACATCCGATAATTCCGGCTATTATGGATTATCGGGTGCTGACAAAGCTTCGCTCCACCTATGCGGAAGGCTTGCTGAATGCCATTGCCGCTGACGGCAGGATTCATACAACATTCCAAAATCTTGTGACTGCAACGGGACGTTTGTCCTCCACTGAGCCAAATTTGCAAAATATTCCTGTCAGAACGGATTTGGGCGCAGAGATCCGCAAAATGTTTATTCCAAAACCCGGTTACGTGCTCGTGGATGCAGACTATAGTCAGATTGAGCTGCGTGTGCTGGCCCATATTGCCGATGATGAGGTTATGCGTAAAGCCTTTATCGAGGGCATGGACATTCATACTGTTACAGCATCTCAGGTATTCGGTGTCAGCCCGGATCAGGTTACTTCCTTGCAGCGCAGACATGCAAAGGCGGTTAACTTCGGCATTGTTTACGGTATTTCTGAGTATTCTCTGGCAGAGGACATTGGCGTTAATTTCTATGAGGCGAAGGAATATATTGAGAATTATTTGAATAATTACCACGGCGTTCGTGACTATATGAAAAACGTGGTAATCGATGCCAAAGAGCAGGGCTTTACGAAAACTATCTATGGCAGAAAGCGCTATATTCCTGAGCTTAAGAGCAGTAATTTCAATATTCGTCAGGGCGCAGAGCGGATCGCGTTAAATACGCCTATCCAGGGTTCTGCTGCTGACCTGATTAAGCTGGCGATGATCCGTGTGGATGCTGCTCTGCGGGAGAATTACCCGGATGCCAAACTGCTATTGCAGGTACACGATGAACTGATTGTGGAGTGCCCGGCGGAAATTGCTTCGGGTGTTGCAGAATTAGTAAGCAAAGAAATGCAGAATGTTGCAGCTCTTTCTGTTCCGCTTTTGGCGGAAGCAAAATGGGGCAGCTCCTGGTATGAGGCAAAGTGATGGAATACGTTTTTATGAACGATAGCCATGTGGCAGGAATTGCTGCATTGGAGAAGATTTGCTTTTCTGATCCCTGGAGTGAAACATCCATTTCTTCTGAGCTGAACAATCCGCTTTCTCTTTGGTTGGTGGCTGTGGACAATGATCGAGTTGTGGGTTATGTGGGCAGTCAGACTGTTTTGGACGGCGCTGATATGATGAATATTGCAGTTGACCCGGCGTACAGGCGTCAGGGCGTAGCCGCTGAGCTGGTAGAACGGCTTGTAACGGCTCTTAAAAACAAAGACGTAATTTGCCTTGCTTTGGAAGTGCGAGCCTCTAACGCCCCCGCAATCGCCTTGTATGAAAAGTTAGGTTTTGCGATTGTGGGAAGGCGCCCGAATTACTATCGGCATCCCAAGGAAGATGCGCTGATTATGCGAAAGGAGTGGACAAATTGAATATCCTTGCAGTGGAATCCTCCTGCGATGAAACGGCGGTGGCTGTTGTTCGTGACGGCAGATATGTCCTTTCTGATTGCATTGCATCTCAGGTGGATCTGCACCGCATTTATGGTGGTGTGGTTCCGGAGATTGCATCCCGTATGCATATAGAAGCCATTTATGGATTGGCAGATCAGGCGTTGGAAAAGGCTGGTATTGACAGATCTCAGATCGACGCAGTGGCTGTAACCTATGCGCCGGGTCTTATCGGCGCTGTGCTTGTTGGTGTAAATTTTGCAAAAGCCGCAGCAATGGCACTTGATAAACCCTTGATTCCTGTTCACCATATCCGCGGTCATATAGCTGCCAACTATATTGCATACCCTGAGTTAAAGCCGCCCTTTTTGTGCCTGATGGTTTCCGGCGGTCATACTATGATCATTGATGTGCAGGACTATACCAAAATGCAGATCCTTGGCACAACCTTGGATGATGCGGCAGGGGAGTGCTTTGATAAGGTCGCCCGGGTGCTTGGTATGCCTTATCCCGGCGGCAGCGCACTAGATAAAATGGCGCAGATCGGTGACGATACCAAGTATCCGCTGCCTCGCTCCAAGCCCGGAGTGAATCCTTATGATATGAGCTTTTCAGGCTTAAAAACGGCTGCTCTGAATTTGATCCATCATGCCGAGCAGGTAGGGGAGGAGCTGGATATTCCCAGCCTGTGCGCCAGCTTCAGCGCTGCAGTTTCTGATACTTTGGTACCAAGAGTAGCGCAAGCCTTGAAACAGACCGGTTATAAGCATTTAGCTGTTGCCGGCGGTGTGGCTGCTAATTCTCGTATTCGTGCGGATATTCAAGCAGCCGTTAAGGATAAGAATGTACAGCTTTATATGCCGCCGCTTAATCTTTGCGGCGATAACGCTGCGATGATCGGCGCTCAGGGTTATTATGAATATCTAAGCGGAAATATTGCCGGAATGGACTTAAATGCTTATGCAACAAAGTCTGTTCTCGGTGAGAGTGTGTAATAAAAAACGCAGGAGATTTCTCCTGCGTTTTTCCACTTTTGCGGCGCTTTTTCATATATGAATATTTGAAATTATGTTAACTTGTGATGCTGAGTTTTACTCTATGCAAATTGTTGAAAAATACCACCAAAATTCCCGAAATTCCCAATTTTTTGCAAACTGCAGACCTGCTGTGCTTGGGGAATAACCTGTGGAATATGTGAATAACTGAGTGTATATTTGATCGAAAACGGGGTTATGGTAATCTTATAACCCTGCATTTCACAACTTTTTCAGATAAAATCCAGGAAATTCGCTTCTCTGTGATGTATTTGCAGGATTCTTGACAGATTCATAATTTTGATGGTAATATGACGTAAAAACTGGGGGATCAACCAATGTTATACATATGTAAAAAGTTTTCTGAATTGGATTTTGATCAGCTGATGGCGGTATATGAAGAGAGCAACCGAGAGAACGGGAGCGTATTTTTTCCGGATGATTCGCCCAGGCAGCAGTTGATGAAAGCGGAGCAGGAATTTGGTGATTATTTACGCAGAGACTTCTTTTCTGTAAGAGGGGCATACTATTGCATTTGGGTTGAGAATGGAGTTTACCTCAGCGCGTTGCGATTAGAGCCATATATGGACGGTTTCTTGCTTTGCGCTTTGGAAACTAAACTATCAGCCAGGAGAAAGGGCCACGCCTCCGCGCTTCTGAAGGCTGTGCTTGACGAGGTGGGTTTGCCGGTATTCAGTCATATCCGAAAGGGTAATCGGGCCTCTATCGCCGCACATAGGGCTTGCGGCTTTCGTTTGCATCATGAGGGTGCGCGGTTTCTTGATGGGTCGGTTTCTTCAAATTCGGATACTTATATTTATTCGAAATAATGTGCCGCACAGAAAAATCTGTGCGGCACTTTTGTGTTTGGTTAACCTGTGATGTTAAAATTGCCGGAGTAAACAAAGCTGCCGTTAAAATAAACGGTGATTTGATAATTACCGGCAACTTCAGGCAGGCTGGGGATATCCAGCTCACAGTAGCCCTTGTACCACATATTGGTCCAGGTGCTTGCAGAAGAGCAGGTGTGCACTACCTTTCCGTTTGCGTCACGAATGACGAATAGGGAAGTGATGGTGTCGGGAGATGTGTTGTATGTTTTGTTAAGGCGGATCAGGAAGGATGCCTTCTGACCGATTGCAAATGTAGTGGTATAGTCAGAATCCTGCAGATCGGATCTGCTCCAGTTAGCCTTTGCGGGGGTTTTGCACATACTAAACTGCATATTGGCGCGGGATACGGTGTAGCCGGCAAAATCACCTGCATTGGGTACGGTAACAGTTGTAACGGGATGGGCCGCAGGCACTCCCTCAGAGGTCAGAACAGTGATCTGATAGGTTTCTCCGGGAACGGCATTGTAAATTGTAACGGATTTGCCGGTGCAGCTAACCTCGTTAAGAATATCTGTACCTACCAGTTCATAACGTACCTTCCAATTGCCTTCGGGTGCAGACCAGGATACATAAATATTGTTTCCGCTGGCGCTGGCTGAAAGACCGCTGATGGTAGGTGCGCCGGCAGCGATTTCTGCCTGCGTACTGACACTTTGGCCTGCCGCTGTGATCTGCACGGTGTAACCGCTGGTCAGCTCCACACCTTCGAAGGTGGCTTTCGGTTCGGTTACATTCAGAATCTGGCTGACACCGGTTTCGCTGTTGCAAAGTACAGACCAGCTTTCCACATGGACGCCTTCGGGAACAGTCCAAATAATGGTGAGTTTGTCGTCTGTAAATTCGGTGAATACGGGATCCAGCGCAACGATCAAATCGGTCGCTGTATAGGTTGTTTCAGTTGTGCCGGTCAGGAACAGTTCCTCGCTGGGGCTAATGGAAACATTGTAAGATGCACCAACGGTCAGACCCGTGAATGTAACACTGTGACCGGAGAAAGGAATGGAAACAAACATTTCATCTTCGGATTGGAATGTTGCTGTCCAGGTTTCGCTGTCAGGGCCATTTACCTGGAAGGTAAGCTCCGCTGTTCCGGCAGCACTGCCAGTCACAACAGTAAGGTTCAGAACCTGGGTTTGCTTTTGCGTTGTGAAGGTTGCGGTGGTTTCGCCGGTGAGCTTGTGGAAGCTGTTGGCTTCGACGGTGACGGTATATTCCATATCCGGCTGCAGACCGTTAATAGTAGCGTTGTTGCCGATCAGGGGAATGGTGGTCTTTTCGTTTCTAGCATCGGTCAGTACAATGCTAAGCTCTTTGCTATCAAGCGGAGAACTTACATGGATGGATACGCTGTCTTTGTTAACGGTAATATTCAGAAGATTTACAGGCTGCAAATAGTACATCGTGTAGAAGAAGTAACCGCCGACCAGCAAACCAATGAACAGAACAGCTGCAAGCACCCAGCCGATCCACTTTTTGCTGCGTTTTTTAGCTGGTTCTGCTATTTTCTCTGCGTCATCTTCGACGGGCAGGATTAGAGCATCATCCTCTTCTGCTTCGGCTTCGCTATCTTCCGATTCTTCATCGTCAGCAATCAGTGCCTCGACCTGGCTTATAACCGCGTCAATATCATCGCTATTGTCCTCTTCCGGTAAGTCTGCATCCATAAAGCTTAGATTCTCATAATCTTCGACTTCAGAAGTTGTCTCTTCAATTACTTCCGGCGCTTCTTCCTGCTTTTCGCTGATTTCAGGTTCCTCAGCAGGCTCTTCGGCGATGATTTCTTCCTCAATTTCCTCGTTTTCGGTTACATCGGTTGTAACACCATCAGATTCTTCAATGATTTCATCAACAGCTTCAGAAAATGTTTCAGTTTCTTCTGTAACTTCGGGTTCCTCAGAGTCTTCTTCAGGAGGCACTTCTTCAATTTCTTCTTCCTGAATGTCGATCTCAACTTCGATAGATTTCTCTACAGCTTCTTCAATGGTTTCCTCAACTGGGATTTCCTCGGGAGCTTCTTCGATGGGAGCTTCTTCGATGGAGGCTTCTCCAATAGGAGCTTCTTCAGTAGGAATTTCAGGCTCGGAGGGGAGAACCACGATGGGCGTGTCGCTGATGCCGTTGCGCTGGATGCAGGCAATAAGAGCCTGACCCATTTGGGCAGGTGTTTGCCAACGGTCAGCAGGATCGGGAGCGCAGGCTTTCAGGATGATCTCCGCAATCTCGCCTTCGGCATATTGGGGAGCGGGGAATACCTCGGCTGGAGCTCTGTCACCTGTGAAGGGAAGGCCGCCATTGTAGATCTCATAGAGAATCATGCCCAACGCATAGGTATCCACAGTTTCGTTGGGCTCAGAGAAAGCATCCGTCAGTTCGGGCGCTGTATATGCGCTAAAATAACGTTCCGGAATGGATGCGTATTTCAGGGAGCTGAGCTGCAATAGACCCAGATCGCCGATTCTGTAATTCTTATCGGCAGTCAGGAGAATATTCTCAGGTTTCAGGTTTAGGAAAATATAGCCTTGATTGCGGCAGGTGGCAAGGGCTGCGCAGATATCCAATGCCATATTGGATGCATCAAGGTGGGTGATGCTTTCATTTTGGCAATGGCGCTCCAATGTTTTTCTGTAGGGATAAAGCAGGTAAACATCGTAGCCGGTAGCATCATCCATAGGGACAACCTGATAAGCCTCAAATCCCTCAAAACCGCTGTTGTGGGATAGATTCTTCAAGATCTGCACTTCATTTGCGATTTCATCTGCCTGCTGCTTGAAATACGCAGCCGCTGCCTCCGCATTGGGATATGCCCCTGTCAGCAGCAAAGCTTCAAGTTTTGTTTGATTAGCTGGGACAGAGATAATTTTAACCAGATATTTTTCCTGGGTCTGCTGGTGCATGGCAGGGCAGCAGCGCACACCGTTTATGTCACTGATAGGATCTCCCATCATAAAATTGTCGAGTAATGGCGAAATCAGTTTAGGTGTGGACACAAGAATCGCCTCCTTAATATATTTGTTATTATGATAAAATAAAATGCGAAAAAAAGCAACAGGTTTATAGTTGTTTTATTCAGCAATAAATGCTATAATCTACGTAAAAGAATGATATGCGTCAGCATATTCGATTGGAGGTCCATTATGAGTAAGATTATTTGTGAGGTTTGCGGTACTTCCTACGCCGATACCGCTAATCAGTGCCCGATTTGCGGAACTGTCCGTCCTACCGAGGCACAAAGCGTAAATGACGATGGCGCAGCATCTGAATACACCTATGTAAAAGGCGGTAGATTTTCTAAAGGAAATGTCCGTAGGCGTAATACCGGCAGGGAATATACAGATGGAGAAAGATCCTCTGGCGCAAAGATCGGTCTGCTCGTTGTATTGATCGCGCTGATTTTAGTTGTAATTGCTATTGCTACTTACGTGGTGATTACATTGGTCGGTGGCAGTAATACCCCTGAGACCGATCCGACACCATCTCAGACTGTGAATAATCCTTGTCAGGCGATTGTGTTGCCTCAGAAAGAAATCAAACTGGAGAATATTGGCGACACAATTCTTCTGAATGCTCGTAAATCACCTGTAAATTCTACAGATGAAATTTCTTTTGAATCCAGCGATACAGAAGTTGTTACGGTTAATGCGCAAGGCTTAATAGAGGCTGTGGGTGAAGGCTCCGCTGTTATTACCATTACCTGCGGTAACGTAGAAACAGAGTGTCAGATTACTGTTGGCAGTACGGAAGTGGAGCAAACTTTGCAGCTGAACCGCCAGGAGATTCTCTTTGCAAAACAGGGAGAAACATGGCAATTCTTTGCAGGGGATGTTCCTGTAGAGGATATTGAATGGAGTAGCGATGATGAGTCTGTTGCCCTGGTGTCTGATGGATTGGTTGTTGCAATTGGCGAAGGCGAAACAGTCGTACATGCTATGTATGGAGAGCTGACGGCTACATGCATTATTAAGTGTGATTTTAATGCTGAAAACCCTGGCCAATCCGGCGGCATTGGTGAAGATATTGGCGATCAGGGCGGCTCCGGCGGTATCGGTGAGGATAACGGTAATATCGGTGAGGATAACGGTGATTCGGATATTATTGAAAAGCTTGTGATGCGCACAAACTTTGGACCTATGGATTATAACAGCTATCTCAACGCATATGACGTAACCATCGGTGTAGGTTATGAGTTGAAGTTTTATTTGAAGTCTGGTGAGCAAACCCTTTCAGATGTATCCTGGAGCATTCCGGAAGGCACGACTTGCTGCACGTTGAATGCCAACGTCATCAAAACTGTATCTTCTGGTGAGATTTATTTGACTGCGGCATATAATGGAAGAACTGTTAAGTGCATTATTCGCATTAACTGATAATGAAAATGACGGCATCATGATGATGCCGTCATTTTGGTTATTCGCCATCGATCATGGGACGGCTCTTGCGGAACAGCATGGTGATGCACCATAGACCTGCAATACCAACTACAGTGTAAATGATCCGGCTGATAACCGCGCCCTGGCCACCGAAAAGCCAAGCTACAAGGTCAAATTGGAAAATACCAACCAGTCCCCAGTTGATGGATCCGATTATTGAGATGATCAGCGCCAAAGTATCCATAAACACACCTCCGTTTATTCTTTGGATGTTTCTATATTTCCCTAATCGGCTTTAGATATTCTATATTCGCATTGCAAATTCCAATTTTTTTGGTATAATGGTAAAAAATCAGAAAAGAGGATAATTTATGACCACACTATATGAGGGCGCGTTTGCCAAAATTAACTTGACATTGGATGTGCTTGGCAAACGGGAAGATGGCTATCACGATCTTTCCAGCGTTATGCAGACGGTATCTATCCGGGATGACATCGAGATCGATATTGGCACAGGTAAACCCTGGAAACTGCTTTGTGATAAAGAGGGGATTCCCACCGATAGCAGAAATCTTGCCTGGAAGGCTGCGGAAGTTTATTTTGCAGCTACCGGTAACGATCCTGACGGTTTGGAAATTCGTATTACCAAGCGTATTCCTTCTGAAGCAGGCTTGGGCGGCGGCAGCGCAGATGCTGCAGCTGTTCTTCGGGCGCTTAACCGTCATTATGGCGTGCCGCTGTCTATAATGGCTTTAGCTGAATTGGGCGCTGCTGTAGGAAGTGATGTGCCTTTCTGCGTACTTTGCGGAACTGCCTTGGTCGAGGGAAGAGGAGAACGTATTCGCAAACTTGCGGATATGCCGGATTGTTGCATTGTGGTGTGCAAGCCCAGCTTTTCCTGTTCTACTGCTGAGCTTTACCGCAAGATTGATGAATCTGTGATCGGTAAGCGGCCTGATAACCGGGCGATGGAGAGTGCGTTGATTTCCGGTGATCTTGGCGCTGTGGCGCAGAACTTATGCAATGTATTTGATCCCGTTGTGACAGCTGAGCACTTGGAATTGAATTATATTAAATCCATTTTTAACAGTTATGGGTCTATCGGTCAGCAGATGACCGGATCTGGTTCTGCTGTCTATGCTATCGTGGAGAATTTTGAGTATGCCGCGGTGATTTGCGATATGCTCAAGGCTAATTATAATCAGATTTATATTTGCAAGCCTGTTTGATATATGGCCCACAAAATTTTGTGGGCCATTTTTGTCCTTTTAATTACACGGAATATATGTTATTATGGAGAAAACGCAGGAACGAGGTGCTGGTATGGTTACATTGCTTTTGGGAAAGGATTGGAAGGCCAATTCCGATCATATTTTATCTATGATCGCCGATGATGTTTCCCACGAAAAAGGAAATATTATATTGCTTGTTCCTGAACTGATCAGTCATGATATGGAGCGCAGACTGTGCTTTGCTGCAGGGGATACTGTCAGCCGTTTTGCTGAGGTTTTGTCTTTTCCTCGTTTACTGAAACGTGTTGCAGATGCAATTGGAGAGGCTGTGCCGGAATGTATGGACGAAGGTGGCAGACTGATCGCTATGGCGGCGGCAACCCATCAGCTTCACAGCAGGCTTAAGGCTTATGCTGCTGTTGAAACGCGGCCGGAGTTTCTGTCCGGAATGGTGGATGCCCTTGATGAGTTTAAGCGCTGCTGTATTACTCCCAATGTTCTGAGCGAAGCAGCTTTGAAAGCAGAGGGAAGCTTGGCACAAAAGCTGGAGGAGCTTGGCCTTATTTACGCAGCATATGACGGAATTTGCGCCAGAGGCAGCCGCGATCCCCGGGATCAGATGTCCTGGCTCCTAGATCAGCTTGAGGGGTGTGATTTTGCTGAAAATCATACGCTTTATATTGACGGCTTCCCAGATTTTACACGGCAGCACTTGCAGATCATAGAGCATTTTATCAGTCATTGCCCTAACGTAGTTATTAGCCTTAACTGCGATGTTGTTGGCAGCAAAAAGATCGTGTTTGAAAAGGCTGGCGAAACAGCTAAGGATATTATGCTTGCAGCGAAAGAGAGTGGGATTCCTTGCGAGATAAAATATATGCCCGCTCCTGTTGATGATCTTAGTATTTTGGCGCAGCGATTGTTTCAGGGCCCTACAGATAAGATGGACGTTGACGGTCGTGTCCATCTTTACAGCGCTGATAGTCCTGCTGACGAGTGCGTGGCCGCAGCCAGGTACATTCGCCAGCTTGTCCGTTCCGGTGTAAGGTATCGGGATATTGGCGTTGTGTGCTGTAATTTGGAATCCTATAAGCACCATCTCAATAGTATTTTTCAAAGATCGGATATACCTACCTATCTTTCGGGTACAGAGGATATTCTGAGCAAAAGCGTGATCCATACGGTTATTGCAGCGCTGGAAGCGGTGAGCAGTAATTTTAGGCAAAAGGATGTATTAGCCTACTTAAAATCTGCTATTTCTCCTATTTCTCTGCAAGATTGCGATCTGCTTGAAAATTATGCTGTAGTTTGGAGCATTAACGGCAAAGGCTGGAGTGAAACCTGGTCAAAACATCCCAATGGTTTAAGTGACCAATGGAGCGATAAGGACCGTGAAAGGCTTGCAAAGCTGAATGATCTTCGCAGCAAAGCCATTGATCCTTTGGAGCGCCTTCGTGTGGCTTTGCAAAAAGCAGAGAACCTGTCTGACCAGGTGAATGCATTGGCTGTTTTTATGCAGGAGACATCACTTGCTCCCAGGTTGAACGCCCTTGCGATGCACATGGATGAGCAGGGGGATAACCGAAGTGCCCAAATTATGAATCAGCTTTGGGATACTCTTTTGAATGCGCTGGATCAGATGCAAGACCTGTTGTCTGAAACAGTTTGGCAAACAGAAGCTTTCTTAAGGCTGTTTAAGCTCCTGCTTAGCCGCTATAATGTTGGTACGATCCCGTCTATGCTGGATGCCATAACAGTTGGTTCTGTCAGCGCAATGCGGTGCCAGCGGGTGAAACATTTGCTTGTTTTGGGCGCCGTGGAAGGCAGTATGCCCAGTTATGCATCCATTGGCGGCGTTCTGAGTGAGCAGGAAAGAAATGCTTTGCGGAAACTGGGTGTTCCGCTGACCGGTGGCGCTTTGGATGGCTTAAACATCGAGTTTTCTGAAATCTATGGTGTTTTCTGCGGTGCAGATAAATCTATCTATGTCAGTTATCCATCCGGGCAGCCTTGTTTTGCCTTTCAGCGTCTGGAACGAATGGTTGGCCTGGCGGAAAAGATATCCAAGGATTATCTGACTTACTTTACAGATGGTGTGGAAGCCGGTGCTTATTTGGCTGCTCGGGGGTTGGAAGATACCGCTCAGGCGCTCCATTTAGATGAAGAATATCACTTAATTCAGTCAGCCAAGAAACATGTCATTGGTGACATGGAGCCGAACGTTGCGATTCAGCTTTACGGGGATACTGTGCCTTTTTCTGCCACGAAAACAGACACCTATGGCAAATGCCGCCTGTCTTATTTCCTCCGCTATGGCGTTAAAGCAAAGGTTCGCAAGCCAGCAGAAGTTGATCCTGCAGAATTTGGTACGTTTGTTCATGCTGTTATGGAAGAACTGGGAATCCAAATACTTCAACTGGGTGGATTTAAGGAAGTCTCCTTGGAGCAAACACTGCTTATGGCGGAAAAGATCGCTCAGGATTATATTACACAGCATTTCGGTCAGATCGAATCTCAACGCACCGCTTATTTGCTTAAAAAGAACGGTAAACAGCTTGCCTTTATTGTTACTGACTGGTGGGAGGAAATGCAAACTTCGCAGTTCCAGCCGGTTGGATTTGAGCTTTCCTTTGGCGACGGTAAGATATTCGATGCCATTGAGATCTGCGGTAAAAATCTGCGGGCCAAGTTGGAAGGATTTGTTGACCGTGTGGATATGTGGCAGCAGGACGGAAAAGTTTATTTCCGTGTTGTTGACTACAAAACCGGAAAGAAAGCATTTGATTACTGCGATGTGTTTAACGGCATGGGTATGCAGATGCTCCTGTATCTGTTCGCTTTGGAACAGAACGGCCAATCCTTGCTGGGTGATCATCCTGTCCCCGCTGGCGTACTTTACGTACCTGCCCGGGCTGATTATATCAGCGCCCAAAGCGACCTGGATGATGAAGTAGCAGCCGCCGAGCGTGTGAAGCTGCAGCGACGAAGCGGTCTGCTGTTGAATGATGCTGCTGCCCTAAATGCTATGGAGCCGATAGATGCTGCCCCGAAGCTACCTATAAAACGGGATAAAGAAGGTAACTTTAAAGGCGATATGGCTAGTGGCGCGCAACTAAAACTGCTGAAACGTTATATTACCCTTGTTTTGGAGCGAATGGCAGATGATATTGCCGGCGGCAAGGCAGATGCTAACCCCTATACCCGTGGCAATAATTTTGATGCCTGCGCCTACTGCGATTACAACCTTGTTTGCTGCGGCAAGAACCTAGAAAATCGGAGAGACTATCGGTCTATCACATCGGATGAATTTTGGAAATATGTAGAAAAGGAGCTGAGCGATCATGGCAGATAAGCTGACGGATAAACAAAGACAAGCTGTTTATGATCGAGGTGGAAATCTGCTGATTTCTGCAGCTGCCGGCTCCGGTAAGACGAAGGTGCTTGTTGAGCGACTGATGAGCTACATAACCGATCCGGTTGATCCGGCCAATGTGGACGATTTTCTTATTGTGACCTTTACCAAGTCTGCTGCTGCTGAGCTTCGGGGCAAGATCGCTGCTGCGCTCAGCGAGCGTATTTCTGAGCATCCGGAAAATGCCCATCTGCATAATCAAATGCGTCGGTTGTATATGGCTAAGATCTCTACAGTACATGGTTTTTGTAGCGATATTCTGAAAGAAAATGCCTACCACCTGGATATTCCCGGTGACTTTCGTGTCGCGGAGCAATCGGAAACGGATGAGCTGCAACAGGAAGCGGTTTGGACTGTTTTGGAAAATGCTTACGAAAATGCTTGGCAGGATGAGGAAATCCAAAGCTTTTTAGACGGCAACGAATTTTCCAGAAGCGATGCGAATTTGGCGCAGATCCTTCATGATGTGTATAGAAGCGCATCCTGCCATATTGACCCGGAGGGGTGGCTGGATGAATGCATTTCCTGGGCTCAGGTGGAGGCTGTAACAGACGCATCTCAAACTATTTGGGGCAAATATTTGATTGAAGATTTGCACAGATATTTGAAAATGCACATAGAGGCATTGGGTAAGTGCTTGGATGCTATGGGTCAAGATCCTGCTCTGGACAAGGCCTCTGCTACCCTTGCGGAAGAACAAAAAATATATGAAAAAATCTGTACCCTTGATACTTGGGATGAGACTGTTAGTGCCATGAATTTCAAGTACGGCTCTTTGACATTTCCTCGCAAGTACGATGATAAGGAATTCCTGGAATCGATCAAGGCTGTCCGCAACAGCGCCAAGGACTATCTTCAGAAAAAAGCCAGTAAAAATTTTGCTGCCTACAGTACGCAGATATTGGATGACCTGAAAATTACAGTTGGTGTTACAAAAGGCTTGGTGAAGCTTGTCAAGGAATATATGCATACCTATGACCGGATGAAAAAGAGCCATCATGTTCTTGATTTTAACGACCTGGAGCATAAGACGCTGGACTTGTTTTGGGGGAAATCACGCAATAATGTGACAGCCCTTGCCAGGGAAATCGGCAGCAGATTCCGGGAAGTTATGGTGGACGAATACCAGGATACCAATGCTGTGCAGGATGGGATTTTCCAGGCGCTAACTGCTGAAAAGAATAACTGTTTTATGGTTGGTGATGTAAAGCAATCCATCTATCAGTTCCGCCTTGCAGACCCCGGTATTTTCCTGGAGCGGTATAATCGCTACGTACCCGCTGAAGATGCAGTATCCGGACAGAACCGGAAGGTGATCCTCAGCGATAACTTCCGTTCCAGCGCCGGTGTGATTGACGGTGTAAATGATGTGTTCTCTGTTTGTATGTCCCGGCAGGTCGGCGGCATTGATTATACCGGTGATGAGATGCTCCGGGAGGGTATTCCTCATAGTTCTTTAAATGAGCAGGAAGTGGAGCTTTATGCAATTGATGCCCAGGAGGATGCGCCCAATGAGGAGGCTGCTTTTGTAGCCCAGCGGATCAAAACGCTGCTGGATGGTACGCACATGATTCGCACAAAGGATGGACTACGCCCAATAGTGCCGGATGATATCGTGATCCTTCTTCGCTCCACCAAGGCTTCCACCGGATTTTATCTGCATGCCCTTCAGCTTGCCGGTATACCCTGCGCGTCCAGTAACAGTGGTGATGTATTATTGACGGAAGAAGTTTCTGATCTACACGCTTTGTTGTTAACTATCAGCAACCCTCGGCAGGATGTGCCGCTGTTGGCAACATTGGTGAGCAGGGTTTTCCGCTTCACCGCCAATGAGCTTGCTAATATTCGTATGGAACGTAATGGTGGCAGTTTGTATGATGCGGTGAAAGCAAGCAAGCTGGATAAGTCGGTTGCTTTTGTAAGTTTGCTGGAGGATCTGCGGGAAAAATCCCGTTTGCTCAATGTTGGCGAATTACTGAATCATATCATGCATGTGACACATTTTGACAGTATCTATGGCGCGTTGGAATCCGGGCAGCAACGGCGGGATAATATTCGTAAATTTTTGGAATACGCCTACAGTTACTGCGGAAACGGCCAACGAACCCTGGATCATTTCCTTGCGCATCTGGATATGGTTGGCAGCATTAAAAGTGAAAACAGTAAAGGACCGGCAGGAGGTGTCTGCATTGATACCATCCATTCTTCTAAGGGCCTTGAATATCCGGTTGTGTTTCTTTGCTCTCTTTCTCATAATATTCGCTTTGAGGACAACAAGAGCCAGGTGCTGTGCCACAAAGAACTTGGTATCGGCTTTAATTGCTTGAACATCGATAAACGGGTGCATCATCCCAGCATTGCGAAAAGAGCGATCATAAAAAAGTGTGAAGAAGACACGCTTTGCGAAGAAATGCGGCTGCTTTACGTGGCTATGACGCGCCCCAAAGACCGCCTGATAATGACATACAGCGTAAAAAACCTTGCAAAAGACTTAGGTTCTACTGTGCTTAAAATGCCTTACGCATCCGCTGAATTGATGTGCAGTGATGCAAAATGCCTTGGTGATTGGGTGATGTATGCGGCTCTGCAGAAGACGGAATCCGGTGCGCTTTATGCTCTTGCCGGTAACCCACAAATGGGCAGAACAGGCAATAATCCCTGGCTTGTAGATGTTGTTAGTACTGTTGAGGCAGCAGATACAAGCTTGGTTACCGCTGATTTTTCTGAACCTGAATTAGATATTAAATTGCTTAAAGATAATATTTCTTTTCAATATCCCTTTAGTAAGGTTACAAAAGTCCCCTCCAAGCTGACCGCTACCCAGATTAAAGGCAGAGTGATCGATACGGAGATCGCAGAGAATGCTGCGCAGCAGAAGCAGATGCATTTCCATTGGCGTACGCCGCTGGTAAAGGAATGCGAAACTGCCGCTGCCGCATACGGTACTGCTATCCATAAGATCATGGAGCACATTGATTTTAGTGCTTGCGGTTCAGAGGTCGGCATTTCCCGGGAAATTGAGCGGATACGGCAAATGGGCTTGATTACAGATGCGCAGGCAAGTGCGGCCGACAGGGAAGGTATCCTTGCATTCTTCTGCACGGCTCCGGGCAAGCTTGCAATTGCAGGAAAGACGGTATATCGGGAATTTAAGTTCTCTATTCTTGCAGATGCCGGTCAGTATTACCCGGAATCCGATGGAGAACAGGTTCTGCTGCAAGGCGTGGTTGATCTTGCTGTGATGGATGAAGATAATATTTATCTTGTGGATTTCAAAACAGATTCTGTTACAGAGCAAACTTTGCATCAAGTTACTGAGCAATATAAGCATCAGGTGCTTGCTTACAAAACTGCATTAGAAAAGATCTTTGGTAAAAAGGTCACAACCGCGCAGCTGTATTTCTTCCGCTTGAAGCAGCTGGTGAACATCGTATAAAGTAAAAAGCGCCGAAGAATGTTCTTCGGCGCTTTTTGTTAGCGGCTGTTTCTATTCTGATTGTTATTCTGGTTCTGCTGATTGTTCTGGTTTTGGTTCTGGTTGTTATTCTGGTTCTGCTGATTGTTCTTGTTCTGGTTATTCATTTTCATTACCTCCAAATCAATTGCGGTGTTCCGCAGGCTTATTTTGCCCATAACCTCAGGATTTATCCTTTGCCTTGAAAATTAGGCTCATTAATAAAGCGATAAAAATTGCTGCGGTGATTCCGCCGGCTGTTGCCTTTAGACCTCCGGTGAGAATACCGAGAAAGCCGCTTTCATCAATGGCTTCTTTGACGCCTTTGCTGAGAGAATATCCAAATCCTGTAAGGGGAACTGTAGCGCCAGCGCCTGCGAAGTCTACAAGGGGTTTATAAACACCAATTGCGCCTAAGATGACACCCACAACAACATAACTAACAAGGATCCGCGCTGGCGTCAGCTTTGTTTTGTCAATGAGGATCTGGCCGATCACACAGAACAATCCGCCGATGATAAACGCATACAGATAGTTCATATTATCCTCCTATAATGGAAACTGCGTGGCATACGCCTGGAATTGGCAGCCCTTGCTGGGTGGATGTGGGGGAAAGAAGCGCGCCTGTTCCGCAGAACAGGATTTTACTGAGCTTACCTTTATTTAACTTTTTCAGCAACTCTGAGCATAATACTACTGCGCTGCAGCCACAGCCGGAGCCACCGGCGTGGACATCCTGTTTTTCCCGATCGAATACCAGGCACCCGCAATCTACAAGTTTGCCGCCTAGGCTGATGCCGTGTAGACGTGCCAAATTTAGAAGGGCTTCTTTACCGTGGTGGCCTAAATCACCGGTAACAATCAGATCGTATGCATCTGCGTCAATTCCAAAATCTTCAAAATGTGTTTTAATGGTACTTAATGCTGCCGGCGCCATCGCCGCACCCATATTATTGGCATCTTTAATTCCCAGGTCGGTTACAGCGCCGATGGTACAGCATTCTACTTTCGGTCCTTTACCGGATTGCCTTAAAAGCGCTGCGCCTGATCCTGTGACCGTCCATTGTGCCGTAGGGGTTCGCTGACCGCCGTAGCCAAGGGGGAAGCGATACTGTCGTTCTGAGGAGGCAAAATGGGAAGACGTCATTGCGGCTGCGCAATCTGTAAAACCGCCGCCTACGGCCATGGATGCCATCATAAGGCTTTCTGCCATGGTAGAACAAGCGCCGTACAGACCGATATGTGCAATATCTTTATTACGCAGAGGGAAAGAGGAACTGATACATTGGTTCAGAAGATCACCGGAAAATACAATTGGGAGTTCCTCCATTTTCAGATTTGCTTTTTGACAAAGGGTTTCCAGCGCTAACTGTTGGATTCTTTTTTCTGCCTGTTCCCAGGATTTCTGACCAAAATAGGAATCCTGACTAACTACATCAAAATGTTCTTTTAGCGGGCCTTCCGCTTCTTTTTTGCCGACAACACTGGCCCAAGCAGTAATTACAGGCATATTTTTCAGGCGAAAACTGTGCTTGCCGACTTTGTTTTGCTCCATTTTTATTCCTCCTTTTGCTTAGTATGTGCCAAAGAAGGTTATATATAACAAAAAAGCTGCCGGTCTCCCGACAGCTTTTCTTTGTTATTTGCCAGCCAGTGCTCTTTCCAGCCAAACACAGCCGAAATCCAATGCGGTGTAAAGACCGGCCTTTTCGCCCTTCTTTACTACGCGGTCGCGGCTTTTGGCAGTAGGATCTGTCAGCTGCAGCTGAACAGAAACCTTGGTGGCGATGTCAACATCGTTTACCTTTTTGGTTTCCAAAATCTGGAGCATTACGATGTGGCTATCAGCCATAGAGCCGTAATAGATCAGGTTATCCTTACGCATGAGAGGATGACCCTTATATGTGAGTAATTCAGCCATAATGACCTCCTGGAAGATTATCAGTCAAACAGATAGCGCTGTACCAGTTCCTTCAGAAGTTCATCTCTATCCACCTTACAAATCATGCTGCGGGCATTATTGTAATTGGTGATGTAGGTGGGATCTTCTGTCAGCAGGTAGCCAACGATCTGATTGATAGGGTTGTAGCCTTTTTCATTCAAGGCGTCGAACACACTCCGGAGGATCAGACGCATGTTCTCTTTTTCATCGCAAGGAACTTTGAATTTAATTGTACTGCTGTTTTTGTCCGTCATGGGAACGACCTCCTTCCGAATAGTAACGCTATTATAGCCCAATTGTGCTCTGGTGTAAAGTCTTTTTCTGTGAATTTTTTAGATAAATTACCGCAATACAGCCCCAAGTTTGTCACTTAATGCGGAAAGAACACGAGAAATAGCACCTTCGGAGTCTTCGTCAGTCAGCGTTCTGTCGTCGGCTCTCAGCTCCAGAGAGAAGGCAAGGCTCTTCTTGCCGTCGGCGATGCCGGTACCACGGTAAACGTCAAAGAGCTTAACATTACGCAGGAGTTTTCCGGCAGCAGCGGTGATCACTTCTTCAGCCTGGCCGACTGTTACACAGTCGTCGCATACAACAGAAATATCTCTGCTGACAGAAGGATATTTGGGCAGGGGAGAGTAAGTGGGCTCATCCAGCTGCAAATTGAAAAGCGCATTGAAGTTGATCTCGGCGCAGTAAACTTCAGCGTCAATATCGTAGTTCTTTGTAACCGCCGGGTGGATCTGACCGATATAGCCAACCTCAATGCCATCGATGGTTACCTTAGCGCAGCGTCCGGGGTGATAGGTGGGGTTATCATTTACAGCTGTGTATGCAGCCTTTCGGATGCGAAGGGTACGCAGAATGGCTTCCAGTTCACCTTTAATGGTGAAGAATGTTTCGTTAGGACCGTAGGTACCCAGCATCAGGATCTTGGGCTCGTTGGGCAGAACCTGGCCCTCCACAGGCAGATAGATCTTGGCAAGCTCATAAAGTTTTGCGGACTTATTGCTGTATGCGCTGTTGCGGGACAAAATATCCAGCATGGAAGGTACAGCGGTGGTACGCATAACGGAGGTATCTTCACCCAGAGGATTCTGAATCTTCAAGGCGTTTCTTAGGTTGCTATCCTTAGGAAGACGGATCTGATCAAAGATAGCAGGAGAAACAAAGGAATAGGTGATGATCTCGCTGTAACCCAAAGAACGGCACACACTACCGGCCTTGTTTTCCAGCTTCATAATGGGGGAGTAGCCGCCCTTGGTGGCATTCTTAAATGCCGTAGTGGGGATCTCATTATAACCGTAGGAACGGCCCACTTCTTCGGCAATATCAGCCATCAGGTTCAGGTCAGGACGCCAGGAGGGAACAAGGATATCTTCGCCTTCTACCGGAATTTCCAGATTGTTCAGGTACTTGACCATATCTTCTGCAGAAATTTCCGTACCCAACAGAGCATTTATCTTTTCAGGTTCCAGTTTCAGAGTTTTGCTTTCGGGAACGTAGTTGATGATATCAATAGTGCCGTCCATAATATCGCCACAGCCCAGCAGCTCCACCAGCTCGCAGGCTCTGTTTACAGCGGGAACGGTCATCATAGGATCCAGGTTCTTCTCAAACTTGCCGGAGGATTCCGTACGCATACCCAGGGCAAGGGCAGTCTGACGGATGGAAGTGCCGTTGAAGTTGGCAGATTCGAATACAACAGTCGTTGTGTCGGGCAGAATCTCGGAATTCTCACCGCCCATGATACCGGCAAGGCCGATGGGTTTGTTTTCGTCAGCGATCACCAGCATACCGGGCTTCAGCTGGCGAACATTACCGTCCAGGGTGGTGAGGGTCTCACCGTCGGTCGCTTCCCGAACGATGATCTTTCCGGAGGAAACATAGCGATAGTCAAAGGCGTGCATGGGCTGGCCGTACTCCAGCATTACATAGTTGGTAATATCTACGATGTTGTTGATGGGACGGATGCCATTGGCACGCAGGCGCTGCCGCAGCCACTTGGGAGAGGGAGCGATCTTTACGTTGGCCACCATTCTTGCAGAATAACGATTGCAAAGGTTATCTGCGGGAACGTCCACATCCAGCATTTCATACATAGAGTCGGCGTCACTGCCCTTGACGGTGGGCTCGTGATGCTTCATGGGCAGACCAAAAGCGGCAGCGGATTCCCGGGCAAGACCGATGATGGAATAGCAGTCGGGACGGTTGTTGGTGATCTCGAAATCTACGACTGTATCATCATTTCCGATGATTTTGTTAATATCGTCACCGGGCTTGCAGTCCTCAGTGATGATCCAAATACCGTCTTCAATGGCATCGGGGCAATCGCCCAGCGTAAGACCCAGCTCCTTGATGCTGCACAGCATACCATTGGATTTTTCACCCCGCAGCTTGCCCTTGGTAATGTGGATACCGCCGGGCAGCCAGGAATTGTGCAGGGCGGCGGGAACAAGATCACCCTGCTTCACATTCTGGGCGCCGGTTACGATCTGCACAGGTTCTTCCTGGCCTACGTCCACCTGACAAACCCACATATGGTCAGAGTTTTCGTGACGGACGATGGAAAGGACTTTGCCCACTACAACATTCTTAATGTCGCTGTCCATCCGCTCATAGGTTTCCACTTTTTGACCGAAAATGGTGAGCTTTTCTACATATTCTTTATCGCTGATATGGCTAAGGTCAACAAACTCTTCGTTGATCCATTTTCTGTTTATTTTCATATTTGTGCCTCCTTAGAACTGGCTTAAGAACCGAACATCGTTGTCGAAGATCAGGCGAAGGTCATTGATGCGTCTGCGGCGCATTGCCATACGCTCAAGGCCCATACCAAAGGCAAAGCCGGAATACTTTTCAGGGTCGATTCCGCAGCCTTCCAGCACCTTGGGATGTACCATGCCTGCACCAAGTAATTCGATCCAGCCTTCACCGTGGCAGGTAGAGCAGACAGCGCCGTCTACTTCGCCGGTGCCGTGGCACTTATGGCACTGCATATCCATTTCACAGCTGGGTTCTGTAAAGGGGAAGTGATGGGGACGGAAGCGCATAACGGCATCTTCGCCGTACAGGCTTTTCATCAGGGTCACCAAAGCGCCCTTCAGGTCACCCATGGTGATATGCTCATCGATGACCAGGCCTTCGATCTGGTGGAACATGGGGGAGTGGGTAGCGTCGGCTTCGTCCTTGCGGTAAACACGGCCGGGAGCCAGGATGCAGATGGGGGGCTCGGTGTTTTCCATAACACGGATCTGCATAGGACTGGTCTGTGTCCGCAAAAGCAGGCTGTCATCATCAGAGAAATAGAAAGTATCGGACCGATCTCTGGAGGGGTGACCTTCTTCAATGTTCAGCCGGGTGAAGTTATAGTCAGCCAGCTCGATTTCAGGGCCGTCAACAATCTGATAGCCCATGCCTACAAACAGATCCTTGATTTCCTGCAGAACCTGGTTCATGGGGTGCTCGTGACCCATGGTAACAGTTTCACCGGGGATGGTAACGTCAATCGCTTCGGCAGCCAGCTTTGCTTCCAGAACGCTGGCATTGATGGCGGTTTTCCGCTCTTCCAGAGTTCTCTCAATAACAGCGCGCACAGAATTGGCCAGCTGACCCATTACAGGCCGCTCTTCAGGGCTCAAAGAACCCATCTGCTTCAGCACAGCAGTCAGTTCGCCTTTCTTACCCAGCAGGCGAATACGCAGTTCTTCCAACGCCGCAGGGGTAGCAGCATTGTTAAGCTCTTCGATAGCTCTTAGTTTGATTTGTTCAAGTTGCTCTTTCATATTCTTACTCCTTGTTCAGAATTTTGCATAAAAAATAATCCCCGCCCCCAATCGGGACGAAGGATTTCCTCCGCGGTACCACCCGCAATTCGCCAACGGCGCACTCTCGGCGCTATCACGCCACAGATCGGTAACGGGATCAACCGGCACACCCTACTATGTGTTCAGGCTGCAGCTCCTGGGAGAAAGCCCTGCACGACACCCAAGTGGCTTCCACTGTCCCACTTTCGCTGATAAGGATGCTGATCGTACCGGACGGCCCAATCTTTGCTTTTTATATTCCACAACATATTAGCACAGAGAATTGGAAAAAGCAAGTAAAATTATGAATAACGTCTCATTCTGAATCAGGTATCATAATATTTCCTTCCATACATAAGTTTATTATGCGCAGAATGCTGCGTTATTGCTGAAATATTGAAAAGGTGGGTTCTTATGAAGCGGCTGCTTGCTATGTGTTTGCTGTTAATTAGTCTGTGCGGATGTAAAACCTCGCAATCTCAAATGGATCAAGCCCTTATGCTGCGACAGAATCTTCTAAAAAGCCAAGGTTGCAGTTTTTCTGCGACAATCTCTGCCGATTATCAGGATGCGTTATATACCTTTGTTCTCAGATGCGAAAGTGATCGGGACGGGCAGGTCAAATTTTCAGTTTTGCAGCCGGAACCAATATCCGGAATCACCGGTACGGTAAGTGTGCAGGGCGGAAAGTTAACTTTTGATGATAAGGTTTTGGCCTTTCCACTGTTGGCCGACGGACTATTGTCCCCGGTGAGCGCACCGTGGATTTTTTTGCAATCTTTACGTAGTGGGTATATTAAATCCTGCGGTGATGATAGCGATGGTATGATTATTTCTATTAATGATACTTATGCATCAGAGTCCATTTGCGTAGATGTTTACACGGATAGCAATAGCCTACCAAAGCACGTGGATATTTTCTGGCAAGGCAGACGCATTTTGTCGATGGATATTACAGATTTTGTTTATGTGTAACATTCGGTCGTGTGGAACATAGGATGATTTGCTCGCTGATCAGTATATTTTCCTTGTGTCGTGGGACAATATCATTACCCGCGTTACATAAGAAATTTCTGTAGCCGGGCAATGCTATCTGCGGAGTGTGAGACACATGGACAGTACTGTTAGGCGTGGTGATATATTTTATGCAGATCTTTCGCCTGTGGTAGGAAGCGAACAGGGCGGAACCAGGCCGGTACTCATTATACAAAATGACACGGGAAATAGGCATTCGCCAACTGTGATTGCTGCGGCGATCACCAGCCAAACAGGCAAAGCCCGTTTGCCAACGCATATCAATATTGTGGGCGGCAGCGTGGGCTTGAGCAAGGATTCAGTGATTTTGCTGGAACAGGTGCGAACAATTGATAAACGCCGTTTGCGGGAGCACATGGGGCATCTGGACGATCATCAGATGTTGGCAGTTGACGAAGCAATAGCCGTGAGCTTTGGCCTTAATGACAATCGATTAAGCTGAATATATAGCCTCCTTACTGCGTACATTGCGGTAAGGAGGCGTTATTATATGAAAAACGAATATCCGGTTACTTTTAAGAGTAGGGAAGTGGGCAAGGCAGTTGTTGAAATAGAAGGATTATACAAACGTATCCGGATTGACTGCAAGCTGCCTGCGGGCTCGGTGGAACGCGCTTTTGCTTATGCGGGTGAAAATAAGATCCCCCTGGGCGTGTGTATGCCCAGAGGTGATCGCTTTTGCGTAGATAAATGTATTGCGGCCAGTAAATTTCCGGCCGGAGATCTCCAATTTATGATCGGGGATATTCAAAAATGCTTTAATTGTTCCCAGCCGTGGAGTGAGATTCATAAAATTGAAAACGCAAGGCTTGTTATAAAACCGGAGGGGAAAACTGTCGTTATAGATCAAGAATCAAGCCAACTGGGCAGTGATCAGAACCCATAATATCATTGAAAATTGGTGTTTCTATAATCTTTTCATTTAATGCATTGGAAGTTATAAAGTAGTCAATACGCCAGCCTGCGTTGTTTTTGCGGGCATTGAACATATAGCTCCACCAGGTATATGCGCCGGTAACATCCGGATGTAAATAGCGGAAAGTATCGGTAAATCCGGCATCCAAAAGCTTACTGAAGCAGCCTCTTTCCTCATCAGAAAAACCGGCATTACCTCGGTTTGAGGATGGGTTCTTCAGATCTATCTCCTTGTGAGCGACATTCAAATCGCCGCAAAGGATCACGGGCTTTTTCTGATCAAGCTGCTGTAAATAACAGAGGAAGGCTTCTTCCCACTTCATCCGGTGGTTAAGCCGTGCCAGCTCTCGCTGGGCGTTTGGCGTATAACAAGTGACCAGGTAAAAGTTTGTATGTTCCAGGGTGATCACACGGCCTTCTGTGTCCAGTGTGTCAATGCCTATGCCGTAATTTACACTTAACGGGTTTTCCTTTGCAAATATAGCCGTTCCGGAGTAGCCTTTCTTTTCAGCATAATTCCAATACTGGGTATATCCGGGCAGCTGCAGATCGATTTGACCTTCTTGCAGCTTGGTTTCCTGCAAACAGAAAAAATCAGCATTTTCCTGCAAAAAGAAATCCATAAAACCTTTTTGCATGCAGGCTCGCAGGCCGTTAACATTCCAACTGATAAATTTCATCATTTAATCCTCTGTGCTTTTAGAAATTCCTAATTCTTTTGCATTGTCGCCGGTAAGAAAACTTTCATTAGAGTAGACTTTGTAAATGCTGCTATCTGAAAATGTACTTTCAGCTTGCAGGATCACTGTTTGAACAGGTATAAGGGAGAAGACCGTGTTAACAAGGCATGCGCACGCGATGGATAATTCGATCTCCTTTAGCCCTGCAAGCCTGCTGTTAATGGTAATGGTAGCATTATTTCCATCTAATGTCACGCTGATTACAGCAGAACCGGCAGGGTAGGGGTTAATAAATCCATTTGTGGTTGGGCCTTGCAAATATCTGTTCAGGATGGACTTGTAATCGCTTCTTCCATTGGCTATAAATTCTGTATAAGAACCGATTACACCGTCCTGCTGGCGATAATTCATTTGTTCGTATGGATAATAGAATGAACATGAATTAGTATCATAGTTCTTACCACAACCGCACAGCAACAATGCAGTTACAAGAAGCAAACACAATAACGATTTTATCATAATGCTTCCTCCACCTCAAATACCGGGAAAGTGAGGGTAAATGTAGTCCCCTGATCGAGCTGGCTGGAAACGGATATGGTGCCGCCGTTTCTGCCGACCATATCTTTGACTATGGAAAGACCCAGACCGCTGCCGCCGCTTTGCCGGGAACGGGCCTTATCAACTCGATAGAAGCGTTCAAAGATGTGTGTTTGTGCTTCTTCAGGTATGCCCACACCGGTATCGGTGATTCTCAAAACAGCATTTTCGTCTTGCTGCTCCAAACGGATGGTCAATATGCCGCCGGAACGGTTGTATTTTATGCCGTTTTCCGCCAGGTTAAAGATAATTTCGTAAAGGTCGTCTTCCAAAACCAGTATAGAACAGTCCTTGATGATCTCTGTCTTAATGGAAATAGAACGCTGCTGCGCAACAGCGGACAGCATTCTGGCGACCTTTTCGATGGTGGGTGCGATATAGGTGATCTCGCAATCCATATCGTTTTCGCTTTCAACCTTCGAAAGGGAGAGCAGCTTCTCAGACATTCTGTTCAGCCGGTCTGCTTCGTTACCAATATCGCTTACAAATTCACGAACTGTGTCTATATCCATTTCGTTTTGCAGAATTGAATCTGACAAAAGTTTAATGGAAGAAAGAGGTGTTTTCAGTTCGTGGGATGCGTCGGAGACGAACTGTCTTCGCTGGTTTTCGGAAGCTTTCAGCTTTTCCGCCATTTCGTTAAATTCGTCACCTAAAACAGTAAGCTCATCGTTGCCGCCCACATTTACTTTTTGAGAGTAATCTCCGTGGCGAATGGTGCGGATCGAATCCATAATTCTACGTAAACGGCCAGTAAAAGCTCTGGAAAACAGCAGTGAGAAAGCAATCAGTAAGACTTCAAAGATAATTGAGATGGTAAGGATATTATTTTGCAGGGATTGAATTAATGCGCCTTGTTCTGTGTCGTAATCAACGATATAAACACAGCCGATCACAGTGCGGAAGGATATGATAGGACAGGCTGCGCGGGAATACATAGCGCCGTCTTCATAGTGCCATGTAAATACGTCGTTTAGCTGCAGTGCCTGGACGATCTCCTGCAATACGGCATATTTGCCTACTGCATCATTGTCTGCAGAATCATAAATGATCAGTCCGGCTGCATCGGTTACCAGCATGCGCGTAACATTCAGGTTACCCATTTGCTTGACCTTTTCCGTTACTGTTTCCTGATTGATCACATCCAGCTCCGCAATATCCGTTGCGGCTAGTTGGCAGCGTTCGATCATAAAGGATTCTTTACTGCTGTAAAAAAGCTTCTGGCTGACTCTTGAAGAGTATATATTCAGCACGATCAGAACAGCAAAAGTAAGCACCACATAAGTAAGCGCATAACGAAAATGGGTGCTTTTATACTGTATTAATTTATCTGATCTATTTCTTGAAATAATAGCCAACGCCCCATTTCGTCATAATATATTCGGGATCAGCAGGGGATTGTTCCAGTTTTTCCCGCAATCTGCGGATATGTACGTCAACTGTCCGAATATCGCTGCGGTACTCATAGCTCCAAAGGGTATCTAATAATGCTTCCCGAGAATAAACCCGGTTGGGATTACGCATCAGGAACTCAATTACATCGAATTCCTTTGCAGTGAGGTCTACAAGGACACCATCCCGGTATGCGTTTCTGGCGCTAAGATCAAGACAGATGGTACCGATGGAAAGCTGTTCTGCTTTTTCAGCAGAGGTGGATTTTGCCCGACGCAGCATAGCACGGATTCTGGCTTTGAGCTCCAAAATATTAAAGGGCTTTGTGAGGTAGTCATCTGCTCCATTTTCAAAACCCATGAGCTTGTCCATATCTTCTGCTTTTGCTGTAAGCAGGATAATGGGTACTTGGGAAAATTCCCGAATTGTACTGCAGGCCTGCAGGCCGTCCATTTCCGGCATCATTACATCCAATATAATCAGGTCAGGATTTTCACTGCGGGCGGCTTGTACAGCTTCCAGGCCGTTACTGCCGGTGATCACATCGTAACCCTCGTTTTGCAGGTTAAGACGGATGCCTTTGACCAATAAAGGCTCGTCATCAACAACAAGTATTTTCATAATTAACCTCCTACAGTGATGTATTTCATTAAAGCTTCTACCATTTTCTCGGTAATACCTTTTACCTTCGATAAGTCGTCGATGGTTTCGAAGAAACCGTTTTCTTCTCGGTAGTCAATAATGCTTTCCGCTTTTGAACGACCGATTCCGGGCAGCATAGTTAGCTGATCTATGGTTGCAGTGTTGATATTTACTTTTCCTACGTCATCGTCCGTATCATTACCGGAAATGTCAATAGAAATGACTGTGCCACCGGTGTTGCGTCCTATTACGATACCGATCACAACAGCCAGGAAGAATAGGGTGATCGCAAATAAAATTACAAGAGATTTTTTCAAAGCGGAAAGCCTCCCGGATTGACTATAAGAGAAATACCTGGTATAATCTTTTCATATTATACACAACATTTTGTGCATTCTCAAGTATAACCGTAGCAAATTGAGGTAGAAATATGAAATTTAGGCGTTTAATATGCTTAATATTGGCAGCTATTTTGTCAGCATTTATGTGTGCTGCTTATGCCGGCGCTGCTCAAGCAGACCAACAGGATACTTCCGTGACATTGGGAAGTCACGGTCTGGATGCTTCTATGAGCCTTTTGGGCGAGGGACGATTGGTAAGCAACACAAAGGCAGCGTTCCTTTATGAGACTAAAACGCAAACCCTTATATATAGCTATAATTCTGATGAACGGATGTATCCTTCCAGCTTTGTAAAGCTGATGACATTGCTGATTGCGCTGGAAGAGGGGGATTTGGAGGAAGTTATTACTGTTCGGCAGGAAACGTTGAATTCTGTTCCTTACGATGCCATGACTGTTAATCTGTACGATAGCGAGCAACTCACGTTGAACGACCTTTTGTACTGCATGATGGTTGGTTCCGGTAATGATGCCGCTGCTGTGATTGCTGAAGCGATCGCCGGAACGCAAACTGCATTTGTTGAAAAAATGAATGCTTACGCAACATCACTAGGTTGTGCAGATACCAACTTTATGAATGTCCACGGTTTACACCATGATAACCAATATACGACTGCTCGTGATTCTGCGAAAATCTTCGTCGCAGGCCTTAAGAACGATAAATTCCGGGAAATTATTTGCGCGCAAACCTATACTATTCCGGAAAGCGATAATTCCAGAGGGCATAATCTGCTTACAAATAATTACCTGATCAATACAAATGTTATGGAGATTTATAAGGATGGCCGTGTTCTTGGCGGTCGTACCGGTGTTACCAATGATCGTGAGCGCTGCGTCGCATCCCTCTCCAGGTCCGGGAATATGGAACTCGTTTGTATCGTGATGGGCTCCACATCGACATATGAACCGGATGGCTATTCGGTTCGCGTAGAAGGCGGTTTCCCTGAAACAAGCGCATTGCTTGACCGCGGGTATCAGGGCTTTCGTGGCGTACAGCTGTTCCACAAAGATCAGGTAATGCGGCAATTAACTATTATGGGCGGCGATTGCGACCTGTTTTTAGGCACTCAGTTTGATGCTTTTACAGTATTGCCTGCGTCCGTTTCGCTGGATGATCTTAGCTTTGTGTATCGTGACGCTTTTGGAGGCGCATATCCCAGCCTTCCCATTGAAAAAGGTCTGATCCTTTCTAACGTGGAAGTATGGTATGAGGATATTTGCGTTGCAAGCTCGCCGTTGCTTGCGATGAATCAGGTGGTTACAGAACAACCCATTTATGTGGAAAGTTCTCATTTTGATTCCTCAATGCCTTGGTGGGGCTGGGTGCTGATCTTTTTCGGCGCAGCGCTGGTTCTGTTCCTTGCGTTTATCCTTGCGCTTCGGTATATTCCGGCTTTCAGACATTTGCTGTTTGGAAAAAAACGTCGTAAATTCAGATGGTAAATTAAGCGCCCCGCTTTTTTAGAAGCGGGGCGCCTTTTGTGAATTCTTAGTCAAGTTCTTCTTTGGAAATGTAGATAGGCCGGTTTTTACTTTGCTCAAAGGTTCTGCCGACGTATTCGCCGATAACGCCGATGCAAAATAGCTGCATTCCGCCAAGAAAGAGAATCAATACAATGATGGAGGCGTAGCCGGGAACATCAATTCCGGCAATCAGCTTTTGCAGGATCACAACACAAAGATAGACCAGGGATGCAAATGCGGTCAGGCCGCCCATAAATGTGGCAATTCTTAGCGGCTTTGTGGAATAACCGATAATACCACCTATGGCATAGTTAAAAAGCTTTCTGAAACTCCATTTACTTTTACCGGCTGCGCGTTTGCAGGCAGTATAGGGGATATAACAGGTATTGTAGCCTACCCAGGCAAAAATACCTTTTGAGAAACGATGGTATTCGCCAAGCTTCAGGATGCTTTCTGCAACACTTCGGCGCATGGTACGAAAATCGCTGGCATCGGATCTGAATTGTACATCGGCAAGCTTGTTTATTGTGCCGTAGAAGCGTTTTTTGAAGAAGGAAAGGATTTTCCCTTCACCTCTACGATCCTGATATGCGGCCACAATATCGCACTCCGGTTGCTCATCAAGAATTTGAACCATATCGTTCACAATCTCAGGTCGCTGCTGCAAATCTGCGTCGATCAGGCAAACATAGTCACCGGATGCTTTTTTAATGCCGGCATAAAGAGCAGCTTCCTTGCCAAAGTTGCGGGAGAAGCTTACTACCTTTATAGGACATTTTTGCGCCTTATGCAGCTTTCTGAGCTCGTGTAGCGTGGCATCTTTACTGCCATCGTCAACAAAAACGATTTCAAATTCATAACCGCAATTATTAAAGGCAGCAATGGCTGCTTCCTGGAATGCAGCAACATTTTCTGCTTCATTATAGCAAGGCACAACAAGGGATAGTTTCATAGCAGAATCATCCTTTCTGTTTTCTAGATTATATTAAATATTTCCGAGTTCGTCAAGGCGGATCAAATATTTGAATTTTTGGTTGACAGGACCTATAAAGTGTGGTATTTTTACCATGACAAATGCGTAGATGGAGAGTTTTTGCATTTAATTTCTTTCAGAGAGCATGCGTTTGGTGTGAGCATGCAGAATGAACGCAAATTGTCGCTCCGGAGCAGATTTTCTGAATTGAGTAGGGGAGTCCGGGTTTGCCCGTTATAGCTTACGAGTGCCCTTTTAGGGAATTCAGGTGGTACCACGGAAAGTATTTTTCGTCCTGAGCGGAATGCTCAGGGCTTTTTTCATTTAAGGAGTGAACAGATATGGCAAGAGAATTACCAAAGGTGTATGAGCCCCAGCAGGTAGAAAATGAGATCTACCGTATGTGGGAAGAAGGCGGCCATTTTAAGCCCAGCAAGAGCCGCGATGCAAAGCCCTTCACCATCGTTATGCCACCCCCTAACGTTACCGGTCAGCTGCACATGGGTCATGCGATGGACGCAACCTTGCAGGACACTTTGATTCGTTTCAAGCGGATGCAGGGCTATAATGCTTTGTGGGTGCCCGGTGTAGACCATGCAGGTATCGCTACCCAGATCAAGGTGGAAGAGGAGCTTCGCAAGGACGGCCTGACCCGTTATGATTTGGGCCGTGAAAAGTTTCTTGAAAAGGTTTGGGACTGGAAGCACAAGTATGGTAACCGGATTGTTGAGCAGCAGAAGAAGCTGGGCGCATCCTGCGACTGGGACAGAGCAAGATTTACTATGGATGAGGGCTGCTCTAAGGCGGTTCGTGAGGTATTTGTTTCTTTGTATGAGAAGGGCCTTATCTATAAAGGTAGCCGCATTATTAACTGGTGTCCCCATTGTGTAACTGCCCTTTCTGATGCAGAAGTGGAGTATGTGGACAAGCCCGGCCATTTGTGGCATATCCGTTACCCCTTGGTTGACGGCACCGGTGAGGTGGTTGTTGCTACCACTCGTCCTGAGACTATGTTGGGTGATACCGGTGTTTGTGTTAACCCCAACGATGAACGTTATACCCATATTGTTGGCAAAAAAGTCCTGCTGCCTTTGGTCAACCGGGAAATTCCCGTTGTTGCCGACGATTATGCAGAAATGGAATTCGGCACCGGCTGTGTTAAGATGACCCCCGCCCATGACCCCAACGACTTTGAAGTTGGCCTGCGTCACAATCTGGAAGTTATCCGTGTGCTGAACGATAACGGCGCTGTTAATGAATTTGGCGGCAAGTACGAAGGCCTTGACCGTTATGAAGCCAGAAAGCAAATCGTTGCAGATTTGCAGGAGCAGGGCTTCCTGGTGAAGATTGACGATCATGCCCATAATGTTGGCACTTGCTATCGCTGCCACAATGATGTGGAACCCATTATTTCTGCTCAGTGGTTCGTGAAGATGAAGCCTTTGGCTGAAGAGGCTATTCGCGTTGTCAAAGAGGGAGAGACTAAGTTCGTTCCCGATCGCTTCAGCAAGACTTACCTGAATTGGATGGAGAATGTTCGTGACTGGTGTATTTCCCGTCAGCTGTGGTGGGGTCATCAGATTCCTGCCTGGATCTGTGAGGACTGTGGTCACATGACTGTATCCCGGGAGGATGCTACCTGCTGCGAAAAGTGCGGAAGCACTAACATCACCAGAGATCCTGACGTTCTGGATACATGGTTCAGCTCCGCTTTGTGGCCCTTCGAAACATTGGGCTGGCCTGAGAGCACCGATGATCTTAACTATTTCTATCCCACGGATGTTCTTGTTACCGGTTACGACATTATCTTCTTCTGGGTGGCAAGAATGATCTTCTCCGGCTGCGAGCATACCGGCAAAACGCCTTTCCACACCGTACTGATCCACGGCCTTGTCCGGGATGACAAGGGTCGCAAGATGTCCAAGAGCCTGGGTAACGGCATTGATCCTCTGGAAATGATCGAAAAGTATGGCTGCGACGCTCTGCGTATGAACATGGTCACCGGCAATTCTCCCGGAAACGATATGCGTTTCTACGTGGAGCGCTGTGAGGCTATGCGTAACTTTGCCAACAAGCTTTGGAACGCCAGCCGCTACGTGCTGATGAACCTGGGCGAGGACGCTAAGAACGAGCTTCCTGCGGACAGCGAATTGACCATTGCGGATAAGTGGGTGCTTTCTAAGCTGAACAACCTGATCGGTGAAGTAACGGAAAACCTGGAGAAGTATGAGCTGGGCGTTGCTGTTCAGAAGGTTTACGACTTCCTTTGGGATACCTACTGTGACTGGTATATTGAGCTGACTAAGGCTCGCCTTTACAGTGAGAATATCCAGCAAAAGAATGCTGCTTTGCAGGTGCTTGTGTATGTGTTGGATCAGACCCTGCGTCTGCTGCATCCCTTTATGCCCTTCATTACTGAGGAAATTTGGCAGAGCCTGCCTCACGAAGGCGATGCGCTGATCGTTGCCGATTGGCCTGTGTTCCGTCAGGAGCTGCAGTTCCGTAACGAAGAGCAGTTAATGGAATCTGTGATGAATGCCATCCGCGCCATCCGTAACAGAAGAGCAGATATGAACGTTCCTCCGTCCAAGAAGGCTGCGTTGTTTGTGCTCACCTCTAAGCCTCAGGTATTTGCCGAGGGTGAGGGCTTCATCCAGCGTCTTGCTTATGCGGATTCTGTAACAATTCTGGATAAAGAACCGGAGAACATTGACGGTATGGTTTGCTGCACCACGGCAGATGCTAAGCTGTATATTCCTATGGGTCAGCTTGTTGACGTAGAAAAGGAACTGGAGCGTGTTGCCAAGGAACTGGAAAAGGCCAGAAAGAACCTGGCTATGATCCAGGGTAAGCTTTCCAATGATAACTTTGTTGCAAGGGCTCCTGAAGCTGTTGTTAATGCCGAAAAGGAAAAGGCCGCTATCGCTGCCGACCTGATCGCGCAGCTGGAAGAAAGCGAAAAAGCTTTGAAAAAGCTGTAAAAACCAATATAGTGGCGTGCAAGAATTTTCTTGCGCGCCACTAATTTTTTATGCGCCGAAATACGATTGTAAATTTAAAAATCTTCTATTTATACTGAAAATGCATTTTGACAAAAGGAGGTTTATTCATGCATTTTACAAGCTTTCTGCAAGAAGGCAAATTGACCGTGGCGCTCACAGGAGAAATAGACCATCATAGGGCAAAGGATTGTATTCAAATTCTGCTGGCAAAGATTGAGGCTTACAATCCGATGGTATGTATTCTTGACTTTGAGGATGTGACCTTTATGGATTCATCCGGTATTGCTGTTGTAATAAACACGTTGCGGCAAATGAACAAAATTCGGGGGACATTAATGCTCACCGGAATTAAAGAACAGCCCATGAAGGTATTCCGCACATCAGGCATCGATAAATTGGTGCAAATCAAGGAGAAGGTATAATGAAATTTGATAATTATATGATTTTGGAGTTTCCAAGCAAATCGGCAAATGAAGCCTTTGCCCGCAGCGCAGTTGCTGCATTTGCGGCACAGCTAGATCCCACATTGGAGGAACTGGGAGATATTCGTACCGCTGTTTCTGAAGCTGTAACAAACTGCATTGTACATGCCTATCCGGATGGATTTGGTATCATTACATTACGCTGCAGAATCCTGAAGGACAACACTTTGGATATTGTAGTCAAGGATAGAGGAGTTGGGATTGCAGATATTTCTCAGGCAACAAAGCCGATGTTCACTACCGGCGGATGTGAGCGCAGCGGTATGGGATTTACCATTATGGAAAGCTTTATGACCAGCTTTACTGTTACATCTGAAGTGGATAAGGGTACAACTGTCCATATGCGCCGAAAGATTCAGCGGAAAAAATGAATAGAACAGAAGAACTGATCGTCCGCTCTCAAGCCGGCGACGAGGAAGCAAAGCAATCGCTGGTCGATGAGAATAATGGCCTGATTTGGTCGGTTGCCCGTCGTTTTATCGGCAGGGGAGCAGAAACGGAAGATCTGTATCAATTAGGTTGTCTGGGATTTTTGAAAGCGGTGGAAGGCTTTGACAGCAGCTACGGCACACAGTTTTCTACTTATGCGGTTCCCAAAATCAGCGGTGAGATCCGCAGATTTTTGCGTGATGACGGCGCAATTAAAGTCTCCCGGGGGCTGAAAGAACGGGCCGCTACCGTTAATGTTGTTCGTGCAAAGCTGCTGCAGAAGATGGGGAAAGAACCCACATTGCAGGAGATTTCCAATGAAACAGGGTTTACGCCGGAAGAAATTGCAGAAGCGGATATTGCCACCAGCGCTACGGAATCTATTCAGCAGGAATGCGGAGATGAAGGCTTTAGCCTGGAAAAGGTGCTTTGCGACGGACAAAGCGAGGACAAACTCTTGGAGCGAATATCATTGCGTCAAGCAATCAGTCGGTTGCCGGAAAGGGAAGCTATGGTAGTGCACTTGCGGTATTTCCATGGCTTAACGCAGGCACGGGTTGCTGTAGTTCTGAAGGTCAGTCAGGTGCAGGTTTCCAGAATTGAGAAAAAGGCTTTGGAACGCTTAAAACAATACTTGGAATAATTGCGAATTTCCACTTTACCTTTTGGGGAAAATCAGTTAAAATAGTAGCATCATTAATGTTATAAGGTGCTATATGAACGAAGAACTCATGGGTAGATTCATTGCCGCAAGACGGCAGTATATAGAATCCCAGTTTCAGAACTTAAATCCAATGCAGCGACAGGCTGTAATGACCACAGAAGGCCCTTTGCTGCTGCTTGCAGGCGCAGGCAGCGGTAAAACCACTGTGCTCATTAATCGAATAGCAAACCTGATACGGTTCGGCAGTGGCAGTTATACGAACTATATTCCCGATACGATTACGGAAGAGGATGTAGTTTTTCTTGAGAACCTTTCGGGTGACTATGGTGAATTTGACCGCCGCCGGGCAGACTTCCTGTGCGCCTTTGAGCCGGCTTTGCCATGGAGCATTATAGCCATAACCTTTACCAACAAAGCTGCCAACGAGCTAAAGGATCGGCTGTGCGCCATGCTGGGTCCCGAGGGTCAGGACGTGTGGGCCATGACCTTTCACAGCGCCTGCTGCCGCATTCTGCGCCGGGATATTGAGCGCATTGGTTATACAAAAAGCTTTACCATTTACGATACTGCAGACTCTGAGCGGATTATGAAGGACATCATTAAGGATATGGGTCTGGATGATAAAACCTTCCCGGCTAAATATGTACTTAGCCTCATCAGTAAGGAAAAAGACCGGATGGTAACGCCTGAGCAGATGATGGATAATATTGAGTCCAGTAACGACTTGCGCCTGCTGCAGGTGGCTAGGGCTTATAAGCGATACCAAAAGAAGCTCAAGGAAAACAACGCTCTGGATTTTGATGATATCATCTTCAAGACTGTGGAGCTGCTCCGGGATCACGAGGATGTACGCACTTATTATCAACACAAGTTCCGGTATGTTTTGGTAGACGAGTACCAGGATACCAACCACTTGCAGTATCTGCTCACCTCGATGCTGGCCGGTGGGTACGAGAATATCTGCGTTGTAGGTGACGACGACCAGAGCATTTATCGCTTCCGTGGCGCAACCATTGAGAATATTCTTAACTTCGAAAAGCAATATAGAGGCAGTAAGCTGATTCGTCTGGAGCAGAATTACCGCTCTACGCAGTCTATCCTCAATGCTGCCAATGCGGTGATTTCCCATAATTTGGGCAGAAAAGGCAAGCGTCTTTGGACATCTAACGGCGCAGGTGACCCCATTACTATCTATGAGGCAGCAGACGAAGGCGCAGAGGCCAATTACGTTGCCGGGCAGATCATTTCCGGCGCTAAGAAATGTGGCTTTAAGAGCTATGCGGTGCTGTACCGTACCAATGCCCAATCCAATGCTTTGGAATATGCTTTTAAGCGAAACGGCATTCCGTATAGGGTTATTGGCGGCATGCGATTCTTTGATCGGGCAGAAGTTAAAGATATGCTTGCTTATTTATGCGTCATCAATAACCGTACCGACGATCTTCGTCTTAACCGGATCATCAACAATCCTCCCAGAGGACTGGGCGCAAAAACAATCGAAACTGCCCAGCGATTGGCGCAGGCAGAAGGAACGGATCTTTACCGTGTGGTAAGCGACCCCTATTCCTATGCGCCGCTGGAAAAGAGCGCGCAGAAGCTGATTCAGTTTTCAATGCTCATTGAAGAGCTGGCAGCCTTGCTGGATGAAGGAATGCCGCTGGTAGAATTTTATGAGCAGGTGATGCTCCGTACCGGCTATGCTTCCATGCTGGAAATGAAGCCTACCGAGGAAAATAAGACCCGTCTTGAGAACATTCGAGAATTAAAGTCCAGCATTGCATCCTATGTTCAGAATGCCGAAGCGCCTACATTGGCAGGTTTTCTGGAAGAAATCGCTTTATATACGGACATTGAGCAGTATAATGAGAACGATGATGCCACCGTGATGATGACCATGCATTCGGCCAAAGGCCTGGAGTTTCCCCACGTATTTTTGGTCGGCTTTGAAGACGGCCTTTTCCCTGGGATGCGAGCCATTGGCGAAATGGAAGAGATGGAAGAAGAGCGTCGGCTGTGCTATGTGGCTATTACACGCGCAAAAAATACGCTGACGATCTCCCACGCCCGGCAGAGAATGCTCTATGGCCGCACCAACGCCGCTATGGCGTCACGATTCCTGCGGGAAATACCCGAGGATATCACCGTTAAAAAGGGCAGCTATCAAGCGCCTGCGCATAATAACTATAGCGCTAACTATGATCGCCCGGTCGTACAAAAGCGCAGCTATGAACTTTCCGGCGTTTCGGCATCGAAATCTACAGCGCTTGTTCTGAATAAAGGGGATATGGTACACCATACCGCATTCGGACAGGGCATGGTGCTGAGTGTTATGAAAATGGGCGGCGATGCGCTGCTGGAAATTGCTTTTGATAAGATCGGAACAAAAAAGCTTATGGCGAACACCGCATCTGCCCATATGAAAAAGCTGTAATATTTTAACCTTTTTGCCATACAATTTCCCGGGGGGATATTGGTGAAACGGAAAATTGGTTGTTTATTTCGGCTTTTCATCTTCCTGATCCTTGTTTTGCTTTGCATATTCTTTGGCTTTCGTAAGAAATATCAGGAAGCCATCTTTGCTTTAAGCGAAACGCAGGTTAAAAACGCTACTTCAGATCTCTTAAACGATGCCATTGACCGGCAGATTGATGCAGGGGATATCCATTATGACCGGATGGTTTATTTCGAAAAGGATCTGGATGGACGTATCACAGCATTAAAGACAAACATGAGCGAAGTCAACCGACTGAAAACCAGCGTGCTGAATCGCATTAACAACGATGTCCTTACAATGGATACGTCCCAGCTTGGCGTGCCTTTAGGAAGCTTGATACTACCGGAATTTCTTTCGGGAAAAGGGCCGGATATACCGGTCAAGATCCTGGCAATCCGCAATAGTGAAGCATCCTTTAACAGCAATTTTACACAGGCTGGCATTAACCAGACTCTGCATCAGATCATTATGGAACTAAGCGTGGATGTTACTGTGTTGGTGCTGGGAGAAACCAATAGTTTTACAGTGGTCAGCCATGTGGTTGTAGCTGAGACGATTATTGTGGGTCAAGTTCCTGATACATTCTTGCAATCCGGAGGATAATATGAACCAGAAAGAAAGAATTCTTGAATTAACGGCGCTTTTGAATCAGGCAAATTACCGGTATTATGTGCTGGATGACCCCACTATGCCTGATTTTGAATACGATCATTTGCTCCGGGAGCTGGAGGACTTGGAAAAAGCGAACCCTGACCTGGTTCAGCCGGATTCTCCGACGCTGCGGGTTGGCGGTCTTGCATTGAGCAAATTTGAAAAGGTTACTCACAGCGTGCCTTTGATGAGCCTGCAGGATGTTTTTTCTTTGCAAGAGCTGGATGAGTTCATCGAGAAAATCCGCACCGCCCATCCTCAGGTGCAATTTACCGTTGAGCCTAAAATCGATGGTCTGTCTGTTGCTCTGGAATATGAAAACGGCGTATTTGTTCGAGGTGCAACCCGTGGCGATGGCAACGTGGGCGAGGATGTTACGGAGAACTTAAAGACCATTCATTCCATCCCTATGAAGCTTGAAAACGCGCCTTCTAAGCTGATCGTACGGGGCGAAGTGTATATGCCGAAAAAGAGCTTTGAAAAGCTCAATGCCCGACAGGAGGAAGAGGGGAAGCCTTTGTTTGCTAACCCCAGAAACGCAGCGGCAGGTTCTTTGCGGCAGTTAGATCCTCAAATAGCCGCAAAACGTGGTTTGGATATTTTGGTCTTTAATGTACAACTGGCCGATGGTGTTGAATTTGAGACCCATGCCCAATCTTTACAGTATCTTAGAGATCTTAAGTTTAAGGTAGTGGATTGTAAGGTTTTCAATGCACCTGACGAGATTAACGATTATGTGCTGTCCATCAATGAGAATCGGGAACAGCTTTCCTGCGATATTGACGGCGCTGTGATCAAGGTTGATCAGCTTTCTCTGCGTGAAAAGCTGGGCGCAACTGCCAAGTTCCCGAGGTGGGCCGCTGCTTACAAATATCCGCCGGAAATTAAACCCACAGTTGTAGAAGATATTGTTGTACAGGTTGGCCGTACCGGCGTTTTGACGCCTAAGGCTGTTGTAAAGCCTGTTCGTCTTGCCGGTACAACGGTTACCAATGCAACCCTTCACAACCAGGATTTCATTTCTCAGCGTGATATTCGCATTGGTGACACTGTTTTGATTCGCAAGGCAGGCGAGATCATTCCTGAAATTTTGGAGGTTGATTTTTCCAAGCGGCCTGCAAATGCAGTTGCTTATCACTTGCCCTGCAAGTGTCCTGTGTGCGGCGCGCCCACGCAGAAGGATGAAGACGGCGCATTCCTGCGTTGTACCGGTGCGGAATGTCCCGCGCAGCTGTCCCGGAATATCGCCCATTTTGTCAGTCGGGATGCTATGGATGTAGAAGGCTTGGGCACATCTATTGTGGAAAGCTTGATTGAAAAGGGGTATATCAAATCTCCCGCAGATATTTACTATCTGTCATTGGATGATGTGAAAGGTCTGTGGCAAAGTGGTGAAGTGGCTGCAAAGAAATTACTTGCCGCTATCGAAAGCAGCAAGCAGCAGGATCTTTCCAAGCTGATTTATGCTTTGGGTATCCGTCAGGTTGGCACGAAGACAGGTAAGGTGCTGGCATCTTATTTTGGTAATTTGGATGCACTTATGGAAGCTGACGTGGAAACGCTTACGCAGATTAATGATGTGGGCGCTGTTACAGCCGGTTTTATCCGGGATTGGTTTAGCCAGGAGCAATCTAAGCACATGATCGAAAAGCTCCGCCAGGCGGGCGTAAATTTCGAGAGCAAACGTGTGATCACCGATACCCGTTTTGCAGGTATGACCTTTGTTCTGACAGGAGCGCTGACTATGTTTACAAGAGAGGAAGCCACGGAGAAAATTGAACTATTTGGCGGCAAAGCATCCGGCTCGGTATCCAAAAAGACCACCTACGTTGTGGTAGGCGAAAACGCAGGATCTAAGGAACGTAAAGCCAGTGAATTGGGAATCCCCATTTTGTCTGAAACGGATTTTTTGAATATGATCCAGTAAAAAACACCGGAAAGTGATTACTTTCCGGTGTTTTTATAGCTTAAAATCTTCTTCAGAATATTGAGAAAAATCAGGAGCCTTCGCTCTGGGAGGGACCCGCTTACAAGGATCGTACTTAAACTTGCGGCAGGCACTATATACCGCTGTGATTCCTTTTTTGCTGCAAAGCATACGATCTTCATCCAGCTTAGTGGAAAATTCGCAGTAGCTGCAGGAACGGGGCATTTTCTTCCGAAATAGCATCGTCTAGCTCCTTTCTTCATTTTTCTTCATTATACACGACTTGGTTTCAGAATGCTACTACTTTTTTTCATAACCCCAATATACGCGCTTAACAGAACACACCCGATGATAGCAATATAATACGAAGAGCCAAAAAGCAAGGGGGATAGGATAAAGCAAATTAACACGCTGATCACACTTTGAACACATTTACCCAAACAAAAATTTAGAAGGTTCAACGGCTTTATAATACTGGCTGTTTGCATCCATACGCAAATACCGCCAAAGGAGAGCAGCAAAGAGGAAACAACGAATATATATGCAATATCCATATTATTTAACCGGATGCACCCATTGGAAAGCTCTAAAATACCGCACACAATCGTTCCAATGTTAGCTGGCAGATGCTCTAACACATAATAATCAAGTATAGAAATTAGCATACGGAATAGGATCACCCAACCGCAGATTTTTGCCATTGTCTTTACTGTTTTGTGTAATGTAGAAACGACATCTAACGAAGACGGCTTTATTTTGATTTTACCTGTATTAGTACTATCTGCGAAAAGCCAACCGGTGATTATTGCACTTATAATATGAATGATCCAAATAATAAATGTAAGACGGATATCTCTTAGAATGCTACCAATGATGCCAAATATAAATGCGGGGCCTGCGTTGTTGCAAAATCGCAAAAGATGGTTCGCCTGCTGCGAGGATATATGACCAGCCTTGTGTTGCTGCGCTACAGCCTGCGCGCCTGCCGGATAGCCGCCTAAAATTCCCGCAAGGAATATGGTTTCCGACCCTGCTGGGATGCCGCATAAGCGCCCCAGAGGCCTCAGAAATGGGATGGATAAACCAGCAGTTGCATCTGTTAGCAGGCTTGACAGAAATATAAATGGAAACAGGGAAGGGAACACGGTATATAAGCATATTTCAATCCCAATAGACGCTCCTGCAATAACTAAATCTGCCTTTAAGATCATTAGCAGAAATATTGCGGAACAAATAGCAGGCAGCAGCCAGTTTACTCTATTTTTCATTTTATCACCCCCTAGGACATTATGCCTGACGTGTTAATTTCATCCCTAGGGCCATACAATGAATTTTGAGGAGGTGGGCAGATGGAAAGGAAAAAGCAATCACGTTCTACTGACAGAATCATGCCCCGCACCGATAGGCCACTTATTGAAATATTAGGGGATCGGCGGGTGCTTATAGAACATCATAAGGGGGTTAGCGTATATGAGTCTACGTTAATGCAGGTCAAGGTTTGTTTCGGTTTTCTTGAGATACTAGGCAGCGATTTAACAATTTCCTGTATGAGTGTGGACCGATTGGTGATAATTGGGAAAATAGAAGGTATGCGAATTTTGAGAGGTAGCAAATGAATCTTTTTCAATCTATTGGAGGTATGTTGGAAATTGAACTGACTTGTGCAGATATTCCGCTTACCCTTCGCTACATATCTCAGCATGGTATCGTATTGGAAAACATCCGGTTTCCGTCTGCTCTGACAGTTAGAGCCCAGATTGCCCGGACAGATATAAAAAAGGTACGAGCGATTTGTAAAAAGCAAGGAGATAAGCTGCGAATTCGGTATGCAAAAGGCATCTACTGGTTCTTAAAAGGAATGCTGCGACGTCCGGTGCTGACTGTTGGTATACTTTTGCTGTGTTTACTGGCATTATGGCTGCCAACACGTGTTCTCTTTGTTCAGGTAAGTGGAAACAATAGCGTTTCCGCATCGGTCATTTTGGATCATGCAGCACAAAGCGGTGTCTATTTTGGTGCATCCTCCAGAGCGGTACGCAGCGAGCGGATCAAGAATATGCTGCTGGAGCAGATTCCGCAGCTGCAGTGGGTTGGCGTTAATACAGCCGGATGTGTGGCAACGATTTATGTGAAAGAAAATGTGCAGGAGATCCAGTCACCCGCAGTTTTCAGCACATTTGATATTTGCGCGGCTCGGGATGCCTTCGTTACCCATGTCTATGCTACAAAAGGAACGATAAGCTGCAAGATCGGCCAAGCTGTAAAGGCTGGTCAAGTGCTGATCTCATCCCATATTCCGGCAGGGGAAACGATGATTTATACGGGTGCTGCAGGGGAAATTTATGGCGATACCATTCGTCAGAATGTTTGTATTACGCCTATTAAAACGGAAAACAGAAGGGTGATCCTAAGTCAGGAAAGAAAAATTTCATTGATAATTGGAAAAAATCAAATAAATTTGCATAATGGTAGTGGAATTTGCAGTAGCAGTTGTGTTAAAATAGTAAAAGAAGATCCGCTGACTTTGCCCGGTGGTTTTCAGCTGCCTGTTGCTATACGGACAGAATATATCACCTACTATGAAACTGAGGAAAATATATTAGCCGAAGAATCTATGCATTGGCTGCAAAACTATAGCAGCGATTATACGAAGCAGCAGATGATCGCAGGTAAAATTTTGTCAAGCACATTCACTACAGAGTTAACCGATGATTCGTACACGTTGCAGGGAGATTTTACCTGTAACGAAATGATCGGCAGTATTACGAATGAGGGGATATCCCATGGAGAAGATCGTTGAAAGAATTGTAAATGCAGAACGGATGGAGGACCTGATCGCCGTATTTGGCTCCTTCGACGAAAATATTCGTCGTATTGAAGAAGCACTTTCCGTTACCATTGTAAACAGGGGAACAGATTTGAAGATCACAGGCGATGAGGAAGCTGTTCATAAAGCGGCTAAAACTCTGGAAGGCTTGCTTTCTTTGGCGTCCAAGGGTGAAGTGATCGATGAACAGCGTGTTCGCTATTTGATCACCTTAGTCAGTGAAGGCAATGAACATCAAGTTGCTCAGATGGCTAAAGACGTAGTCTGTATTACTGCTAAGGGCAAGCCTATCAAGGCAAAGACCGTGGGCCAGCAGACCTATATGCGCGCCATCATGAAGAATACTGTCACCATCGGTGTTGGCCCTGCAGGTACGGGTAAAACCTATCTTGCAGTAGCTGCTGCCGTTGCCGCATTCCGGGAGCGGATCGTCAACCGCATCATTTTGACTCGTCCGGCTGTTGAAGCAGGTGAGCGGTTGGGCTTTTTGCCCGGTGATCTGCAAAATAAGGTTGACCCCTATTTGCGCCCCTTATATGATGCCCTTTATGATATGCTGGGCGCGGAGACATTCCAGAAATATCAGGAACGGGGCTCAATTGAAGTAGCGCCTTTGGCTTATATGCGTGGCCGCACCTTGGACGACAGCTTTATTATCCTGGATGAATCACAGAACACCACAAAAGAACAGATGAAAATGTTCCTGACCCGCTTGGGCTTCGGCTCTAAAATCGTTATTACCGGTGACGTTACGCAAATTGACTTGCCCGCTGATAAGACCTCCGGCCTTAAAGATGCCTTGCGGGTGCTTGCGGGCGTTGAGGATATTGCCATCTGCAAGCTTACTTCTGCAGACGTTGTTCGCCACGCTTTGGTGCAGCGAATCATCAATGCTTATGAAAACGCTGACCGCAAACAGGAACAGAAAAAGCCGGTAAAATCCATGCCCGGTAAATATCAGAGGAAAAAATGATATGCAGAACATAAAAATCAATTTAACATTTCAGAATTTTACCTTTCAGCGTTTTGCCATCAGTAATGTGATCCGCAAATGCATCAAGGCAGTTTTTGCTGCGGAAGGAATAAACGTACCTCTTGAGATCAATGTGCTGATTACAAACGATCAGGGAATACAGCTTATCAATTCCACCAGCCGGAACATTGATAAGCCTACAGACGTTTTAAGCTTTCCTATGTTCGAGTTGACAGCCGGTGAACCCCCTGCAGATTGGGATAGCTTCCTAGACCCTGATACCGGTCTTTGTCCCTTAGGCGATATGGTTATTTCTCTGCAGCGAGCCACAGCCCAAGCCGAAGAATTTGGTCACAGCCTGAAAAGGGAAGTGGGATATCTGACCATCCATTCCATGCTCCACTTGCTGGGCTATGACCACCTGGATGAAGGGCCTCAGAAGGCGCAAATGCGCGCTAGAGAAGAAGCAATTGCTGCTGCCGTTCCCGGTGTCAGCCGATAATGCACAAAGGAGAATACACTATGGCAACAAAAACAGCAATGATCACCATTGCAGGGCGTCCCAACGTGGGCAAGTCCACCCTTACCAATTATCTTGTTGGCGAAAAGATCGCCATTGTTTCCAATAAGCCTCAGACTACACGCAACCGCATTTGCGGCATTGTAACTAAAGAAGATACCCAATTTGTTTTTGTGGATACCCCCGGCTTTCATAAGCCCAGAACAAAGCTTGGCGATTATATGGTCAACGTGACAAAGGAATCTATTGCGGATGTGGACCTGACGATTTTGATGGTAGAACCGATTGACTCCATCGGAGCTCAGGAGCAGGCGCTGATCGAGCAGCTTGCAGCTAAGAAGTGCCCTGTTGTTTTGGCGATCAATAAAATCGATTCCGTGGAAAAAGAAAATCTTCTGGGAATTATCGATACTTATTCCAAGGCAGCTTCCTTTGAAGCGATCATTCCCATCAGCGCCAAAACCGGTGACGGCGTAGATACGCTGCTGGATATTTGCAGAAAATACGCTGTGGAAAGTCCGTTCCTTTTTCCGGATGATATTACTACAGACCAGCCGGAACGGCAGGTGATGGCGGAGATTATCCGTGAAAAGCTGCTTTGGACGCTGGATAGGGAAGTGCCGCATGGAACTGCTGTTGAGATTACCAAATTTTCCGAGCGGGAAAACGGTGTGATCGATATTGATGCTACTATTTACTGTGAAAAGTCCAGCCACAAGGGCATTATTATCGGCAAGAACGGAGAAATGCTGAAGAAGATCTCTTCTATGGCTCGCACGGATTGCGAACGCTTTATGGGCACTCGCGTCTACCTGACTACCTGGGTCAAGGTAAAAGAAAACTGGCGTGACAGCGATTTCCTCGTGCGCAACTTTGGCTACAGAGAATAATTACCAAGGGTAAATCATCCTTCTGCTGCAAAAGCTATCTGCGGAGGGATGAACATGAGATCACAGGAGCTTTGGCAATCTTTTCTTGCCACCGGGGCACCGGAATTATATGTGCTTTACACACAAGCAAGGAATGCGGAGGGACTGCATGTTTTTGACGATCCAGGGCCTGGTATTACGGGTCACCAATTACAATGATACGGATTCTCTGCTGACGGTGCTGACCCGTGACAGAGGCAAGATGACGCTTAAGGCAAGAGGGCTGCGCCGTAAGAACAGCCCTTTGTCTGCGCCCTGTCAGCTGCTGACATATTCGGAATTTACTGTATTTGAAAACAGGGGTTATTTTAGCACAAATGAAGGCATCAGCATTGAGATTTTTGCCGGTTTACGCAAGGATCTTCAAAAGCTTTCTTTGGGTACATATTTTGCCCAGGTTGCTGAGCTAGTGTGCATGGAAGATACCCCAAATCCGGAGCTGCTTTCATTGGTTCTCAATTGCCTTTATGGGCTTTCTGCGTTAGATTTACCTGAAAACCAGGTAAAAGCTGTGTTTGAAATGCGAGTGGCCTGTATTGCAGGCTATATGCCGGATTTGAGCGGATGCTGTAGCTGCGGCAGGAACTTACCGGACCTTTTCAATATTTCACAGGGCCATTTGGTGTGCAGCGAGTGTTTAAACCGGGATAATGGCGGTATACGTGTCCCTGTTAGCCCGGCAGCCCTTGCCGCAATGCGGTATATAACCCAATGTCATGAAAAGAAGCTGTTTTCTTTTTATGCTGACGATGAATCGCTGGAGCAGCTGACGCAGGTTACAGAAGCCTATCTGACAATGCAGCTGGAGCGAGGATTTTCTACATTGGATTTTTACAAATCTTTGCTGCTGAATTAATGCAGCATCAGGAGTTTACTATGTCTTTACTATACGAAAAGTCATTACGGAAGTTGGAGCTGGATCAGGTTCTGATGCAGCTGTCGAGCTGCGCAGGCAGCGCTGACGGTAAGGCGCGGTGTCTCGCTCTGCGGCCGGTATCTGACCTGGATGAGGTTACAGCACTTCTTAATGAAACGTCCGCCGCAAGCGAGCTGGCAACACGAAAGGGAAACCCCGCTTTTTCTGAAGTCAGCGATATATCCGCCAGCCTTGACCGGGTGGAAAAGGGTGGCACGCTGCATAATAAAGAACTGCTGGCGGTAGGCCATGTTCTGCGCTGCGCAAGAAATGTCCGTGGCTATATTTCTGAGGACGAAAAACCAACTGTTTTGGATGATTTGTTCCGCAGTCTTACTCCAAACAAGTTTCTTGAGGACAGAATTTTAGGCGCGATCCTTTCTGAGGACGAGATTGCTGATCATGCAAGCCCGGAGCTGAGCGATATTCGTCGTCATATGCGAATTCAGGGCGGTAAGATCAAAGAAACGCTGCAGAAGATCATTTCTTCTCCTGCCTATTCCAAGTATCTTCGAGAGCCTATTGTTACGATCCGTCAGGGCAGATATGTTGTTCCCGTTAAAAGTGAGCATAAGAATGATGTCCCCGGTATGGTTCACGATGTGTCCGCTACCGGTTCTACCTACTTTATCGAACCCATGAGCGCCGTTAATGCCAACAATGCGCTGCGTGAGTTGGAATTAAAAGAACAAAAGGAAATCGAGCGCATTCTGGCAGAACTATCTGCCCAGGTCGGTCATTATCGGGATGAGCTGCAGGTCAATTATGAGATTTTGGTTCGTCTTGATGTCATTTTTGCAAAAGCGAAGCTTGCATATCGCATGCGTGCCTGGGCGCCCATTATGAACGATCAGGGTAAGGTAGATCTGCGAAAAGCCCGCCATCCGCTGATTGAGGCCAGCAAGGTTGTCCCCATTTCCTTGAGATTGGGTACGGATTTTGATTCTATGATCATTACCGGCCCCAACACAGGCGGCAAGACGGTTACTTTAAAGACCATCGGCCTTTTAACATTAATGGCAGAATGCGGTTTGCATATTCCTGCTGGAGATGGCAGTGTGCTTTCCACCTTTGACGCCATTCTTGCCGACATTGGTGATGAGCAGTCTATTGCCCAAAGTCTTTCTACATTTTCAAGCCACATGCGTACTATTGTAGATGTGATCAGCGAGTGCGATAACCGCACCCTGGTGCTCTTTGATGAGTTGGGTGCAGGAACTGACCCCGCAGAAGGCGCTGCCTTGGCCATCGCGCTCATAGAATTCTGCAGAAAAATGGGTGCAAATGTGGTTGCCACCACCCATTATGCAGAACTAAAGCTTTACGCCATGCGTACTGCCGGCGTTATCAATGCATCCTGCGAATTTGATGTTGAGACTTTACAGCCTACCTATAAGCTGCTGATCGGTATTCCTGGTAAATCCAATGCTTTTGCGATTTCCAGGAAATTAGGTCTGCCGGAAGATATTCTGAAAGAAGCTGCCGATCTCGTGGGTCAAAACGATAAAGATTTTGAGGACGTTCTTTCTCAGTTGGAACAGCAGCGGCAGCAAATGGAAGCTGCTCGTTTGGAAGCAGAACGACTGCGGGTTGAAACCCAAAAGAGCAAGGAACAGAGCGAAAAATATTCTGAGCAGCTGCAAAAGGATAAGGAAAAAGCTCTGGAGCAGGCTCGCAAGGAAGCGCAGGCCATTATCGAGGACGCCAGACGCACCGCCAATGCCGCTACTGAGGAAATTAAGGCGCTGAAAAAGCAGATCAGTGAAAACGGCGATCTTCAAAATATCAATCAGCGGCAAGCACAGCTGCGATGTGACCTTAATGAAGCAGAAGAAAAATTGCATGTAGCAAGCAAAATTAAAGAGCGCCCGCAGCCCAGCAGAGGAATTTTGGTTGGTGACACAGTTGAATTATTAAAGCTTGGTACGAAAGCCAGTGTTATTGCTATCAATAAAGATGGTTCTTATCAGCTGCAGGCCGGTATACTTAAGATGACCGCAAAGGCCGATGAAGTATATTTGCTTGAACACGAGAATCCATACGAGACTAAGGGCAGACCCAAGCATAGCGGTAGGCAGATGAACATGACGGCTATGAGCCAGGAAGTTGACCTGCGGGGAATGGATAGTGTGGAAGCCATTTGCGTTATGGAGCGTTACCTGGATGAAGCCATGCGCAGCAATATAAGCCCTGTCCGTATCATTCATGGTAAAGGAACAGGAACGCTGAGGTCGGCTGTCCATCAGTCACTAAAAAAGAATAAGTTTATCAAAACATTCCGGCTTGGTGTTTACGGAGAGGGCGAAGACGGCGTTACCATTGCGGAATTCCGGTAATCTCCATGGAAAAATCTGCCAAATCGGTTGACTTTTCCTGCGAATTTGTTATGATATATATGTACTAAATCCGGCTGTAACATCGCCGGGATTAAGGAGAGTATATATGACTACTAAGGAAATTGTCGTTCGTTGCGAGTCCGGTCTTCATAACCGTCAGGCAACATACTTCGTACAGAAAGCAAATGAGTTTGACAGCAGCATTTGGCTGGAATCCGGCAACCGGAAAATGAATGCCAAGAGTCTGCTGGGTATTATGTCTCTGGGGATCGTTACCGGCGCCACGGTTACGCTTACCGCTACCGGAAACGATGAGCAGGAAGCTCTGGATGCGCTGGAAGCTTTGCTTTTGCGTGACGTTTATTGATGCTTTGTACAATTGCCGCCTCAATGCTATACATGGCATTGAGGCGGTTTTTGGGAGATCGCTATGACATTTGATGCTCTGAAAGAAAAGGCCGGCAGCCTGCCTCTGCAACCCGGTGTATATGTCATGAAAGACAAATCCGGACAAGTTATATATGTGGGCAAGGCCAAGAAACTGAAAAATCGTGTGAGCCAGTATTTCCTGGATACAGTTTCTCATTCGCCAAAGACAAAGCTTATGGTAAGCAAGATCGATTCTTTCGATGTGATTATTGCTTCCAGCGAGTTTGAGGCGTTGGTACTGGAATGTTCTCTCATCAAGCGGCATATGCCCAAATATAATATCCTTCTTAAGGACGATAAGGGATATCCATATTTGCGGCTTAATATGAAGGATGCGTTTCCGTCCATTAAGCTTGTAAGTAAGGTTACAGATGACGGCGCATCTTATTATGGTCCTTTCGGCAGCAGAGGTGTGACACAGAACGTTCTGGAAACTATTATAAAGAGCCTGCAGCTACCGGATTGCTCTAAGCAATTCCCTCGCGACCTGGGGAAGGGTAGAGTGTGCTTAAATTACCATATGGGCCAATGCTCCGGTTGGTGTCAGCAGGAGGATTGCCAGCAGGCATACCGGGAACGAATAGAGCAGGCGAAGGAACTACTGACAGGTAATTTTAAGCAAGTCTCCCAGAAAATCAAAGAGCAGATGATCATCGCATCCGAAGAACTGAACTTTGAGCTGGCAGCAACCCTAAGAGATCGGCTGCAGGCCATCGAAAACCTGAGCCAAAAGCAGAATGTTACTGCAGGTAAGGTTGCAGATACAGATGTGATCGGTTACGGCTATACCCATGCAAAGGCCTGCTTTACCGTGCTGCATTTCTCCGGTGGCAATTTGCTGGATAAAGATTATGAAGTTTTTACTACACCGGAGGATCATCCCAGCGCAATTTCCGCTTTACTGAAGCAATATTATCTCTGCCGAGGATATGCACCAAAAGAAATTTTGCTGCCCCAGCAAGTAGAAGACAGTGATTTGTTTGCTCAGCTTTTGGAGCAAACTTATGGCAAAAAAGTGCATATCCATGTTCCCCAAAGAGGTGAGAAATTCCGCCTTGTGGAGCTTGCTAACAAGAACGCCGACGAGGAGGCTCAGCGCCTGACAACAAAGGAAGAACATCAGCATGGAACGGTTGTTCAGCTTGGTAAGATATTGGGAATTGAAACACCAAAGCGAATCGAATCCTACGATATATCCAATATTTCCGGTACGGATATGGTTGGAAGTATGATCGTTTTTCAGGATGGAAAGCCCTGCAAAAGCGATTACAAGCGTTTTAAGCTGCGGGATATGGACGGACAGGATGATTACAGCGCTATGCGTCAGGTGCTTACACGCCGTTTTTCCCATATTGAGGATGGAGATAGTTCTTTTTCTGTATCGCCGGATCTGCTCCTGATCGATGGCGGCGCAAAGCATGCAGCTGTAGCTGAACAGGTATTGACAGAAATTAATTTGTCTTTCCCTGTGTTCGGTATGGTCAAGGATGACCGGCATCGGACCCGCGCGCTTGTCAATGCGCAAAACGATGTTATTCACATAGACGGTAACCCGGCATTGTTTTCCTTTATCGGAAATATCCAGGAAGAGACCCACCGCTTTGCTATCACATATCACAGATCGCTGCGCAGTAAGCGCCTAAAATATTCGGTTTTGGATGAAATTCCTGGTATTGGACAAGTACGAAAGCAGGAGCTGATACGGCATTTTTCATCCGTAAAAGCCATCAGTCAAGCTAATATCATTGATTTAGAGCAGGTGCTGCCCCATCAGGCGGCAGTTGCCGTATATAAACATTTCCACAACGAGGATTAGTTATGCGTGTAGTATCAGGAAAAGCCCGGGGTGTGACGTTAAAGGCGCCGGATGGTATGGCAACCCGTCCTACGGCAGACCGCGTAAAAGAAGCTATGTTTAGCATCATCCAATTTGATTTGCCTGGCGCAACAGTTTTAGATCTGTTTGCCGGCACAGGTCAGCTAGGCATTGAAGCTTTGAGCCGGGATGCTAAGATGGCATATTTCGTGGATGAGCGGGAGGATGCTTGCAAATTAGTTAGGGAGAACCTGCGGCGTACTCGTTTGGAAACCCAGGCGCAGGTGATCCGCAGTGATTATATGGCATTTTTGCGAAATTGTCGGACAAAATTTGATATTATTCTATTAGATCCGCCTTATGCAGAAGTTTTTTTAGAAAATGCGTTAAAATTAATAACAGAAATTGACATTTTGCAATCTGGTGGTATAATAGTCACAGAGCGCCCGCTTGAAAAGGCGCTTTCTTGGCAATTTGAAGGTTTTGATCGCTCAAAAGACTATAAATATGGCAATACATTAGTCACGTTATACCGTAAACAGTGACGTGAGCAGGGGAGTGGCAATGAAAGTTGCAATCTATCCGGGCAGCTTTGACCCGATCACCAGCGGCCATTTGAATATTATTCAACGAGCCGCGAATATCTTTGATAAGCTGATTGTCTGCGTTATGGTCAATGCAGGTAAAAGTCCTTTGTTTTCATTGGACGAACGTGTTGCTTTAATCAAGCAGGTTGTTGCGGATATCCCCAATGTGGAAGTAGATTCTTCCCATGAATTGCTTGCTGAGTATGCAAAGCGCAGAGGCAGCTGTGTGATCGTTAAAGGTTTGCGAGCCGGTTCCGACTTTGAAAACGAGTTCCAAATGGCTCTCATTAACCATAAAATCAATCCCAATTTGGATACCATGTTCCTGACCGCCGAGCATCAGTATATGTATCTAAGCTCCAGCACCGTTAAGGAATTGGGCTCATATGATGTAGACCTTTCCGATTTTTTGCCAGAAGAAATTATTCCCATATTCAAACAGCGAATTGCTGATATACGTCAAGGAGGAAACAGAAAATGAACGAACAGCACATCGAAGAAATCATCTCCGCATTATATGACATGGTACAGGATGCCAGAGGCCTGCCCTTGGGCGCCGATAAGTGCATCTTGGAGCGGGACAAAGTCCTGGATATGCTGGACGAGGTCATTGCTCAGCTTCCCGTAGAGCTGAAGCAGGCTCGTACAATCGTTGACTCCCGTAATGAGCTGATTGGCCAGGCTCGCCGTGAGGCAGAAGGTCTGATCCGCCAGGCACAGGAGAAGGCTGCACAGCTGGTTTCCGAAGAAGCTATCTATGTGGAAGCAAAGCGTCAGTGCAAGGAAATGGTACAGCAGACCCATGCTCGTATGGCTGAGCTGCGTAAGGCCAGCAACGATTATATGGACGATGCTCTGCGCCGTACCGAGGAAGCCGTTGCTATTTCCCTGGAAGACGTACAGAATACCCGCGCCAAGTTTAAGGCCCTGGTCGAAGCGCAGGAAAAGCGCGCCTCTGCCGAAGCTGCAAACGAAGAATAAACAGCGTATACAGAAAACAGCTCAAATTTACATTTGAGCTGTTTTTTTAGAATTGGAGGTTTTATTATGAATTATATGGAACGCTATGAGTTTTGGTGTAATGCTCATCTCCCCGAGGATATCAATTCTGAACTTAAGTCTATTGCTAACGATAACGAAGAATTAAAAAGCAGATTTGGCAGCGATCTGCAGTTTGGCACAGCAGGTATGCGTGGCATTATGGGCGCTGGCAGCAATCGCCTGAACCGCTATACTGTCCGCAGAGCCGCTCAGGGTATGGCTGCTTGGCTTAGCTCCACCGATCTGCCTAAGAAGGCTGCTATCGGCTATGATTCCCGTCATAATTCTCAGCTTTTTGCTGAAGTTTGCGCCGTTGCCTTTGCGGAAGCCGGAATTGAGACCTATCTTTACGACCGTCTTGCTCCCACGCCTATGCTCTCCTTTGCTGTTAGACAGCTGGGCTGCGGCTGCGGCATTGTGATCTCTGCCAGCCATAATGCAGGTGCTTACAACGGTGTTAAGTGTTACGGTCCTGACGGATGCCAGATGACCGACGAGCCTGCTGCTATCGTAACAGCTACCATTGAAAAGATTCCTTATTTTGTACCGGAAAGCAAAAGCTTTGCGCAGTTTATGAACGAGGGTCTGATCCATTACATTGGTCAGGATATTTGGGAGAAGTACTACAATACTATTCTAGCTGAAGCCGTTGATCCTGTAATGCTGAAAAATGCCGGATTGAATATCGTTTATACACCGCTGTGCGGTACCGGTAACGAGCCTGTTCGTGAAGTTCTGGGGCGCTTGAATGTAAACATTTCTGTTGTAAGCTGCCAGGAGAAGCCTGACGGCGACTTTAAGACCTGCGAATATCCTAACCCTGAAACGGATGCTGCGTTAAATGAAAGCTACAAGGTTGCTGACACAACGCCCTGCGATGTGATTTTGGGTACTGACCCTGATGCGGACAGAGTGGCTATCGCTGTGCCATATAACGGTGGCTACCGCAAGCTTTCCGGTAATGAGTTGGGCTGCCTGCTGCTGGATTATATCTTAAAGGCACGCAGCAATAAGGGTGATATTCCGGAAGGTGCAATTGCAGTCAGAAGCATCGTTTCTTCTCCTTTGGCTGACCGAATCGCGGAGCATTACGGCATAACCATGAAAAATGTACTTACCGGCTTTAAGTATATTGGCGGCGAGATCCTGGCCTTGGAAGAAATCGGTGAGGAGCATCGTTATATCTTCGGCTTCGAAGAAAGCTGTGGCTATCTGAAGGGCACCTATGCCCGGGATAAGGATGCCATCGTAGCCTCCATGCTTGTTTGTGAGCTGGCCGCATCCCTGAAGATGCATGGCAAGACCATTATTGATGCGCTGGAAGAATTGTACGCAACCTACGGCATCTACCTTGCCCACGTGCAGAGCATTGAGCTGACCGGCGCGGATGCCATGGAAAAGGCTGCAAAAATGATGGCTGACCTTCGTTCTGAAGTACCCGAGACCATCGGCGGCGCAAAGGTTACCGCCGTTCGTGACTATAAGACCAGTATCGAAAAGAACATCGCTACCGGCGAGGAGACGGAAATTCTGCTTCCCAAGTCCAATGTTTTGGAATTCCTGCTGGGAGATAACGGCAGCGTGATCGCCCGTCCTTCCGGCACTGAGCCCAAGGTCAAGTTCTATTACACCGCAGTTGCGCCGAGTAAAGAGGAAGCACAGGCGCTGCTGGATGCAATGAAGGCCCAGATGTCCAAATAAACGAATATTAATTTACAAAGAGCTGACAGTTTATACTGTCAGCTCTTTTGCATATTATGGCTACCAGTACCATAGGATTGCCTAGGAGTGATGCAAATGATGTGCCAGTGGGATCATCTCATAGGAATACTACCAATATGGATGCGCCAGGATGTGGATAGGCATGGCAGGTCTTCTATGCAAGAGTTGCGGCTTCGTATCGGTAAACAGCCAATGCTCATCTGCAAAGAAAGAAACTATCAATTACCGAGAGCGGTCTCTTTTGACGATTTAAAACTTTGCATTAACGCTGCCTCCAGGTATTCGCCTTGGGCTTCCTCAACTACTGCCAGCGGCTATATTACTTGTCCAGGCGGACATCGGGTAGGCATCTGTGGTGAAGGCATTATGCAAAACGGCAGCTGCACAGGTATAAATTCCGTTTCATCTGTTTGCATTCGTGTCAGCCGTGATTTTTTCGGGATTGCGGACAAGCTTAACGGCATATCCGGTGGCGTGTTGATCATCGGTAAACCCGGTTGCGGGAAAACCACCTTGCTGCGGGATTACGTACGACTAAGAAGCAAAGAACAATGCGTATGCGTTGTTGACGAACGGCAGGAAATTTTCCCCCGCGCGGGTGAAACTATTTGCTTTGAAACCGGCTTAAATACCGATGTTCTCAGCGGTGTACCAAAGCAGCAGGGGATAGAGATGACCCTCAGATCTATGAGCCCACAGATCATTGCTGTTGATGAAGTCACATCTGCTACAGATTGCAGAGGCATCTTACAGGCAGGCTGGTGCGGCGTTGAGCTGGCTGCAACTGCACACGCATCTTCAAAGGACGAGTTGTTGAAGCGTCCTCTATATCGACCTTTAGTCAAAACAGGCCTGTTTCAATGGCTTGTTATTTTACAACCGGATAAGACCTACCGATTGGAAAGGATGTAAATATGATCATTAAGATTTTGGGGGCGACCTTAATTCTTGCAGCCTGTGGTGGCGTTGGCTTTAAGATCGCAGCGAATTACATAAAAGAAGAAAGAACGATCCGTCAATTGATTTATATTCTGGACTTTATGTCCAGTGAAATGCAGTACAGGCTTACGCCGTTGCCAGAACTTTGCAAGCAGGCTGCAAATGAGTCAAAGGGCGTGCTTTCCCGCGTATTTGCAAAGCTATCAGAAGAGATGGTAAATCAAATAGCGCCCAATGTATCTCACTGTATGTCTGCCGCCCTATCAAGCAGAACAGAAATTCCGCCTGCAACAACAGAAATGCTGAAGATGCTTGGCAATTCTTTGGGCCGTTTCGATATGAACGGACAATTACGGGGATTGGATGCTGTAAGATCGCAATGCAAGGAAAAGCTTAACGACCTGATTCAGAATAAGGATGTTCGGCTCAGGAGTTATAAAACCTTAGGTTTATGCGCAGGAGCGGCTATGGTGATTTTGTTTATTTAAATTATGGAAATTGATTTAATCTTTAAGATTGCCGCCATCGGCATAATTGTTTCGATTTTGAACCAGGTTCTGTCAAAATCCGGCAGGGAAGAGCAGGCAACTATGACGACCCTTACCGGTCTTGTGGTGGTTCTTATGCTGGTGGCGCAAAAAATTGCTGATTTGTTTTCCCTTGTTAAATCTCTATTTCACTTATAATGGATATTTTCTTGAAAATTACTGCTTGTGTATTCGTAGGCGTTATCATCTGCCTTGTCCTCACAAAACAAAACAAAGATATGGCAACATTATTAAGTATAGGCATTTGCTGTATGGTGGCAATCGTCGCTTTTTCTTATTTCCAGCCTGTACTTGACTTCTTAAGCAGGATGCAGGCGCTCACCGGTGTGGATAAAGAGCTGTTTTATATTCTTACAAAGGCAGTTGGAATTGCGCTGATTGGTGAACTGGCCAGTACAGTCTGCTCCGACGCAGGATACGGCGCTATGGGGAAGGTGCTGCAGATCCTATCTGCCTGCGTTGTTCTGTGGCTATCCTTACCGCTGTTTACAAAACTTATGGATCTGATCGAAAGTGTGCTAAATAACAAATGAAGAAATTAGTACTTGCAGTAATACTGCTATTTTCACTTGCGCTGCCTGTACATGCAGAACAAATTGACGTTCCGGATGCTCCGGATGAAGCGCAAATTTATATGCCGGACGAACCGCAAAATTTCGCAGAAGGGTTACTTTATGTGCTTACAAAAGCGATCGCGGCAGTTTCACCTGAATTGAAAGCCAGTTCCGGCGTTTGTATCAGCCTGATCGGCATAATGCTTTTGTGTTCAGTCTTCCGAAATTTTTCAAGCCAATCTCAGAAAATTGTAGATTTGGCTTCTGCACTCATGGTTGGTTTATTATTGCTGTCACCAGCCAATACACTTATTCGGCTAGGAATTTCAACAATTACAGATCTTAACGAATATGGAAAGCTTTTTATGCCTGCAATGGCTACTGCGTTAGCTGCTCAGGGTGGGGCAGTAACATCGGCTGCGCTTTATACAGCAACCATTGCATTTACAGTTGTGCTTTCAATGATCATTCAAAAAATAATTGTACCTGTTATATATACCCACATTTGTCTTAGCTTAGCTTGCTGTGCTATGGAAGATGAAATACTGAGTAAGCTAAAGGCTTTTTCTAAATGGCTGGCCACATGGACATTGAAAATAATCCTGTATGTATTTATTGGGTACGTGAGTATTACCGGGGTTATCAGTGGTACAGCAGACGCAACGGCTGTAAAGGCCGTAAAACTATCTATCTCTGCCTTTGTTCCAGTGATCGGCGGCATCCTGTCCGATGCATCTGAAACAATCTTAGTTGGCGCAGCGGCAGTTAAGAATGCAGCGGGATTATACGGTCTGTTTGCTATGTTATGCATTTGGATCGGTCCTTTTATAAAAATCGGGTTGCAATATGTGCTTTTGAAGGCTACAGGCGCTATCTGTACGGCTTTTGGCAATAAAAAGACCACTGATCTAATCAAGGATTTCTCGACATCTATGGGGCTAGTGCTGGCTATGACCGGTACGCTGTGTTTGCTTTTGATTATTAGCACGGTCTGCTTTATGAGGAGCGCAATATAATGGAAAATCTGGGCAAATATTTGATTGGAGTTGCTGCTGCGGCGTTCCTGTGTGGTATTTTAAGGCAAGTCAGCGAAAAACTTGGCATTTCCGGCAAGCTAATTTCTATGCTAACCGGTATATTTATGGCAATTGCTTTAGTTTCACCGATTAAAATGTTCCATTTTCCAGATTACAGTAAAATGTTATCGCAACTGGAAATCGATGCGCAGCATTATGTATCTCACGGACAAGAAATTGCCTATGAACAAGTAAGCGTATACATAAGCGAACAAGTACGGACATATATTTTGGAGAAGGCATCCGCTTTGAATGCTAATGTGGAGGTGAGTGTTGATTTAGATGGAGCACAGCTACCTGCGCCACAGGCAGTTCACATAAGCGGTGCTATTTCACCTTACGCAAGAAAAATTCTTTCTGCGTATATTGCGGAAGAGCTGGCCATTCCGGAGGAGAATCAAATATGGACTTTGTCGCAATAAAAGAAAAAGGAACAGCTTTTTTCAAAAAATACAAATATATCGCACTCATACTTATCGTTGGGATTGTTTTGATGCTGCTTCCGGGTGGTGAAACTGCGAAACAGCCTACGGTGCAAACTAAGCAGAGTGATGTTTCAGAAATTAACGATGTAAGTGACCGACTTTCAGAGCTTTTGGCAATGGTGGATGGCGCCGGAAGCGTTCGCGTTATGCTTACGGTTTCCCAAGGACAGCAAACTGTTTATCAGACAGATACCCAGGGCGATGCATCCTGGCAGACAGTTATTATTACAGATTCCGCGCGAAATGAGGCGGGGCTCATCAAGCAAATTAACGGGCCGGTATATCAGGGAGCGGTGGTGCTGTGCCAGGGTGCCGACGACCCGCAGGTCCGGCTTGCGATCACGGAAGCAATCTCCAAAGCAACAGGTTTAGGCGCAAATCAAATTGCAGTGTTAAAAATGAAATAAGTGGGGGAATGAATTGTGAAAACATGGAAGAAAAATATGGTGGCAGCGGCTGTGCTGGTAACTGTACTTGGCGGTATTTACGTTAATTGGCTGTATACCGATCAGCAGCAAGTAATGAATTTGACAGACACATTGGATGCAGATAAGATTCTGTCTTCTGATATGCTTGTGATGGGGGATGAGAGTTCTCTGAATGCGCCAACAGATAACACGGCATCTGCTTATTTTGCCGCTGTACGGCTATCCAGACAGCAGGCAAGGGACAGCGCGGTTACCTTGCTGCAGGAAGCTATGGCATACAGCGATGATACGCAGGCCGCGCAAACCAATGCGCAGTTGGAGCAGATCGTAAACACGGCTTTAAGCGAAGCGCAGATCGAGAGCCTGGTGATTGCAAAGGGATATACGGACTGCGTAGCTTACATTAGTGATAACAGGATTTCTGTAGCAGTGGCAGCGCCGGAAGGTGGCTTGCAGCAAACAGACGTTGCGGTTATTGCAGATATTGTGATTGGCCAGACATCTCTGACAATGGAAGATATTTATGTAGTGGAAGTACGATAACGCACACCCGGCTGATTATCAGCCGGGTGTTATAATTTAGGTTCATGCAAGAAAACTGTTGTAATTTTCAGGATTTGTGATACAATAATAAAAAGTATGCGTTACAGTTTGCTAATTCGCTTAGGAGGTACTTACCATGGCTGAAATGAAACAGTATATTACCCAGACCAACAATGAAGGCGCAATCATGATCTCTGAAGATGTAATCGCTTCCATTGTGATTCATGCCCTTAGTGAGGTAGAAGGCGTTGTAGGACTGACCAATAAACTTGGCGCTGATATTTATCAGATGATCGGTATGGGCAACCGCAGCAAGAGCATTAAAGTGGAAATTGGCTCCGAAAATGAACTTTCCATTTATTGTGACATTACTATCGCTTACGGCCATTGTGTTGTAACTGTTGCAAAGGCAGCCCAGACAGCAATTGCCAATGCAGTAGAGGCCATTTCCGGTGTAAAGTCCACTTCTGTTAATATCAATGTTAGTGGCGTTGTCCGGGTATAAGGAGAATCTATGTCCAGATCTAGCGCCAGAGAACTGGCTGTACATTTGATTTATGCCCGGGAATTTACCGGGGAAGACCCTCAGCAGGTCATCGCTACCCGTTTGGATAAAACATATTTTACCCAGCTTGCTGAAGAAAACGAAATTTATGCCAAGCGTCCCAACAGCTGGGAACGTGCGTATCTGGATACTGTTGTAGCCGGTGTTTGCAACCGCTGTGATGATCTGAATGCCTATATTCAGACCTATTCCATCGGCTGGGATGTTACCCGCATCTCCAAGCTGGCTCGCACCATTATGCAACTGGCAATTTTTGAGATCCTCTATGTGGATGACGTGCCTACAGGCGTTGCCATTTCTGAGGCTGTTCGTATTGCCAAGCTTTATGATGGCGATGATACCGGTGCATTTGTAAACGGTATCTTGGGCAGCTTTGCAAGAAGCATCAATAACGAGGTAGAACAATGAGTGTCATTGCCTTTGACACAAGCAATTATACCACTTCCATAGCCTGCTTTGACGGGCAAAACGGCACGAATATTTCTAAGCTCCTGCCTGTAAGGGCCGGTGAGCTTGGTCTTCGTCAATCCGATGCCGTTTTTCATCACACAAAGAGCCTGCCGGAGCTTTCCGGCAGGCTGTTTTCCGATGCAGATGTTTTGAGTGTGCAGGCTGTTGGTGTCAGTACACGGCCCAGAGCAGTAGAAGGCAGTTATATGCCTTGCTTTATGGTTGGCTATTCCCACGCAAAGCTGTTAGCAGATGCATTTATTGTACCGCTGTTTACATTCTCCCATCAGCAGGGGCATGTGGCAGCCAGCTTATGGAGTGCAGGTAGGTTGGATCTTATGGATCAGCCACATCTAGCCTGGCACTTATCCGGCGGCACTACAGAGCTCCTGCTGGTGGAACCCAAAGGCAAGAATGTTACCTGCACTCGAATTGGCGGCACGACCGACATTTCTGCCGGTCAGCTCATCGACCGCACCGGTCAAATGCTTTCCTTGCCGTTTCCTTCCGGTAAGCACCTGGATGCATTGAGCAAGGAAGCAGAAAAATCGGATTTCTTCCGTGTTAAATGCAATGACCTGACCTTTTCCTTATCCGGTGTACAGAATAAAGTAATGCAATATTACGAAGCAAGCGGAAACGCTGCAGACACAGCAGTGTTTGCTCTGCGGAGCGTAGCCTCTGCAGTACGTATGGCAACACAAAATGCGCTGGAGAGATATTCTGACTTGCCCGTAGTTTTCTCCGGTGGTGTGGCATCCAACAGCCTGCTGCGCCAGGAACTTGCTTTCCTTAATCCTATTTTCTGCGCACCGGAATATTCTACTGATAATGCATTAGGCATCGCGGTGTTGACACACCGGGCCTTGGAGGAATAATATGCACCAAACCCTGACAGTTACCCAAATAAATGAATATATCCGTGGTAAGATGGAACAGGATGCGATCCTGAATAATGTGGTGGTTCAGGGCGAGATCAGCAATTACAAGGTTTATCCCTCCGGACACCATTATTTTACACTAAAAGATGACGGTGCTGCTTTAAAATGCGTTATGTTTAAGGGTAGTGCGATCCGTTTGCGTTTTCGTCCTGACAATGGTATGAAGGTCATTGCCACCGGTAAGATTTCAGTTTACCCAAGAGATGGCGCATACCAGCTATATTGCACCAATATCGCTATGGATGGTATTGGCGATCTGTATGCCGCTTTTGAGCAGCTGAAAAAGAAATTGGGTGAGCAGGGTCTTTTTGATCCTGCCCATAAAAAGCCCATACCCATTTACCCTAAGGTAATCGGTATCGTTACCAGTTCTGCCGGTGCAGCTGTTCATGATATGCTGCGTATTTTGCGTAAGCGCTTTCCTTTAACAAAGGTACGTTTGCTGCCTGTCCGCGTACAAGGCACTGAGGCCCCTATGGAGATTGCTAACGCAATCGCCTATGCCAATGCTTATAAACTGGCCGATGTGCTGATTGTGGGCAGGGGAGGCGGCTCAATCGAAGATCTATGGGCATTCAACGATGAAAGGGTTGCCTGGGCAATTTACAAATCGGATATTCCCGTTATTTCTGCTGTGGGTCATGAACCGGATGTGACGATTGCGGATTATGTAGCAGATTTGCGGGCGGCAACGCCTTCTAACGCAGCTGAGCTTGCTGTTCCTGACAAAGCAGTATTGCTGCAGAATCTTGATGAAATCACGCAGAGAATGAGTAATACACTTCTTAGACGGTTGAAGAATGCCCGCCAACACTTGGATCTTTTGGCAAATAATGCTGCATTAAAAAGCCCTGTTAACTACATTCATCAAAAACGGAAGAATCTAGAGCTTTTGAAAAGCAGAATATCCGGTGCGCAAGAAAAAGTTGTTTTCAGAAATAAGCAACGTTTTCTTGCCGCTGCCGCAAAGCTGGATGCTATGAGTCCTCTGAAAGTGCTTACTCGCGGTTATGCCATGACCCAGGATCCGCAGGGAAATGTGATTCGCTCTGTAAATCAGATCAGGGCAGGGGAGGACATTTGCATTCTGTTTTCAGACGGATCGGCCATGGCAACAGTCAATGATGTGGAGGTAAATTCTAATGGAAAATAAGAATCCTACTTTTGAAGAGAAGATGCAGCGCCTGGAGCAGATCGTTCGGGCGATGGAGCGGGGCGATGTACCTTTGGAACAATCCCTGGAATTATTCCGTGAGGGCACAGATCTGGTTGGACAGTGCGGTAAGCTTTTGGATGAAGCAGAGCTGCAAGTAAAGAAAATCGCCGTAGACGGAGACGGACGCCCTGTGGAGGAGGCCTTCACCGATGAACCTGAGTTATAAAGAGCAATACGAAGTCTATCGAAACCATATTAAAGATTACTTAGACAAAGATTGCTTTGTTTATCCGGATCAGCCCCAGAAGAATCTGTTTTCCGCAATGCGCTATAGCTTATTAGCTGGCGGTAAGCGTATACGGCCGATTATGGTATTCGCTTTTTGTGACATGTGTGGCAACGCATGGCAAAAGGCTGCGCCTTTTGCGGCCGCTGTTGAAATGGTCCATACCTACAGCTTGATCCACGATGACCTGCCTTGCATGGATAACGACGATTTCCGCCGCGGACGTCCTACCAATCATAAGGTCTACGGTGAAGCTGTCGCTGTTCTTGCCGGCGATGCCCTTCTTACTGCTGCATTCGAACGCATTGCCGATGCGGATCTTCCGGCGCAGGCTCGTATTGATGCAATTAAAATCCTTTCCAGCTGCGCCGGCGAAAAGGGAATGGTTGGCGGACAGATTCTGGATATGGAAAGCGAACGTAGAGAATGCACCCAGCAAGATGTTATTGATATTCAAAGCAGAAAAACCGGTGCCTTGATTCGCTCAGCCTGTCAGTTAGGCGTTTTGGCAGGTGAGGGCAGTAATGCTCAGCTGGAAGCAGCCGGCCAGTTTGCCGATCATTTAGGCCTTGCGTTCCAAATCAGAGATGATATGCTGGACGTGATCGGTGATCCTTCATTGCTGGGAAAAGCTACCGGCACAGACGAAAATAAAAATACATTTGTTCAGCTTTATGGCCTTAATAAATGCGACGATATGGTCAAATTACATACAAATGAAGCTATTAAAGCGTTAAATGCTTTTGATAATAGTGACTTTATGAAAAAGCTGGCTATTGAGCTTGTAAGCAGAACAAAATGAATGATCCCCACAGCGAAAAGCTGTGGGGACTTTTTTATCAGATGTCGATTGCAGGGTTCATGCAATAAACATTCTTTTGATTCAGCTTTTCCCGCAATAATTGGATGGCTTCACCAAATCTCTGGAAATGCACAACCTCCCGTTGCCGCAGGAACTTGATTACATTGTTTACATCCGGGTCATCACTTAGCCGCAGTATATTATCATAGGTCACACGTGCCTTTTGCTCTGCAGCCAGATCTTCCGTTAAATCTGCCATGGGATCGCCTTTAACAGCGATGGTTGCTGCAGACCAAGGGTAACCGGATGCGGAAGTGGGGTACACACCTGCTGTATGATCCACAAAGTAGGGAGCAAATGCAGAATCCTGAATTTGGCTGTCTTTCATGTTTCTTGTCAGCTGCTGCACGATTGCGCCCACCATCTCCAAATGTCCAAGTTCTTTCGTACCAATATCCGTCAGCAACCCCTTCAGTTCATCAAAAGGCATGCTGTATCTTTGAGAAAGATACCGGAGAGATGCACCTAACTCACCGTCAGGCCCGCCATACTGGGAAATGATAATGGATGCCAGACGTGGGTTGGGTTTATCGATCTTTACAGGGTACTGCAGTTTCTTATCATAAATAAACATGATTATACCTCCCGATTTGCTGCGTATTCCCAGGGCCACGGATCGCACAGCCAGTTATATTCACCGTCGACCTGAGATAAGTGATTCAACGGACCACAAATTTTCTCATATTTTTCTCTACCTTTTGCGTAGAGCTTTTGCAGATTTCTATACACTTCCAGTGCTTCTTTGTCATCTCTATGGGTGTCCAGATATAGCGCTAACTCTTGAATGCCGAAATTCATAGCCTGCAGCTCACCCAATGGCGTAAGAGGTCTTTCGTTCTTGTTGACCATACCCATAAAAGGCAGATCCAAGCCCGGGAACAATGTGCCCCGTACAAGACCTTTTTGCGGTTCATATCTTGGAGGATTTTCTAACTGGAAGGGAACATAGGGGTTTGCCAATGGTGCAGATGATGGCAAACGCCCCTCCATTCCGTAGTCCTCCCGGCGTTTCATATCCATAGTATTACCTCCGTGATTATATTGGAGCCTTTGCTCCGGGTCATTCTATGCCGAATTATTGATATTTGTGTTGAAATATTCATATTTATCGTGGCGATTATACGCATTTATTATGGTTTCGGACATAAAATGCAATGAGGTGAAACATATGAAAAAACGAAATATAATGCTATTCATGCTGCCTGCGTATACTATTGTTTTGGGATTATTTTTGCTGATTGGAATTGCCGGCAGTAAAGCGATTACTGCAATTTCTGATTCTGCCGTATTTGCTGACAGGTATACGTTGATCATTGATGCCGGCCATGGGGGAGAGGACGGTGGTGCTACGTCCTGTACTGGGATCTTAGAAAGCGAATATAATTTAAATATCGCTCTAAGGCTGGATGCCCTTATGAATCTGCTCGGTGTGCAAACAAAGATGGTTCGAACAACAGATATTTCCGTATATACAAGTGGAAATACAATTTCACAAAAAAAGATCTCAGATCTGAAAGAACGTGTACGTCTTGTAAACAGTACGGATAAGGCGTTGCTTGTCAGCATCCACCAAAACTATTTTAGTCAATCCCAGTATAGCGGCGCTCAGGTATTTTATAGTGAGAATGCAATTAGCAAAGAATTTGCAAGAAACACGCAAAGCTTACTGATCAGTTCATTAAACCCCGGTTCAAACAGAGCTGCAAAAAAGGCAAGTGGAATTTACTTAATGCAGAAAGTAACCTGTCCGGCTATACTGGTAGAATGCGGTTTCATTTCCAATCCAAATGAAACGTCGCTTTTAGGCTCAGCTGATTACCAAAAGAAACTATGCTGCGTGCTGGCAAGCGCTGTTATGACGCAGTTGGATAGTATGCAAAGCCTGTCTTGACCCCGCGGAAATTGGCTGATATAATAGAAAAAAGGGGTTGATATAATGGCAAAGACCAAATCCGTTTTCTTCTGCAATGTATGCGGCAACGAAACGCCGAAGTGGATGGGTAGATGTACTGCTTGCGGCGCATTTAACAGTATTGAAGAACATATTGAAAAACCGATGCCAGCCGGCAGAGCGTCTGTTGCACCTGTTGGCATGAGCAGAAAAGCCCAAAAGCTTTCAGAGGTTTCCTGCGACACCGAGGCGCGTTTTCATACCGGTATGAGTGAGCTGGACCGTGTACTAGGCGGCGGCGCTGTAGTAGGCTCTCTGGTTCTGGTAGGCGGCGCACCCGGCATCGGTAAATCTACGCTGCTTTTGCAGATCTGCGATTGTCTGTGCAGGGATCGCAAGGTGCTGTATGTATCCGGCGAAGAAAGCGAAAAGCAGCTTTCTATGCGGGCGCAAAGGTTGCATGTTTCCTCAGATAATTTGTATGTGCTCTCTGAAACCCGCTTGAGCGATATTCTGAATGCAGCAGATTCCCTGGAACCGGACATTCTAATCGTAGACTCCATACAGACGCTGTATAACGAAGATAATGAATCCTCTCCCGGCAGTGTTTCTCAGGTTAAAGACTGTACAATGGCCTTGATGCAGCTGTCGAAGGGACAAGGAATCACCGTATTTGTTGTTGGTCACATCAATAAAGACGGCGCTATCGCAGGCCCAAAGGTTCTGGAGCATATGGTGGATTGCGTACTGTACTTTGAAGGCGACCCCAATACTTCTTACAGGCTACTTCGAGCAGCAAAGAACCGATTCGGTTCAACTAATGAGATCGGTGTTTTTGAGATGTGTGAAACTGGTTTGGCGGAGATTCCCAATCCTTCCCAAATGCTCCTTGCGGGAAGACCGGAAGGCGCTTGCGGAACTTGTGTTGCCTGTGTGATGGAAGGCACAAGACCTGTGCTTGCTGAAGTGCAGGCCCTTGTTGCGAAAACAACCTTCAATGTTCCTCGCAGAACTTCCGACGGCTTTGATTTTAACCGTGCCGTACTGCTTCTTGCTGTTGCTGAAAAGCGAGCTAATATGAAGCTCAGCGCCTTTGATGCCTATATTAACATCATCGGCGGTCTTAGCCTGAATGAGCCAGGTGCTGATCTTCCGGTTGTGCTGGCTGTGGCATCTTCTTACAGAGATGTTCCCATCTGCGATGACACAGTCGCCATTGGCGAAGTCGGCCTTACAGGAGAAGTGCGCTCAGTGTCCAACATGAACTTACGTCTTGCAGAAGTTGCGAGATTGGGGTTTAAAAAGTGTATTATTCCCAAAAATAGCGCTCAGAAATTGGAAATTCCCGAAGGTCTGACCGTGTATCGGGTCAAAAACCTCCGGGAAGCCATAGAAATTGTATTATGATTTATTCATCAGCAGGGGAGGGCAGTTCCTGAGAAAAGTCCAGCTTGGACAGGGGATTGGCCTCCGCTGCTATTTTAAGTTCCGTATTTTCAATATGCGTATAAATTTGTGTTGTGTTTAAGTTCTCATGACCCAGCACTTCCTGAACGGTCTTAACATCAACACCGCCGGACAGCATCATAGTAGCCGCTGTATGCCGTAATTTATGCGCAGAGAATTGCGTGGAATCTAACCCGGCTTGCAACAATGCTTTTTTGACCAACCGATGTACTGCGGTAACGCTGATCCGGTTGCTGTCACGAGACCCAAAGAGGGCCCGATTATCGCTCAAAACCTTTTTATGACGTTCCGGTAAATAAGCATCAATAGCCTTGCGGCAAGCTGAACCAAAGTAAACAAACCGTTCTTTGTTGCCTTTACCGATCACACGAATGCGGTCCTCATAAACGTCAGTCAAGTTTAGATTGACCAACTCGCTGCGCCGGATGCCGCAGTTCAAAAATAGCATCAAAATTGCGTAATCTCGCTTTTGATTTTGACCGGAAACTGACTGCAGCAGGGCAGAGGACTGGCTTAGTGTTAAGTACTTTGGTAAGCTTTTTCTGAGTTTAGGATATTCCAGGTCTGCCACAGGATTTTCAGTAAGCTGCTTTGTTCGCACAGTCAAATACTTATAAAAGGATTTGATAGCGGATAGCTTTCTTGCTCTTGCAGATGGCTCAATTCCATAATCGGGCGCCATGGAATCTGCGTTGATCGCTCTGTCGTTTGCAAGATAGGACAGAAAATCAAAGATTTCAGAAGTTGTAATGGACCGTATAAAGTCCAAATCCAGATCCTTAATTGGAATATCGTCCAGGGGAGTGTTTATGGGCATATCGTTGCGCATCAGGCGAATAAACCGCAGAAACATACGTAGATCCAGGTAATATTCTGATATAGTGCGTGGTGAATGGCCCTTAATATTTTCGTGATAAGTGAGAAAATCACGCAAAATCTGTGGAGAATCAGCATATTTTATCATAAAATAATTTCCTTTTCTATTTTTCCATATATTAACGAGTGATAATAATTTTATTTATAAATATATTTGAAAATTTGTTCGTTTTTATGTTTGAAACCCTTAATAAGTATACACTAGGCACTATAAGGGAGAAGCTTATGTTAAATAACGCATTATATTAATTAGTATACAAGGTTTGTATCTAATAAGCAACACAGCAGTTAATTATACACTAAGTAGCGTAAAACTACGTTATTAACGATATAGACCGTAAGCAGCAGAAATATTGCTTAAAATGCAGCCGACAGAATTTTTTCTAACGAATATAGGTATGTCAGTAAAAAACTGAGCGGATCAGATAATCAATGAACTGTTAGAAATAAGATACCATAGAGAATATTACTAGTCAAAAAGTTGGGAAAGATTACAGAAATTAATTAGATGGGATAACGTTTAGTGTCGAATGAGTCAATGAAAACAAATAATATATATGATATAATAAAGAATAACTAATTATAACGACCAATGGATACATCTAGCAAAAAACGCCCCATAAAGCATCTGAATGGACACTGGAGCATACTCTAACCCCTGGATAGCCTTATTATAGCACATATACACCTCGAACGCAACAAAATTTTTATTTTGTTGCGTTCATTGTCTTCAAAATAAATATTGGCTGTGTTCAGCCAATGAACGCATACGGGTCTCCCCGACCCACAAAATAATGGTTTTGTTTCGTTCGGCTATCGCTGCCCCCTTTCCACTAACCGAGCAATTACAATATACACATCGTTGCCCGGTTTGTCAACTCAATTCTACACCATTCGACGCCCAGCAGCAGCCCTACGCCTGCGGCCTTTGCTCTCAAGCTGCCGATCTGCCATAGCATAAATCAATGTCACAGCCAAGCTGCTATGGTTAAGCGCCCGTTTTACCCGCTCTATATCCCCATATTTTTTCAAGAGATCAACGGCAAATACCTTGCGTGCTGAGTGTGTACCCACATTTTGCGGAAGCCGCATAGCTCGGGCTGCCCGCTTAACGTCTTTCCAGACAGCCTGCCGAGTTCTTGCCTTTTCCGGGCTTCGACCCGGAAAAGCCCACATTTCCCCGGCTTGATTTTTAATATCACTCAGCAGCGGTTCAGGTAAACCCACCTGACGGCGTTTACCGGTCTTGCTTTCAGTTACCCAAAACCGCGGCGCAAGTCTGTCCGTTTTAATGGACAGAACATCGCCAATACGCAAGCCGGTATGCAGAGCAACGCGCAACGCAAGGGCATTACCTGGCGTCAAGGTCGAAAGCACCAAGTCCACTTCCCTATTCAAGAGATATTCCGTTTTCATATAATCCTCCCATTTCCTGTATTTCCGTCAAATCAAGATCACCTTTTGTGGCTTCTAAAATAGCTTCGAGCAAATTATTTTCTTCAGCCGTAGCAGACGGATTTTCATACTTCAACAAAAGTTCGATAGCCTTTAGCTTATCATGAAAAATCACCTTTACCCCGGAGGCATTCCGCTCAATTCGAGCAATACCGGCCAAGCTTTTCTTTGGAATTTTAACCAGCGGCTTCAGTTCCAAGGTATTGCCATCCCATAAAAGGCAATCCAAAGGCCGAGCCAAAGCTATGGCCTTAAGTTCTGCTAGTATCTTTTTCATTGTGGCAAATCCCCCTTATTATCGAACATTTGTACTTGTTCAAGTACACCGCTATTATCAACAGCACGCCCCAAATTATCACCCAAAGCAGCCGGCAGCTTGAATTTTTCTGCCGGTATAAAACACCAAATGCCCCGAGATGTAGCCATACCGGTACCAAGATATGTACGCAAATCCATTGTGCGATAAATGCGAATTTTGTTCCCGTTACACTCATAAACCAAAGTCATCACCTCCCAACCCATTTATGATAACAAGCTGCTTTCCGGGCAGCTGCACTTCGTATGCCCGCTGCCCGTATTGTTCCAGCAGTTCCCTACTAGACAAATCGCAGTATTCTATGCGTGGCTCTTGTAAAGAGCCGCCGCTATAATACCAACGGCCAGCGGGCTTTTCGCCCTGCTTGCCTATGTATTTGCATACATAGGCAACGGCCTTTTGGTAATCGTCGTAAAGTTCAATAGCCGTGGTAAAGCCAAGCGACCATTGAGGCAAATTGTAGATGGTGTGGCCTTGGCGGTCTTTGTGACCGCTGTCCACAGCTTCCACACAATCATTGAAAAAGCCGTGGAAGTGTATACCACCCTTTTTGTGCCGTTCAGGCACAAGCACATAGCAAAGGCCTTTGCGCTGCACCATATTGCTGCACCACGCATTGAGCTTTTTTACAACGGCAGCGCCATCGTGGCTATCCACCTTGGATGGGTCGATGGTCAGGGTAACAAACCACCGGAAATTGTTGGAAAGCGCAATCCTGCGCAGCTTCCCACGGGCTCTGCGCATAGCCCGTTCAGTATCTTCCCCTTGCGGGTCGATACATTTTCGGCTATGCTTTTCACCCGCTATCGGAAGCGGCTTAGGGTGCGCATAATCTTCCGCTTTTTCCCAGCCACTCATACCAAACATGGGTGAGGTGGACGCTTGCACATCCACCACCCCGCAGGGGTATATAATCACCTTGCCGGTGGTCTTTGCTTCTGCAAAGGTAGAACGAAGAATTTTTGTATCGGACATCGCTACACATCAGCTTCTGATGGAATAATGTCCGAATATCAAGTAGAGGGGTGCGGCAAAATCTAATGCTCGCCGCTTCGCAGCCAAGCGGCCTAAATAGGCCGCAGCCTGCTCGTTGGCTCGCACAAAATCGGTCGCAACACGCACACACATACTCCGTGTGCGTGTTGCTCTGCGTACCGCCAAATGAAGTGCAGCAAAAACCAAAAAAACTGCACGGCAGCGCACCCGGGTTAAGCGGGCTTTACCGGCAAAAGGCTATCTCCCCTGTCGATAACGCCTTTTGCCGACAGCCCACCACCCGGGCACGCATGGGCGCTGCCCATACCCCTAAGGTATTTAGCGGCTTAGGCCTTGCCTGCCAGCGGGGCGCAAGTCCCCGCAGCCAGATAAGGCCCTTTATCTCCGCAAAGGCTTCCGGCAGAGCCTTTGCGGAGCGCCGCACCGCACAACTAGCGCCTATGGCGGCAGCCCCTTCCGGTAAGCCTACACCCCTTGTCAAGGCCAAGCCTGCGGTGCTTCGCAGCCTTGACAAGGGGTGTTATGCTGCGTACCTTGCTACCGTAATTCCCCAGCCGCCATAGCTACCACGCAACAAGGTTACCTATCTGCAAGGGAAGGTTATACCCCGCCTATACGTACGTTGTGCTCCCGCTCCGGGGCAAGAGGCCGCCGGAGGCGGCCTAGGGCATCATATGCCCCGGAGCGTTTTTTATGCCGTGCAGCTTAGGCCGTGCTTCTGTTAAGCTGCTGTGCCCTCTGCGGGCTTCTCCCCTGGCGACCCCCCGCCCTGCCAGCCCCCGCTGGGGGCTTCCAGGGAGCGCGAGGCTTGACAGCGGGCGTGCGCGCTCCCACGGCCAAAGGCCGTGGGCCCCCCAGGGTGTCCTAACGTACTGCACGTTTCTGCCTGCGTTCTCCCATTGTACCGGCTCTGTCAAGGCCAAGCCTACGGTGCGTTGCAGCCTTGACAGGCCGCTGCACCGGTAGTGCCGCAAGGCAGAAAGGAGTGTGCAAAGATGGACGCAAAAGAAGAAATGATCAACGCAGCATTTGCTGTAGCAAAGGCCGCAAGCTGCATTTACCAAAGCCAAGGCATTACAGACGAAAACATCAAGCTATGCGAACGGCTTGACCTGATCGCACTTGAGTTGTTCGCATACGTCAGGCGGTTAAAATAACCGCTTGACAATATCGAACAGATGTGCTACTATGAGCTTGCCAGGCTTGACCGGGTGTACCTGATGCACTCCACCGCGTTTCGTGTACCGCGGTGTCCAAGGCCAGCTAGAGAAGCTCCAACCGAAAGGTTGGGGCTTCTTTTTTTGCGCTTCACGTGCTGCGCTTTTCGCATATCACTCCCAGCGCACCAAGCCGCAAACCCCTTGCAGCGCAAGGCTTTTTTTCGCAGTTTACTTTCCGTAAAATGTAAACCGGGATTTTCCGGGCAAAAACATGTGCGGCAAAATTCTACTTGATAAACGGAAAAAAGGCTGAGCCATTCGACCCAGCCTATCGCAGCCAAACCGGGCCCAACCACCCGGTTACCCCGCCCAACGCAACAAAACCTCTGTTATTTTGTTGCGTTCGGAGTAATAAAGGCAATATTCAGCTACTGCAAATACCTCCCTCCCTACATAGTAACTTTCAAGGCATCATTTTGTGAAGTTTTAAATTTACTATTTACTTTTTAACATATTATCGTTACAATAATTACAAGGTTCTACATAATCGGAGGTTTCCTATGAGTATCAAAAGAATTGGCGTGCTTACCAGCGGCGGCGATGCACCAGGTATGAATCCCTGTGTTCGCGCTGTTGTACGTACTGCCCTGTATCACGGTATCGAATGCTATGGCATCCGCCGTGGCTGGAATGGCCTGATTTCCGGCGATGTGATCCACCTGGATGAAAAGCGGATCTCCCATATCATTAACCGAGGCGGTACAATTCTATATACAGCTCGCAGTAAAGAGTTTATGACTGAAGAAGGCCAAAAAAAGGCGGTTTCCACCTGCAAATTTCTTGGTCTTGACGGTATTATCGCCATTGGCGGCGACGGCACATTCCGTGGTGCCCGTGCCCTCTCCAAGCACGGCATTAATGTGATATGTATTCCTGCTACCATCGATAACGATATCAGCTGCACAAACTACTCTATTGGTTTTGACACCGCTGCAAATACCGCCATCGAGTGCATTGACCGTCTGCGTGACACCATGCAGTCCCACGAGCGCTGCTCCGTCGTAGAAGTTATGGGTCGCAACGCCGGTTACCTGGCCATGTATGTCGGTCTTGCCGTTGGCGCAACTGCCGTTCTAGTCCCTGAGGAGCCTATTGACTTTGAACGAGATGTTATCGAAAAGATCCGCCAGGCGCGTTTTAATGGCTTTACCCACTACATGATCGTTGTTGCTGAGGGCGCCGGTTCTGCATCTGAGATCGCTGTAAAGATCAAAGAAAGCATCGATTTAGACCCCCGTGTTACTGTACTTGGCCATATTCAGCGCGGCGGTGTTCCCACCGGCAGAGATCGCGTCAATGCAACTAAAATGGGCTATCTGGCCGTTGAAATGTTGCTGCAAGGTAAAACTAACCGAATCATCTGCACCGCTGATGGCAGTTTCACCGATATAGATATCGACCAAGGTCTGGAAAAGGTCAGACGCATTCAGAAAATGGAAGTTGATGTACTGGCCGCAATGACCGGTATATGACCACTCCCCTATTACATATAAAAGCAGGACTAAGCCTTAATGGTTTAGTCCTGCTTTTATGATTTTGGATGACATTTTTTATAAACAGATTTAATTTTTTGGTTGATAAACTGTGTGTACATCTGTGTAGAAGAAATATCGCTGTGGCCCATAAGCTCCTGCAAAGAATCGATATCCGCACCATTTTCCAAAAGATGCACTGCAAAGCTGTGTCGCAGCGTATGGGGCGTAATTTCCTTTTGGATACCCGCTGTCTGCTGGTAGTGCTTCAGGATCTTCCAGAAGCCCTGGCGGCTCATGCGAATACCGTTAATATTAACAAACAACGCATTTTCCTTAAGGTCGGAGATCATAGCATTACGAACATCCTTTATATATGTACGCAAAGCGCGCAATGCAGCCGGATAAAGCGGGATAACTCTGGATTTTTTAGCCTTCGCACACATAATGACGCCTTGATCCAAATTCACATCGTCCAGGTCAAGGTCGATCAGTTCGCTAACACGCATACCGGTAGCATACATCACTTCCAGCATCGCTTTATCCCGATAGCCTTTCGCATCTACGCAAACAGGCTGGGCCAAAAGCAGTTCGATTTCCTTACTCGTCAGGATCTGGGGAAGCTTCTTCTCTCCCCTATCTACATGAACATCCACGACAGGTGTTTCCTCGATAAATCCGGAGGAAATAAGGTAAGCGTAGAAATTCTTCAGACTGGCAATGCAGCGGGAAGTTGTTGCGTTGGATTTTCCGGATTCCTCCAAGTAACGCAGATATGCACGGATATTCAGTTGTGTTGCATCCACAATATCTGTACCTGCATGGGAGTTCAGCCAATCGGAGAATTGGCGGATATCCCGCATGTAGGAGAACACAGTATTGTCGGATGCCTTTTTTACCTTGGTAAGGTAATTTTCATAGGCTTTGACTAAATCCAACATGAATCCGTATACCTCGTTTGATCTTATAAAATACTGGAGAAAAATGCTGATAGAAAGAAAAGATCGATACCGATCAAAATAAACGATATAAAGCAATAAGCTATGTAATATCCCCTTAGCTCAGACGGCTTCATCTTTAAGCAAATAAGCAAATGGTACGTAAAAAGGATGCTGCTTGCCGCTTCAGAAAAAAGAAAAAATGACCGAACAAGCCAGGCACTTCTCCCAAAAGTGAGCTGCACCATAGCTAGATTAAATCCAAACAAAAAAGCCTTAAGAAAACCTGCAATATACAATAACCACGGCAGATTAAATCGGGTCGCTATATAAAACGCCAAAAAAGGCAAAAAGAATACCGCAAGTATCCCTGTAAACCCGGCGGGCTCACAGGCCGCGGCATAATAATGGAAATGGTACGATGAACAAAAGTTGGATGCGATATGTAAACCAACAATCAGACCAGCGGACCAAGCTGCTACCAGAAGTAAAACACGGAAACTGACCCAATCTAAATGTAATTTAAAAGATGGCCTTAAAAACATAGAATCCTCCACTTTGGTACAAAAACAATTGCATTTTAAGGAAAACACCTTAAAAATAATCGAAATGTAATAAATCTGCACCAAAAGTGTCGGCTCGATTACTATACACCAAAATCAACTATTTTTCAAGGAGTTTTCTCCCTCAAAAATACAATTTGTACATTTTGACAAATTTATGTTAACAAAATTATGTTAACCGCACTATTTGAACTCCAAAGTTTCTTTACCATTTTCAATTATTTCCAAGATGTAGGGAGTCAAGCAGTAAAATGTACACTATATATAGTTTGCAAGTTTTCCTGCATTTTATATTAACCGGAATACTAGCATTTTAAGTATTGGGCATTTTGTACAACTTAACGAAATGCAGTTTTTCTTTTTTTCTTATGTGTTGAGGAATTTTTCAACTTTATCATACATGCCACCAACCCGCCGGCGACAATCGATAATGTTCCCGTTAAAACTGATCCAAGCGTACTACCCCAAAATAACATTCCGGCACATATTAAAACTAAAACATTTCCACCGATCGTAATTCCTGTAATAATTGCAAGCTTCTGTTTGCCAATGCTCAATGCAGTCCACGTTCCCAAGAACGCGCTAACAATGTGTACGACTACGGACAGCCATTTCATTGCCTCAATATCCAGTCGCTCGCTGTCAACAAGCATTGCACCAAGCATCGACATAAGAACCGTTAATAAAATACAAATTCCCATTCCGATCAGAGCGCTAACGGGCATGCTCATCTCATGGGTTGACTTTTTCCTTTTCATAATCCCCTCCCCTTTCTGTAAGAGAGTATGTCCCTTTATATAAAAAAAGAACTGGCAGATTATACTGCCAGTTCTTTTATCAAATTAATCAAAGCTCTTCATCGTAATCGTCAAATTCCATTTGGCCTGCATTTCCGGTTCGCATAGCCTCCCACTGTTCCTTTGTGACCAATATGTCTCGTGGCTTGCTGCCCTGGAAAGGACCGACGATTCCTTTCTCCTCCATCTCATCCACGATTCTTGCAGCTCGGGCGTAGCCAAGCTTTAAGCGCCTCTGGAGCATAGAAACGGATGCTTGACCGGTTTCCAATATCACATCTACCGCCGCAGGAAGCATTTCGTCGCCGCAAAGTTCATCTGTATTGGGTTCAGGATCGGAAGCTGTAGGCGTCTTGCTGCCGGATTGCGCAGCCTTGCGTTCAATATCTTCCATGATCTGCTGATCGTAGTTGCTGGAATAAGCAGACTTTACGTGGTTAGTAACGGCTTCAATCTCCTGTTCGCTTACGAAACAACCCTGTACACGCAGCGGCTTGCCGTTACCGATAGGAGCATACAGCATATCACCACGGCCTACCAGCTTTTCTGCACCCTGGGTATCCAGAATGATGCGGGATTCCATAGCAGAGGCCACAGCGAAGGCAATGCGGGAAGGAATGTTAGCCTTCATAAGACCGGTAATAACGTCAGCAGAAGGACGCTGGGTTGCGATGATCAAGTGAATACCGGCAGCACGGCCCATTTGAGCGATACGGCAAATAGATTCTTCTACTTCCTTTGCAGCTACCAGCATTAAGTCAGCCAGCTCATCGATGATTACGACCACCTGGGGCAGCTTTGTGCCATCAGCCTGCTGGCTCTCAATCAGAGAATTGTAAGATTCCAGATCACGGACACCGGCATCAGACATAGTCTTGTAGCGACGCATCATTTCTGTAACTGCCCACTGCAAAGAGCCTGCTGCCTTCTTAGGATCAGTAACGACAGGGATTAATAAGTGGGGAATGTTATTATAGTTGACCAATTCCACCATTTTAGGGTCGACCATAATCAGCTTCACATCATCAGGACTTGCCTTATACAGCAAAGAAATGATGATGGAGTTCATACAAACAGACTTACCGGAACCGGTCGTACCGGCAATCAGCATATGGGGCAAACGAGCGATATTGCCAATAATACAGTTGCCTGCGATATCCTTACCAACTGCAAAGGAAGACATCGATTTTGCTTTATGGAATTCCTGAGAATCGATCACTTCCCGCAAGGATACAGAAGTTACCGCACGGTTGGGAACTTCAATGCCAACAACGGAAATCTTGCCGGGTACAGCGGCAATACGAACACCGGAAGCGCCAAGACTCAGAGCAATATCGTCGGCTGCGGTGGTCAGTTTGCTAAGGCGCACGCCCTTTTCCAGCTCCACTTCATAGCGGGTAACACTAGGGCCTCGGGTAACATTAATGATATGGGCTTCAATCTTAAAGCTTTCAAGGGTTTCGTTAAGGCGGCGGGAGTTCTCACGCATTTCTGCAGTTCCGTCCACACCACCGGAAGAAGGCCGCTTCAGTAAATCGATGGGCGGGAAATAATATACAGGCTTCTCCTGTTTCTGATTCTCTTCGATTTCCTTTGCAACCTGTTTAGCTGATGCCTCCGCTTCTTTTGCAGTAACCTTATCTTCTACCTTCTTTTGCTTCTTTTCGACCGGAATACCATCCACATCAAGGTCAGGCATATTTTCAGGGAATGCATCCTCAATATTGGGAGCAATTTTTGTTTCATGCACGGCAGAAGCGGTTAGGATCTCGACCTCATTTGATGCAGTCACAGAAACAGCTGCAGCAGCAACCGGGGCTTCCACATCTGCATCGATCTGGCGCATAATATCAGAAGCGTTCTGACTATCAAAGGGCTTAATTTCAGGCAAGTCAAGCTTTTCCTCATCCGCTGCTGCGGCGGCCATACGGCGTTTTTCCTCTTTACGGGCTAAGCGCTTTTGGGCTACATGATTAACCAAAACGGCGGCAGGGTCCGGCTTAGGCGCCTCCTCTTCCTCTTCATCCCGAGGACGTTCTTTAATGGCGCGGATAATACCAAACACCGTGATCTGCATTGCGCCCAGCAGCGTCAGCAAAGCTGCTACCAGTAAAACAATAAAAGAAAGTACACTGCTGAGCAAATAAGACATAACCGATGTAATTGCGCCGCAAATCAAACCGCCGGTCCAACCTGCAACACCGCCTTCATAAAGAAAAACAAGGAACGGTGTCCCATCAGCAGGCGGCTGAGAATTCAAAATCAGGTGTGATAAGCAGCCGCATGAAAGAACAAATGCAAACACGCAGATTGTCCGCATCATTACAGGGCGTTCACCACTGAAAGCATGGATGCCAAACAGGTAAAGCATAGCAGGAATCAGCAAAACAAAGGCCAGCTTACCAATGAAACCGTAAATAATTGATGTAAGGAACTGAATCAATGCACCTTCCGGAATCATATAGGCAATCAGCAAAACAACAAAGGCCGCCAAAAAAGCGCAGCTGGTGATCAGTCGCACAGGGATCTGATGCTCTTCCTGCTTGCTGGTATCTATTTTCTTAGCATTCTTTTCCTTATCGGAGGAGCCATTATGGGCTCTTTTAAATTTTCTGGATGCAGACACAGCCTTTTCTGCCTGCGATCTCTTCTTTTTATTAGCCATAGTTCCTCCTAAACAGTAAGATATAATATTAGCGCCAGGAAAGCAGCGCCCCAGCAATAATAAGCGAAGCCAACATAACCGGTACGCACCATAAGAAAGCGAATCAGCAATATACCGCTGTATGCGCCAAAGAATGCCATAATGCCAGCGCAAATATAGCAGAGAACCAAACCAAATGTAACAGCAAAACCACCGGAAAGTATGCCGATCAAATCAAAAAGGAGCATCAGTAAAAGGGCTGGCAAACTCAATGCAAATGCCCAGTTCAGCGTATGCTCCCGATCTGCGCCCCGCAGCAGGCCAAAGGCATTGATCGCGCCTAATCTGGATATACCGGGGATAGCGGAAAGAGCGCCGGCAATACCAAAGCCAACACCATCTAATGTGGACATATGTTTTGCCGTTTTATTTCCCAAAGGCATGTACTCCGGCACCATAATCATGATGCCGTTAATGATCATAAATATTGCCAAAAGCAGAATGTTATTACCCAGCCTCATGGTAAAACCATAGGGCAGCAAACCGATCAGCATAGGAATCATCGCTGTACGCAATAACCGCAGATCATATACTGACCTGGCATCTCGATTACGACGCCCTTTTGCCGGGGTGGCAGTAATGCGAAATTCCCGCGCCAATCGGGAGAAAATGGGTCTGCAGCAAAAGAACACAGCTAACAGGCACCCAAGATGGGTAAAAAACACACAAATCGGGTTGGCATCGGAAATGCCAAAGAACTTCATAAGTATGGCCTGGTGACCGCCGGCGGAAACAGGCAGAAACTCGGCCAAACCGGAAATGAGTCCGTATATAATACTTTGCAGAAAATCCAACGGATCATCTCCTCTTAAACAGATTTTTTTCATTATATCATAGCTTTTTCTAGATTTCCAGCCCAAAGACTAAATTTATGACTTCCTTTTTGTTTTTTGCTTTTCTATCATTTTATGAAGTGCGCAAAGCGCATCGTTAAGGCCGCCAAGTCGATCAATCAGGCCGGAAGAGACCGCTTCTTTGCCATACAGGATCGTGCCGACATCGGTAGCCATCTCCCCTGTTGCCATCATATACTTCTCAAATTGGCTCTTGGAAATCCCGGAATTTTCTGTAACAAAGTCAGCAATTTGTTCCTGAATGCGCTGAAAATAACGAAATGTTTGAGGCGCGCCAACTACCAATCCGGTCATTCTAACTGGGTGTACTGTCATACTGGCAGTAGGTGTAATAAAGGATCGCTTTGTGCATACCGCCAGGGGAATGCCAATGGAATGACCGCCGCCAAGCACCAAAGAAACTGTAGGCTTCTTCATACCGGCAATCATTTCTGCAATGGCAAGACCGGCCTCAATATCACCTCCAACTGTATTTAGCAGTAAAAGCAGCCCATCGATCTCATCATTTTCTTCAATACCGGCAAGCAAAGGCAGTACGTGTTCATACTTCGTTGTTTTAACATTCTCAGGAAGTACCTGATGGCCTTCTACTTGTCCAATAATGGTGAGGGTATATATATTCCCCTTTCTGCCATTCGTCAGGTCAGAACCCAGCTCAACGATTTGTTCCCGTTCCTCTTTTTGAATATCAGCATTGTTATCAGTCATAAATTATCCTCCTTATTTACAAAAATAGGATAACCTCTTTTACTCTAACAATTCACACTTGCGTAATTATCGTTTATACAGTATAATGACGAAAGTAAAACAATAACTTCGAAAGGAAATATATTATGCAATACGAATATAAAACCCAGGGTACTTGCTCTCAGCGGATCTTGTTCGAGATTGAGGACGGCAAGGTACATAACGTACAGTTTCTTGGGGGCTGCAACGGCAACCTGAAGGGCATCGGTTCACTGGTTGAAGGTATGGATATTGATGCTGTAATTGAGCGCATCGACGGAATTTGCTGCGGTATGAAGCAGACCTCCTGCCCCGATCAGTTGGCGCAGGCTCTGAAACAAGCCAAAAACGCATAAAATTCGGCCACAGTTCGTAAGAACTGTGGCCTTGTTTTATTCATTTACTGCGCTCAGAATAATGCGAACCAGCTCTTCCCTACCAGTTCCCTTCTCCGCAGAAAAAGGAACAATGACACAATCATCTGGCAAAGAAAGGTCTTCACGAATTACCTGCAAATTAGGCGCGATCTGCGTCTTGCCCAGCTTATCCAGCTTATTGGCTACCACAACAAAGGGGCAACCGCTTTCGATAAACCAGTTTGCCATGGTGACATCGTTATTGGTAGGCGCATGCCGTGCATCCACGATCATCACACCAAGGTCAATTCGGCCTGCAGCAAAGTAAGATTCCATCAGCTTTGCCCACCGGTCTTTTTCCAATTGAGAAACCTTAGCAAAGCCATAACCGGGCAGATCCACGAAATAACACTTCTTATCAATTGTGAAATAATTTACATGGATCGTCTTTCCGGGCTTTTCGCCAACACGGGCGAAGTTCTTTCGCTGCAGAATCCGGTTAATCACAGAGGACTTACCCACATTGGACTTGCCGGCAAATGCAATCTCAGGAAGCCGTTCCTTAGGAAAATCCCTGGTGGATGCGGCGCTGATCAAGAATTCAACATTGTTAAAATTCATTACTGCACCTCACTGACGAATACAAGGCTTTGGGCCATGCTGCTTCACAACAGTGGTAATTTCGCCGGGAAAGATATCCAGCACCTCTGTAGTACGATTCAGTGCCGTAGCAAGCACAACATCAACAGTATCTGCCAGCACAAAATTCAGGGATTGGCGAACTGTTTGATCAATTTGCTCCAAATCCTTGGCGTTGTCCTTAGGAATAACGACTGTAGTAATTCCGTGACGAAGGGCAGCCATAGTTTTTTCCTTAAGACCGCCAATAGCCAGGACACGGCCACGCAGAGATATTTCACCGGTCATCGCCACATCTGTGCGAACTGTAGCACCGGTGAGCGCAGATACAATCGCTGTGCATACAGTAACGCCGGCAGACGGACCATCCTTGGGAACAGCGCCCTCGGGGAAATGCACATGGATGTCCTTTGTCTTGTAAAAGTCCTTGTCAACACCAAGCTTTTCCCAATTGGAGCGAATATAGCTCAAGGCCGCGTGGGCGGATTCCTTCATCACATCGCCAAGATTGCCGGTCAGCTCCAGCTTGCCGGAGCCATCCATTACGTTTACTTCCACATCCAGTGTATCGCCACCAACGGCTGTCCATGCAAGGCCCGTCACCAAGCCAACTTGATCGTTGCTGTGCAGGCGATCGGGCAGATACTTACGAACGCCGAGATAAGTTTCCAGGTTGCTCGCCTTCACAACGATTTTAGCGGATACATTGTCAGAAACAAACTGCATATCCGCCTTGCGGCAAACCTCAGCAATGCGCCGCTCCAGGCTTCGAACGCCGGATTCCCGTGTATAACAGGTAATGATTTCACGGATAGCATCATCTGTGATATGCAAACGTGATTTTTTAAGGCCATGCTTTACCAGCTGCTTGGGGATCAAATGATCTTTTGCGATCATCAGTTTTTCTTCATCGGTATAAGAACCCAGCTCAATGATCTCCATTCTGTCCAAAAGCGGCCGAGGGATCGTATCCAGAGTATTGGCAGTTGTGATAAACAAAACATCGCTTAAATCTACAGGGATCTCTAAAAAATGATCCGTGTAGGTCTTATTTTGCTCGCTATCCAGCACTTCAAGCAGCGCAGCGCTGGGATCGCCTCTATAGTCAGAGCCCATCTTATCCACTTCGTCCAGCAGAATAACCGGATTCATACTACCGGCATTAATCAGCGCTGTGAGGATTCTGCCGGGCATAGCGCCAACATAGGTCTTTCTATGACCGCGGATATCTGCTTCATCATGAACGCCGCCCAATGCGATTCGGGACATTTTTCTGTTAAGACTGCGGGCAACGGAATATGCAACAGAAGTCTTACCAACGCCGGGAGGGCCTACAAGGCACAGGATCTGGGGTGGCATTTCGGGAGCCATCTGGCGAACAGCGATCGTTTCGAGAATACGCTGTTTTACCTTCTCAAGGCCATAGTGATCCTTATTCAGGACTTTTTGCGCTGCTTCCACACTAACTCGTTCTTTGGTGGTCTTATTCCAGGGAAGCTCCAGGACGGTATCCAGGTAGTTGCGCAGAACTGAAGCCTCGGCAGAGCCAAAGGGCTGCTTTCTCAGACGCTCTACATCCTTCAAAAGCTTAGTTTCCCATCGATTATCCAGCTTCAGCTGCAGAATGCTCTTTTCGTACAGAGCGAATTCAGAACGGTCGTCCCCTTCCCCCAGTTCTTCCCGGATCACCTTCATCTGCTCCCGCAGATAATAATCCTTTTGCTCCTGGTCGATGGTCGCCCGGGTTTTCTCTTGAATATCTGATTCCAGCTGCAGCATTTGTACCTCCTGCTGCAGCAGGGTCAGCACAGTTTCCAGCCGCTTAATAGGATTAAGCATACACAAGATGCGCGCTTTATCTGCATAATCCATACCGGAATTCTGGGCGATGGCATCTGCCAAAAAACCACAGCTTTCTGACGCCATCATACGCAGCTGAACGCTCTGGGCAGACTTGTCCGCAAACTCCGCGTAAGCAGCATAAACATTATTTGCTTCCCGTCGTAAAGCACGGGTACGCAGGTTATCTGCTTCGCTGGGAGCAGGAATGTTCTCAACCAGACCAAGAAGATAGGGCTCTGTCTGCACCATTTGGATGATGCGGGCTCTTTCAACACCGGTTACCAGCACACGGATGTTCTCGTTTTGAGATTTCAGCACCTGCTTGACCTTAACGATCGTGCCGATAGGATAAAGTCCAGGCAGGCCGGGGTCATCCTGTAAAATGTCCTTCTGCGGCACAAGGAGCAGTGTCTGATCCTTTTTCATGGCAGCATCCAAAGCCAGTGCAGACTTAATGCGGCCTATATCAAAATGTACCGTTTGTTCCGGAAAGATGGCCAGGCCGCGCAGGGCCAGAACAGGCATCATCCCGGTGAGTCTTTCATCACTCATAGGTACCTCCTTTACAAGTACAGAACAAGGGGGCAGTAAACTACCCCCTTGTAAAATCAGTTCTTAGCGCCAAGTGCCTCGCGGGGGTTTGCCTTGTCGCGAATAATTTTGGGTTTGCCACCGTTAACGCAATCGGCAGTGATGACAACCTTTTTAATGGAAAGATCGGAAGGAATGGTGAACATGATCTTTGTCATGGTTTCTTCCATAACTGCCCGCAGTCCACGAGCGCCGATCTGCCGCTCAATAGCCTTTTGAGCAATGGCATCCAGTGCATCGGGCTGCAGCTGCAGCTCCACGTTGTCCATAGCCAAAAGTGCCTCGTACTGCTTAGTAAGGGCATTTTTAGGCTCTACAAGGATGCGCACAAGGTCTTCCTTCTTCAGATCCTTCATAGCTGCAATAACCGGCATTCTGCCAACAAGCTCAGGAATAATGCCGAACTTCAGCAAGTCATGGGGCTGCACCTTTGACAAAAGCTTACCCACATCCCGGTTCTTCTTGCTCTCAACAGGCGCATCAAAACCAATGGCAGATTTATCTGTCCTGGCTTCAATGATCTTTTCCAGTCCATCAAATGCGCCGCCGCAGATAAAGAGGATATTGGTAGTATCCACAGGAATAGTTTCCTGCTGGGGGTGCTTTCTGCCGCCCTGGGGAGGCACATTGGCAACCGTACCCTCCAAAATCTTCAAAAGCGCTTGCTGTACGCCTTCGCCGGAAACATCTCTGGTAATGGAAGTGTTTTCGCTCTTACGGGCGATCTTATCCATTTCATCAATGTAGATGATGCCGCGCTCGGCGCGCTCCACATCAAAATCAGCCGCCTGAAGCAAACGAACGAGAATATTCTCCACATCGTCGCCTACATAGCCAGCTTCCGTCAAAGTAGTTGCATCTGCGATTGCAAAAGGAACGTCCAAAATCTTAGCCAAAGTCTGAGCAAATAAAGTTTTACCGGAGCCGGTAGGACCGATCAGTAAAATGTTGCTCTTCTGAAGCTCAACATCCGTCTGTGCGGACAGATAAATGCGTTTATAGTGATTGTATACTGCCACAGAAAGGGCAACCTTCGCCTCATCCTGACCGATGATGTAATTATCCATGTACGCCTTCATTTCCATAGGCGTAGGCAGATGTTCCGGCATATTCTGTTCTTCATTATCTTTCAGAAGGTCACAGCAGGCCTGAACACAATCGCTGCAAATACAAACACCGGGGCCGGTGATCAAACGGGCGTTGCGCTCGTCCTTACCGCAGAACGAACACCGGATGATGTCTTCTGTTTTGGCCATAAGACGGCCACCGCCTTTCTAATGACGATTAATGACGCTCCAGCACCTTATCCACAATGCCGAATTCCAGGGCTTCCTGTGAAGTCATGAAGTTATCCCGCTCGCAAGCATCGGTAACTTCTTCCACGCTCTTGCCAGCATTTTCAGCAAGAATGCGGTTCATACGAGCCTTGATGGTTTCCAGCCGTTTCAGGTGGATCGCCATATCGGTGATCTGACCCTGGGTGCCTGCGGAAGGCTGATGGATCATGATCTCCGCATTGGGCAGCGCCATTCGCTTGCCCTTGGTGCCGGCAGCCAGCAGGAATGCGCCCATAGACGCAGCCATACCAACACAAATAGTAGCTACATCGCACTTAATGTACTTCATTGTGTCATAAATGGCCATGCCCGCAGTAACACTACCACCGGGGCTATTGATATAAAACTGGATATCTTTATCCGGGTCCTGGGCTTCCAAATACAGCATCTGCGCAACGATCAGGCTGGCAGTGGTATCATTCACTTCCTCGGACAAAAAGATGATCCGATCATTGAGCAGCCGGGAGAAAATATCATAGCTGCGCTCTCCCCGGCTGGTCTGTTCTACTACGTAAGGTACTAAACTCATGGTCATGTCTCCTTTCAGGGATTGAAACATTCTAACCATCCAAGTAAAGACTTATTCCTCAGTCTTTACGGTCTTCTTAGTTCTCTTGGGCTTTTCGGTCTTCTCTTCTGTCTCAGCAGTCTCAGTCTTTTCGGCAGCTGCCTTCTTGGTGGTCTTCTTAGCCTTGGGAGCAGTAGCCTTGGCATTGTCAACGATGACCTTAATGGCCTTCTTGGTCTCCAGGCTGGTCTTCAGCTCCTCAGCAGGCACCATGGTCTTGATCTTCTCCACTTCCATCTCGTACTGCTTAGCCAGGGCTTCGTACTCAGCAGCCATATCCTCATCGGAAACGGTGATGCCTTCCACCTCAACGATCTTAGCCAGAGTAACATTGATCTTAGCCTGCTTCTCAGCGCCGGGACGGAAAGCATTACGCATGGTGTTCAGATCGCCGCCCATCATCTTGGCGTACTGCTCAACAGAATAGCCGCTCATCTGCAGCTGGTAAGCAAAGCGCTCCATCTGATTATCCAGCTCAGCCTCAATCAGTGCCTTAGGCATATCCACGGTGGTGTTCTCAGCAGCTGCGTCAACGCAAGCCTGCTCAAAAGCAGAATCAGCCTGCTTGGTAGCGTTCTCAAGAGCCTTAGCACGGATGTCATCCTTCAGCTGCTCCAGAGTATCGAACTCAGAAACGTCCTTAGCAAACTCATCATCCTGAGCAGGAACGTTAGTGGTGGTAACCTTATTGACCTTTACGTGGAAAACAACGGGCTTGCCGGCCAGCTCTGCATGATAATCTTCAGGGAAAGTGATGTTGATGTCCTTCTCTTCACCGGCAGCCATGCCAACGACCTGCTCTTCAAAACCGGGAACGAAAGAGCCGGAGCCCAGCTTCAAGTCGAAGTTATCGCCCTTGCCGCCCTTGAAAGGAACGCCGTTATCAAAGCCTTCGAAGTCAATGTTAGCGGTATCGCCCATCTCAGCGGCCCGCTCAACGGTCTCGGTGGAAGCAACATTCTGTGCCATACGATCCAGCTCGGCCTGAACCTGCTCATCAGAAACAGTAACCTTCTGCTTTTCTACCTTCAGACCCTTGTACTCGCCCAAAGTAACCTCGGGATATACATCGGTAGTGATGGTGATGGTAACAATGTTGTTCTCATCAATGTTCATATCGGTCAGGCTGGGACGGCCAACTGCCTTCACATCCTGCTTGATAACAGCTTCTTCATAAACCTGGGGGAAGATCTCTTCCAGGCCATCTTCAAAGAAGACGTGTGCGCCATACATAGACTCGATCATCTTGCGGGGTGCCTTACCCTTACGGAAGCCGGGGATCATAATGTTCTTCCGGGCCTTCAGGTATGCCTTGTTCACGCCGGATTCCATCAGTTCCTTGTCGATCTCCACGACGATAGTGGTCTGATTGCCGTTTCTTTCAATGCTCTTTACGTTCATTTTTATCCTCCTATACGGAACCGCAAGCGGTTCTTCTATATATATTTTTTTGCATCCGAATTATTCTAACAAATAAAGTGGAAAATGTCCACTCTTTTCTAAGAAAAATTATGAAATAACTGTAAAAGGAACAAACCCGATATAATCTGCCGACACGAGCCTGTATTCTATGCCGTCCCATAAGCCTTCCATAGCCAGTCCGTGACTCTGGCCGTGCAAATGTCCATAGAAGCACCTACGCACACCGTACTTGTGCATCAAGTCAATGATCTCTTGACATTTGTAGCCCTTATAAAGGGGCGGGTAATGCAAAAACACCATCTTAGGCAGATCGCCGGCAGCTTTCAATGATGTTTCCAGGCGTAAAAGTTCTCTGTTAAACACCTTTTTATCGTGGTCAGAACCACGTTCTTCTTCAAAGAACCAACCCCGGGTTCCGCAGATCGCCCAACCGTCATATTCAAAACAGTTATTATTCAGGATGTTTAAATTAGAAAAGCCTTTCTCCTGGCAAAATCTCGCAAACTTCGCCTGCGTGTTCCACCAATAATCGTGGTTACCCTTCAGGATGATCTTCCTGCCGGGGATCTCGTTGATCCAGGCAAAATCGGCAGCGGCATTATCTAAATCCAGCGCCCAAGAAAGGTCTCCCAGCAGAACAGTTGTATCCTCGGGCTGAACTTTAGTAAGACCTTCTCTCAGCTTATCCATGTAGCCGACCCAAGCGCCGCCAAAAACATCCATGGGCTTTTCTGCTCCCAAGCAAAGATGCAGATCTCCAATTGCATATAGCGCCATGTAAAAACCCCTTATCTAGGACTGTGATCAGCCCACACCAACGTGTGACTGTTCCTGCCTGTTTTGGCCCGGTAATCCTGAACGCCGCCATAAACGGCTGCAGCGTAACCATCCAGGGCATAGCGGTCTGTTTTGGCTACACTGCTGATTACATCAGCCACACGATTTGAACCAACAGCACAGGCATAAATTCCGTCATTGACCACCTGCAATTGTTCTTCGTCCAAAGTATAAATACCGGCATGATTTGCTGTATTTAAGTATTCCTCAACAGCATTTCTGCCCAGTGTAGCAAAGAGCAAGCTCTCAAGATGCAAAGGCAGCTGCACGTCCATCTCAGACAAAGCGGTGTTAACTGTCTGTGCGCCGGTATTCAGGCTGCCTCTACGTAAAAAGTCCCAGCAATTGCTGTTTTCGTTACATACGCAAATGATAGTTCCTACAGGTAAACCCATACTTCTTGCATACCATACTGCAAATGCCGTTTCCATATGGCCGGCGGCAACAGCAACATCTGCCTGTTCCACGCCCTGACGTTTCAGATCCGCGAACAAGCCAAAAAGAACAGCGATCTGGATACAGATCCGCGTCCAGGTTGTAGGCTTTTGAGCTTCACCACATAATTTATCATTAATTGTGTTAATCAAATGCTCCGCTGATCGGGATTGATTGTCCCAAAGAACACCCATCAGCACCTTTTGTCCAATTGCGTCCACCCGAGCGGGGGCTTTGCCAAGAGCAAACGAGATATCCAGTGCCGTAATCTTACCGGGGAAGAAAACATTTAAGATCTCACTTACCGTTTCGGCAAAGTGCAGAGAAAGCACTTGCTGCAATTTATCCTCGTCAAAAGCGGGCAGGGTCATGGGTAATATTTGCCCCTCCCCTATAGTTGCTTCCCGATGCAAAACTCTATGAGCCGTATAGGTATCGATCTTATTTCTTGTGTTCTGATACAGCATGGCACATCACCTCATACGCATTATTCCAAAAAATATTCGAAACGATTTCCTGGGAAATACCCCGTTCCAAAAGCTTAAATGCAAGCTTTTGATAATCCTGAATACCTTCAAAGCCATCCGGCAGCGTATCGCAGCCATCCAAGTCGCCGCCAAGGGCGATGTGCTTACCATCCGGGTCAAGGGTCAGGAAATGCTGAATATGGTCGCAGACCGTATCCAGACTTGCATCCTTACCGAGAAAATCTGCATAAAGGTTAATGCCTACAACGCCGCCGGTTTTGCAAATGGCACGGAACATTTCATCCGTAAGATTTCTGGAAACATCCCAAACTGCGCGGCTATTGGAGTGGCTGGCAATAACCGGCGCCTCAGTAATTTCGATAATATCCCAAAAAGCCTCATCGCTTATATGGCTTACATCGATCAGCATACCCAGGTCTTGGGCTTTTTTCACATATTCCCTACCCTGCTCAGTTAATCCGCCGCCGGTCACATGAGAGCCACACAAAGGATTCTTTTCGTTCCATCCGAGTGTCGTGATCCGGAAGCCAACATTATACAAATCTTCCAGTAGTTCCGGATCAAAATCAAAGCCCGCAGGACCTTCGATGGTCAATATAGCGCTCATCTTTCCCGCAATACTGTTTGTGGCGATCTCCTCAGGACTGTAAGCAATGCGGATCATATCCTGATTTTTTTCCGTTTCCCGCATCACGGCCGCCAGTTCTCTTTCGAAAATGACCACGGGATCTTTTCCTGTCCATTTTTTCATTTCCGGAGTTGTGAAACAGGCAAAGCATTGACAGTACTGACTGTGAGCAGTTGCCCGAACCAAATCTATATGCAAGTCATTCTTCCTGAGATCACCGATGGTATCGCATTCTTTGCCCAATAATGCAAGGGCTGTATCGCAATGCAGGTCAAACACGGGGAATTTCATTCAAAAGCACCTTCCATATGATGAATCGTTGGGTTTTGCGTACGAACACCCTCAGGGGCATAGATCTCAATTACATCAAAACGAGGCTGCAATTGAGTAGGATTTTGGGATAAATATAACGCCGCCGTGGAACGCAAACGGTTCTGCTTATAAACGTCTACAAATTCATACGCCTTTGCAAAGGAATCGGATTTTCGCAGCTTCACTTCCACAAAAACAAGATACTTTTGATCGTGCACAATCAGGTCGATCTCGCCAAAGCGACTGCGGAAACCTGAGCGAACTACAACATAACGTTTCTTTCGTAAATATTCCGCCGCCAGCATTTCGCCCCAAGCGCCAGATAAGTTATTTCGTCCCATATAATTTCTTTAAAAAGGTCATTCTGTGAACAGGGCTGGGTCCCAGCTGCGCAAGTGCCTCATAGTGCGCCTTTGTTCCGTAGCCCTTATGTACTTCAAAGCCATAACCGAGATATTCCTTGGCAAGCTGATCCATCAAATCATCCCGGGTCACCTTGGCAAGGATGGATGCAGCAGCAATGCTCGCGCTCCGGCCATCGCCCTGCACAATTGTTTGCACCGGCAAACCAAAATCCTTTTCCCGGTTTCCATCAATGAGCGCAAAATCCGGCTTCACGGAAAGGCCGTCGATGGCCCGCTGCATAGCAAGAAATGTGGCCTGCAGAATATTAATGCGGTCAATTTCCTGATGATCCGCAAAGGCAATACTGTAAGCGACAGCCTTTTCTTTGATAATCGGCAGCAGCTCACGCCTTTTCTTATCGCTAAGCTTCTTGCTATCATTAAGCCCCGGAATTTCCACACCGTCAGGCAGAATAACAGCAGCAGCGCAAACCGGACCTGCAAGAGGGCCTCTTCCGGCCTCATCTACACCGCAGATCAGCTGATAACCCTCAGCTTGCTTTATGTGTTCAAATTCCCACATATCGATTCCGTTCATCTCAGTTCCTCCGGTTCTTCCAGAGTAATCACACCCAACTTACCGCTGCGGTATTCATCCACCAGAACCTTGGCCATTCGCTCTGTATTAACTTCGCCGCCGGATACCAAAAACCCACGCTTTCTACCTGCTTCCTCCAGAAGAATATATCCGGGGGTTTCTTCGGGCATATCGATCTTATACCGATCTTTGATCACCTGGGGATAATACTTCCAAAGAACTTCCATCAAGTGACAGGCCAGTTCTTCCATATCCATGATGTTCTCTTTCACAGCGCCGGTAAACGCAAGCTTCATACCAACCTTAGGATCCTCGAACTTGGGCCACAGGATGCCGGGGGTGTCCAAAAGCAGCAGCCCGCTGTCCACAGTTACCCATTGTTTTCCGCGGGTCACACCGGGGCGGTTTTCCGCCTTCGCACCCTTTCTGCCGGAAATCTGATTGATAAAGGTGGATTTTCCCACATTGGGGATACCTACGATCATAATCCGCAGGGGCTTATTCATGCCACGGGCAGCATTCCGCTCCAGTTTTTCCTTCAGAACATTCCGAACTGCAGGCTGAAAATCGCCAATACCCTTACGGCTCTTGCAATCGGTTGCAATGGGCGTCAGACCCTTGCTGCGAAAATACAGCATCCAACGTTTTGTCGCTTCCCAGTCGGCCAAATCGCTGCGGTTCAGCACCACCAGCCTAGGCTTATTGGCGCAAATGGCATCAATATCCGGATTTCTGCTGGAAATGGGAATACGGGCATCCAAAATCTCGCAAACAGCATCCACTTGCTTTAGGTCGGCTTCAATCTGCCGCCGTGTTTTTGTCATATGACCGGGATACCATTGAATATTCATTTTATTTTCATCCATTATTCAACGCCTCCCACTCGGCTAAAATCTCTGCTCCCGGATGAATTTGCGCCGGGCCATATACAGAAAATCGCTTTACCAAGGATCTCACGGCAATCGATCTGACCGATTTGGTTGCTGCGGCTATCCTTGGACACGATACGGTTATCACCTAAAACGAATACACAACCGGGATCAACAGTTACCACATATTCATCTGCGTTGGGAGATAACGTGGGCAATCCGTGAATATAAGGCTCAACCAGTTCAATGCCGTCAACATACACCTTATCATCCTTAATTACAACCTGCTGGCCCTCTGTAGCGATAACACGCTTAATAATAGGCGTACCGTTATCATAGTCAGCTTTGCTGATCACAACGATATCCCCCTGCTTTGGCTCTCCTGCAAATATCTGATTAACAACGATCAAATAGTCGCCGTCAATCAAGGTGGACATCATGGAAGGGCCGGAAACAACAACGATCCGGAATACCAGCAAAAAAGCAGCCAGCATAACTGCCAGCAAGATGGTCAAGTCATGCAAATATGCCATTATGCTTTTCTTTGTACTTATCTTATTTACCTTTTCCACGGTGTTCACCTCCTTATTTAATATATTATAAACTATTTTGGGCAATAAAAAAAGAGGGTTTCCCCTCTTTTTTTATTCTTTTTGGAATTAGACCTTTTCCTTGATCTTAGCAGCCTTGCCGAAACGCTCACGCAGGTAGTACAGCTTAGCGCGGCGTACCTTACCCTTACGAACAGTCTCAACGCTGGCAATACGGGGAGAGTGAACAGGGAAAACCTTTTCACAGCCTACACCGTAGCTGATCCGGCGAACGGTAATGGTCTCACCGATGCCGCCGTGCTTCCGGGCGATGATGGTGCCTTCAAACACCTGAATACGCTCACGGGAGCCTTCCTTGATCCGCACATGCACACGAACAGTGTCGCCAACCCGCATTTCGGGCAGCTCTTCCTTCATGTACTGGCTGGACAGAGCCTTAACTAAATCCATATCTTTGTCCTCCTTAATATTAGGCGTTCATGCGGCGGTTGCTCCGGCGATATGGTTCCCGGCCCCACAGAGGACTCACCTTGTTTTCAGACCGACTTATTGTAGCACAGCTTTTTATAAAAATCAAGCATTATTTTCACTCTTTTTTATCTTTTTTATTAGGTTTTACTTGTTTTTTGCGACTGTGCGTCGAAATCAAAACCGGAGTCATGTTATTGAGATACAAGAGGCCTCGAGTTCGAATCCCACATAAAAAGAAAAACACAGAAATAGCAAAAGCTATTTCTGTGTTTTTGGTCCGAGTGTCGAGATTCGAACTCGAGGCCTCTTGAACCCCATTCAAGCGCGATACCAAACTTCGCCACACCCGGATATGCTTGCGTCTTTCGACCGCTTGGATATACTAACACATAGGCGCAAAAAATGCAAGCACTTTTTTCATTTTTCGAGAAAATTATTCTCCCACATCAGATTTGATCACTTTTCCGATATTCCATAGGCACACCACCTGCTGTTCAGCCTCCTGTTTTTCCTGCTCATTACTGTACTCAACATAAACAGTGTGCGCGCTGCAATCGGTGCATTCTACCTGAACATTCCAACCACCTTCGTGCACCACCATGCCGTTACCACGGCAAATGGGACATTCTTCCAAAACAAAATTAGGATTGATCTCCATAGTAAACTCCTTATCTGAATATCTGCTGATTACTGTCGTAAATCTCCATACGGCAGCAACGGGTAAAATTGGGTGCAAGCCCCGGCGCATAGAGCGAAATAGCTGCCGGGATCTGCATGGGATTAAGGGTAGGATTCTGGCAGCAAATCAAGCACTCTGCCTGCACTTCCCTATCGTTAACTGCCTGAAAAGAAATTTCCCGGATCATAGAAATAATATTCTGATCCTGCATGCCGTTCTTTGTCTTTTTAGGAACCATCAGCTCATTGCGGGCAAACAATGCTTGCAACGCTTCTGTACAGTTATCCGGCACACCGGCATCAAATTGCAAACGCAAAACGCATCGCAGCAAGCTGATATCCCGAATCTTTCTGCCATCAGAATAAACATCAGTAACTGTAATGCCTTCTACCAGACACTCATTCAAGCGACTGAGGATCTCATTGTGGGAAAGTTCCATCCCGTCCAGTTCAAAGTCCAGCAGCTCACATTGGCTCTCAACGCCCACAGAAAGGGGCAGCGCGATAGAAACAGACGGCCTGGGATTAAATCCCTGGGTATGGGTCAACGGCAAACCGGCTCGCTTAAAGGCTCGTTGAAACAGGCGCATCAAATCCAGGTGAGAAATCCAAACGCTTCTGCCTGTCTTCTTAAATAACAACCTAAGCATCGCAAGACACCTCCTGCAAAAGCTGATTTGCGCCGCAACCGCTGCAACCGTGACGACAATCAGGTGTCACTTCTGCCCGATAAGCGCGATCCCGCTCTCTGAGCAAGAACCTCTTGGAGATGCCCACATCGATAGTATCCCAAGGCAGGATCTCATCATCCCCGATTCCACGAGTTGTATAGAAAGTCGGGTCTACGCCGCATTTATCAAAGGCATCCAGCCAGCACTGATTATTAAAGTATTCATCCCAGCCGTCCAGCTTCGCGCCGTTCAGGGCCGCCTGTTCGATCACAGGGCCAAGTCTGCGATCGCCCCGGGCGGTAACTGCTTCCAAGCGGCTGATTTGAGGCGTGTGATAATTATAAACGATGGACTTGGAATAGAAATGATCCTTCAAAAGCCTGCATCTACGCAGATACTCATCAATTGTGATCTGCTTTTCCCACTGGAAAGGCGTATGGGGCTTGGGCACAAAATACGCCGTAGCAACGTGAATACGCAGACCGCGTTTCTTGTTGATTGCGTGCTCCTTCCAAGCCTGAATGATCTTATATACCAGTTCTGCGATACCAAGGACGTCCTCATCGGTTTCCGTAGGCAGACCCAGCATAAAATAAAGCTTCACGTTGCTCCAGCCACCGGCAAAAGCATTGGTGCAGGTCGTGAGGATCTCTTCTTCTGTCAGATTCTTGTTAATTACATCACGCAATCTCTGTGTGCCCGCTTCCGGTGCAAAAGTCAAACCGCTTTTACGCAGCGTCTGCAGTTTTTCCATCAGCTCTCGGGAAAAATTATCTGCCCGCAGCGAGGGTACAGAAAGGCTGATTTTATTCTGATTGCAATAAGGGATCAGCTCGTCCGTCAGTTCCTTAAGATTGCGGTAGTCTGATGTAGAAAGGCTGGATATGGTAAGCTCATTATGGCCGGAATCGGTCATTGTTTCTACCGCCTGCCGATATAGTACCTCGGGGCTCTTTCTGCGAACCGGACGACAGGAAAATCCTGCCTGACAGAATCGGCAACCGCGGATACATCCGCGAAACAGCTCCAAATTAGCTCGATCATGGACGATCTCAGTAGATGCAACGATCATTTTTGTGGGGTAGTAAGCCTTGTCCAGGTCTTCCACGATTCGCTTGGTTACCTTAGCTGGTGCGCCGTTTAGCGGCGTAATGGCGGCAATCGTACCGTCAGCATTGTAAGTATGCTCATAGAAAGACGGCACATAAATGCCGGGAATCTTGGAAACTTCCAGCAAGAACTGTTCTTTTGTCCAGCTCTCAGCCTTTGCACGGTCGTATAAGGCGACGATCTCCGGGGTGATCTCCTCGCCTTCGCCCAATGCGAAAAAGTCAATAAAGTCCGCCAACGGCTCAGGGTTATAGGCGCACACGCCGCCGGCAAAAACGATGTTCTTCAAGCCGGTACGATCTTTGCTATGAAGCGGTACACCGGCTAAATTCAGCATATTGATGATATTTGTATAGCACATCTCATAGCCGATGGTGAAAGCGATCATATCAAAATCCTTAACCCGATCTTGACTTTCAAGCGCCCAAAGAGGAAGATTATTGGCACGCATCGCATCTTCCATATCGCCCCAAGGCGCAAAGACCCGCTCGCACCAAACGCCATCCATTTCATTCATAACGCCATACAAAATACGCATACCCAAATTGGACATACCGATCTCGTAGGTATCCGGAAAACAGAAAGCGACCCGAACACGGACATCTTCTAAATTCTTTTTGATTTCATTAAATTCTCCGCCGGTGTATCTGGCCGGTTTCTGAACTGAGGGTAAAATTCGCTGCAGCAATTCACGCATAGTGCTACCTCTTTTGTTTCAATTAGCCCTATTGTAAGCCTTTCCGGCCTTTTTTGCAAGGAATATTTATCTTCTTGTTTTTAACAATTATATAAACTACCGCAAGTGCCGGCAGCAATCCCAAACCAAGCTTTACATAAGCATATAGCGCCAGAAAAAGCAGCGCAAACAGCACAAAGCCTTCAACGATTTTAAACGCCCGCTTTCCACGCGCATCACCCAACACATTCCGCAAAATGCAGCCTGCTCCCCTGCCTCCATCCAACGGAAAAACAGGCAACAGATTATACAAGCTTTGAACGATTGCACAGACAGCTACCCGGGGAAATCTTCTGGCAAAGAGCAATAATACCAATGCCCCAATTGGTCCTGCATACGCACAGATCGCCTCCTTGGCAACAGAAAGTTCCTCCGTCTCCATAAAAACACCTTTAAGGGAGATTCGAATACCCGATACCGTATAGCCGCATAATCTCAGGGCGATATAGTGACACAGCTCGTGAAATAACGCAGAAAATAGCCAAGCGCTGATCCAGGGCAGCGGCAGCAGCAAAACCCCGGCAGCCATTGCTATATAAAAATCCGCTGATATTGAAAAAAGCTCTCTAACTGTTCTGAATAATTTCCTGACAGAACTGTGCAAATGCATCGATCACCCCTTCCCCATTTTGTATCTGGCGTATCATCTCATCTGCAGCCTGCTTAGTAACTGCAGGGTTTCCAGGAATTAAGTATTCTCTTACCTGTGGAATCAATAATAACCCAAGTAGAATTACCGCAATCGACGAAAAGACCAAAACTTTCTTATTAAATTTCTTTTTTGTGACACAGGGCAGCTGTATCACATGATTATTTTCATACTGCATTTCATAAGCCATATATACGCCCCCTGTCCATCTTATTCTATTAAAGCTAAAAAAAGAAGAGCCTGTCAGGCTCTTTCTTTCGTTATTTCATAAAAGACGCAGGTATGCACTTCACCGCGATAAGATACTTGCTCTGTCATATCCATAACGCGCATTCCGCATTTTTCCATCACACGAATGGATGGGGCATTACCTGAGAACGCGCCTGCTGTAATGCATGTAAATCCTTTTGCAAATAATTCTGAAATCGCAAGCTTTACAGCGACTGTACCATAACCCTTATTCTGATAATCCGGATGGATCGCCCAGCCGAGTTCCAGCTCCGTGCCGTTTATTTCTGTATCGTTGATAATGCCGATCATGGTATCACCAAAATAAATACCCCGTACAAATCGGTCATCCCTATTGGATAATTCACGCAATCGAGTGAATAGCTTATATGCCTCCTCTTCGGAAGAAAAATCCGGGAGCATATATGTCATTTTCACCTGGTCATCCGTTAACAAAAGGATGCAATTTTCAATGCTATCAACCGAAATTGGTCTTAAGGAAACTCCGTCTCTAAATCTTGAAAACAGAAGATCATCAAAGATGACATTGCCATAACCCTTAACACATCTTGGAACAAAACCCACCAGCTCAAACCCTAGGCTTTTCAGCAGTTTTCTGGATGGGATATTCGGCCTAAATGTGCGGGCAGTAATACATTCCAGATTCTCTTTTTCCAGCAAATAAGGCACAAAAGCATCCAATGCCTCTTTCATAAATCCCTGATTGGCATACTTTTCAGAAATAAAATAAGAGATCTCCCGGGAGCATACACCATAACGAAGGCTATCCTCTTCAACAAATATGGCGCCGATCACTAAATTAACAGATTTATGTACCAGCAAGATCGTATTTTCAGCACCATTAACAAACTGGTCGCGAACCCGTTCAACGGATCTGGGGCTCATTGCATTATAACGCAGAACAAATGTGCTATTCCATATATCCGTAAAATCAGGTGCATCCTGCAGCACCGGGTTTCGCAGAATAAGTCTTTCCGTCTGTAATAAGATCATCGAATATTACCCTCCGTTAAAGTGCAATCCAATACCGCTTTAAGTTTTGTTGATAGTTCTTATTGTCAAAGACTGTTTTCTCATATGCACCGCCGCAGGACAATATTGTCTTCTCGCTGGCGATATTCCCCTCCAGGCAAGTTATCAACACCCTGTCAAGACCCACAGCCTTACTCACAGGAAGCGCGGACATGAGCATCTGCTTTGCATAGCCTTTCCCTCGTTCTGAAGGCCTAACACAATAACCGATGTTGCCGCCGAACTCCGTAAGATATCCTTTGAGTTCCAAACGGATCTGCAGTAACCCTAGCAGCCGGCCATTGTGATCAAACAGGCCATATTGCAGCGCTTTGCTAAGCAGTGGATCACGTACCTGTTCCATGTCAGCGTTGGACTGCAGCCATTCGGTGGCCGAGCAGCTGCGCAGGAAGCCTGTACCATCCATAGAGCTGTTGTGATCTATAAATTCCTTTTTGAATGCTTCGATCTCATTAATATCTGAAGCATTCGGCTTTCGGAAGATCATATTGTACCTCCTTCTAGGTGCTGTCACCTACGAACAACGGCATAGATCATTTGCGGGAAATCCGGGACGATAGCAGTTGCTCCTTGCTCAATGATAGAAATACCGTTCCGTACCAACTCAGCAGTAAATGTATTGTGGCTCACTACCCGGCAAGATGTGCTGGCGATATCCAGCATCCTACCGCTTTGCTCGTGAAGCCTGTGCTGCAGCTGGAAGGCATTGCTGATATCAGAACTATGTTCCCGCTCACCATCACCCATAGAGCATATAAGCGCAATTCCGTCATCGGATAAATGCTCCTTTACAAAACGATAGAACATCGTTCTGTCAGCATCCGGTACAAGCATATGTATGACAGCTATAGCATAAATAAAATCAAACTTCCCATCCAGCTGCTGAGAAAGACAGTCCAAAACAGCAAAATGACCTGCATTTTCCGGAAGCAACTGACGACAGAAATGGATTGCCTCCGGTGAAACATCCGTTGCCAGAAGATCATAGCCCCCCTTTAACAAAAACGCAGCATCTCTGCCCTCGCCGCAGCCGATCTCCAGGATTTTATGATCCTTGCGTATGCCAAACCTTTCGATTACATCCTCCAAAATCGGAGAATGGGTGCTTTCAAACCAGCAAAGGTCGGCTTTATGTACTTGTTTGTACCGTTCATCATAAGCTTCATAGTACTTTCGTTCCACAAGCAAGCCCCCTTCATCTGTAAGCGTAATATAATACTGAGGTGAAATAATGTCAAGAACATACGCATCACATACTTGGTGCGTATGTTCTATCACATTTTAAGACATTCTAATATTTTACCTGCGTCTTCCAAAACAAGATGAGGCTTATCATCACTTTCTGCCAGGATCTCATAGGTAGTTTCACCGGACATAACAAGAATACCGGTTATTCCCGCATTCAGGCCGCTCTTTATATCCGTGTAAATTCGGTCGCCCACAACACAGGTTTCATCCTTGCCGTAGCCAAGTCGCTCCATAGCAAGCTGCGGCATCAAGGCAGACGGCTTGCCGATAACAACCGGTTTTTTACCGGTTGCAATGTAGATCATACCGCAAACACTGCCGCAATCCGGCACGCTGCCAAATTCCGTAGGACAAACAAGATCAGGATTGGTTGCAATGTAAGGCAGTTCAGGTCTTGTAAGCAAAAGATAACTAACATCGTGAAGCTTTTGAAAAGTCAGCTCCGTATCAAAGCCCATTACGATACATTCAACCTTATCCAAATCCTCGGTCACATCGAAGCCGTTATCCATCAGCTCCTGCTTTAAGGAGTTCGTACCGCAGACATACAAGCTTTGCCCCTTGTGGTGCTTCTGCAGATAATAAGCAGTTGCCTGAGAAGACGTAATAAAATCCTCTTTTGTTGCGTCGATCCCCAGCTTATCCAGCTTCTTGATATAATCTACAACACTCTTGGACGAGTTATTGGTCATAAACAGATAGGTACCGCCCTTTGCCCGAATGGTCTGCAGCAGCTCCTGCGTAAAGCTATACAAACGATCGCCCAAATACAGCGTGCCGTCCATATCAAACAAATAGAGTTTCATATTTTTCAGGATCTTATCCATTGTGTTAATCCACCGCCTTTGTTACCACAATATCAGATCCGCATACATCCGTCAACACAATATCACCAATCGATAGAGGCGCATCCACCTTTACCGAACGCAGAACATTCATTACATCCATCATCTTATCTTTTGCAACAGGTGTAACCGTCTTTACGCAAGCCATGGTGTTATAACGGTTTGCAACACGAATAGTTGCCGTTACTGTACGCACAGGATTTGTGCATTCCTTGATAGCATATTCGCTACCCTTAGGGCAAGCATTACCGGTAACCTTCAAATCGGTGCACTCGCCTTCCACAGTAAGCCCGCAGCCTCTGGGACAAATGATACAAATCAAATCTCTTTTCATCACAGTTCCTCCAGACTTACTGTAATCTGTCCTTCAATGCCGGTAAGGGCATCGGCTTTGACTGTAATCTTCTCCATTTCGCCAGGAGCAGCCTTCAGACGCTTAGCGGTAGCCAGTACCTTATCTCCGCAGGACACCGTAAATTTAACCCTACCGAAGGGTTGGGTAACACGCATAAACAGCGAAACATCCTGATCAGAGCAGCGAATCGTCTGGGGAATTACATACCGAACGCCATTGCCGGCCTTCGTGGAAACAGATACATTGGCTTCACTATGTAAATTAACATACTTTACTGCGCCCAATCCAGCCCGCTCAGCTTCTTCGGACACATAGTCCACCAAGTCATGAACCTGAAGAACATTGCCGCAAGCAAAAATACCGGGGATCTGAGTCTGGCAATTCTCATCTACCAACGCACCATTGGTAACAGGATCAATAGGAATACCGGCAGCTCTTGTCAGCTCATTTTCAGGGATCAAGCCCACAGAGAGCAATAAGGTATCGCAGGGAATATATCGTTTTGTATCCTCAATCACCCGGCGATTCTCATCGACCTGAGCAATGGTAACGCCCTCGAGACGCTTATTGCCGTGTATTTGTACAACAGTAGTGCTCAAATAAAGAGGAATACCAAAATCCTCCAGGCACTGAACGATATTCCGGGTAAGGCCACCGGAATAAGGCATTACTTCGCAAACCGCTTCTACCTTTGCGCCTTCATAGCTCATACGGCGAGCCATAATGAGACCAATATCACCGGAGCCCAGAATCACAACACGCTTACCTACCTGATATCCCAGGCAGTTTACAAGCTTCTGCGCTGTGCCAGCGCTGTAAACACCGGCAGGTCTGCTGCCGCAAATATTCAAGGCGCCACGGCTACGTTCCCGGCAACCCATAGCAAGGATAACAGCACCAGCCTGAATCTTAAGAATGCCGTTGCGATTCTGCGCAGTAACCACACGATCCTGAGAAACAGAAGTCACGGTAGTTTCCAAATAAACCTGGATATTTCTATCCTTAACCATCTGTGCATATACATCCGCATACTCTGGGCCAGTAAGCTCACGACCCAGCTTATGAAGGCCAAAGCCATTATGGATACACTGCATCAAAATACCGCCAAGGCAAGGCTCTCTATCCAAAATGACCACATCTGTGCAGCCAGCGTCATAAGCGGCTACAGCAGCTGCCATACCGGCAGGACCACCGCCAACGATCACAATATTTGCTTTCAGCATCTTACTCACCAATCTTTCCCAATACCATCTCAGAACCGGTTCCACTCTTGGTCACCTGTTCCATGGGAATTCCCAACTCACGGCTGATAAGCTCCATCACATAAGGACCACAGAAACCGCCCTGACAGCGGCCCATACCGCTGCGTGTACGCCGCTTTACACCATCCACGTCCATCGCCTGGGGATTGCTGCGAATTGCATGAAGAATCTCGCCTTCACTGACTGTTTCGCAGCGGCAAACAATCTTACCGTAGGCAGGATTTTCCTGAATATAGGCGTCCTTCTGCTCATCGCACATTTTGCGGAAAGCATGAGGGTCTTCCCGATTGCCGTTCCAATCGTTTTTCTCTTCCATCGCAAGTCCCTGTTCAGCTAAAAGGCCAACAAGATAGCGAGCAATGGAAACGCAGCACGTCAGGCCGGGAGAATCTATTGCGCCTGCATGAATCAGGCCGGGAGTGTTGCTGGATGCCTGCAAAATAAAGTCGCTGCAGTTGCCGGACGCACGCACACCGGTAAAGGATGTGATTACCTGGCGGTAATTAACAGTAGGTACACTCTTGGAAGCAAGGCGCATAACTTCACCCAGGCCCTTCTCAGTCGTATCGCGGCTATTCGGTGTTTCCACCTTAGCTGCAGTAGGACCAACTAAAAGGTTGCCATCCACAGTGGGAGATACCAAAATGCCCTTTCCCTCTTCGGTGGGGCACTGGAACAAGGTATGATGTACACGGCTGCCCTCCGCCTTATCCAGAAGCATATATTCGCCGGCTCTCGGAATAATGCGGAAGAAATCATCGCCTGCAAGGCGAGCGATTTGATCGGAATAACCGCCAGCACAGTTAACCAGGTATTTTGTCTGAATGGTTTTACCGGAAGAAGCGGTTACTGTGAAGAAATCCTTTTCCCGGGAAATACCGCTCACCTCAAATTCCCGATGCAGCACAACGCCATTATCCATAGCATTACCGATGGCGCCAATGGTCAAATCGTAAGGGCACACAATACCGGCATTGGTAACGTGCAGAACCAGTTCCACCTGATCAGAAAGATTGGGCTCGATTCTCTTCGCCTGCTCACCCGTCAAAATGGCAAGACCAGGAATATTATTGATCTGACCCCGCTCATAAAGCTCATAGATGGTCGCCTTTTCCTGCTCTGAAAAAGCGCAAACCATAGAACCATTACGCAAAAAAGGAACGTGCAGTTCATTTGCAGCCTCCACAAGCAGCTTTACGCCCTCAGCATTGAGCTTAGCCTTCAATGTGCCGGGTTCCGGATCGTATCCACCATGAACAATACCACTATTAGCGCGGGATGCGCCCATAGCCACATCGTGTTCTTTTTCCAGCAAGCAAACATCCAAGCTATACTTGGAAAGTTCTCTTGCCAGCATGCCGCCGATCACACCAGCGCCAACGATTGCTACATCATACATATAAATAATTCTCCTCTAAAAAAGACGGACAGATGAGAGCTGCAGGCTGTGCGTCTCACGATCTGTCCGTTTCAAAATCTCTACAGATACTCTTAAAAACAGTAAGAATACACACAAATTATGGCACAATTTACGTAAACCGTACAAAATACAACACAATTTGTAATTACAACTACAGTATAGGTTGCATCCAATATAAAGTCAAGAGTGCAATCCATATCCTTTACCTAAATACTGCAAAGCAGTGCATGGAATTCCCCTTTTTATATCTTGACAATGCTTCGTTTTTCCCATATAATATCGAAGTTATCGGGGTGTGGCGAAGTTTGGTATCGCGCTTGGTTCGGGTCCAAGAGGCCTCGGGTTCGAATCCCGACACTCCGACCAAAATTGAGGGAATAGCGTTTGCTATTCCCTCAATTTTTATCGTGTCGGGATTCGAAAGACCGGCCCGAACGAAGTGAGGGTAAGCAACAGTCCGGTGGGCTGTTGCTTAGGTCGTGAGAGAATCCCATAATATGTGGATGCATCCCGTAGGGGTGTAGAAACATATTATGTTTGCTCGGCCTTTGAAAACCTATAATTACTCTCCGACCAAAAAGCAGGAAAGAGCTCTTTCCTGCTTTTTCTGTTATAAATGAGTAGAGCTCGAGGCCTCTTGTATTACAATAATTGGCCGAAAGCAGACGCGCGGAGCGCAATCTGCTTCGGGTTCGAATCCCAACACTATGGCCGAACAACAAAGCTCACCCATCGGGTGAGCTTCTAATATCATCTTGAAAGGTCAAGGGAGGCAGCGCGATGGAAATGCACGCATAAACAGCTCGAAAACTATTACTCTGCTGCAATTTCCTCATTTTGGCCAACATCCATAATATCGAAAGGTGTGGTCTGGTAAACGAAGTAGTTGAGCCAGTTAGAGAACAGCAAGTTCGCATGGCCTCTCCAGCGAACAATGGGCTCCTGGGTATCATCATTTCCGGGGAAATAATTTACAGGAGGCTTGATCGGCAATCCTAAAGCCTTATCTCTTTGATATTCCTTATTCAATGTCTCAGGATCATACTCTGAGTGGCCAGTAACAAAAATCTGTCTGCCACCTTTGCTCATAACCGCGTAAACGCCGGCTTCATCAGAAGAAGCAACCACTTTCAGGCCGGGTATAGCTTCAATATCCGCCCTCTCAACAGTAGTATGCCGACTATGGGGCACCCAAAATGTATCGTCGAAGCCACGTAATAAAATAGCGCGCTTATAGTCCGCCTTATGCTTAAATACACCAAACAATTTCTCATCAATAGGCTTTTTCTGAATACCATAATGGTAATACAGGCCAGCCTGCGCGCCCCAGCAAATATGGAATGTGCTATGCACATTGGTTTTACTCCACTCCATGATTTGGCAAAGCTCCTGCCAATAGTCCACATCCTCAAAGGCCATGTGTTCTACCGGTGCGCCTGTAATCACCATACCGTCAAACTTGCGGTGCTTGAGTTCATCGAAGCTTTTATAGAAATTTAAGAGGTGATCTTCAGATGTGTTTTTGGATTTATGAGAAGTTGTATGCATCAGTTCCAGCTTCACCTGCAAAGGCGTATTTCCCAGAAGGCGGGTCAGCTGAGTCTCAGTTGCAATCTTTGTAGGCATCAAGTTAAGCAGTACGATCTCCAAAGGCCGTATATCCTGGGTCGTAGCTCGATTCTCTGTCATAACAAATATATTTTCCTGCTGCAAAGTATTGGCTGCAGGCAAATCGTTGGGAATTTGAATAGGCACGATATTCCCCCATTTCTGTGTGATTTTCGCCTTATTGTACTGCAAATTCCCCATTTTGTCAATTCGGCGGCGAAATGTAATTTTGCACTTGTGTGCCTATGTAATAATGAGACAATATTTGCCTATAATCACAGCCGGTTTGCGCCATAGCCTCTGCCCCGTATTGGCTCATCCCTACTCTGTGTCCAAATCCCCGCGTTGTGATCGTCACAACATGTCCAACTGCATAAACTGTAAACACAGTCGATCGCAGGTTTAGGCTTGTCCGCAACTGTAAACCTGAAAAGTCTTTCCCATTGATCCGGATAATATCAACCGAACCGCTGTTTGTATAACGGATACTCTCAATATCAATTCGGCTATCGCCGCTTAATCCCAGCTTTTCACAGAACTCCTCCTTCGAGAATGCTACAGTATCAGAAAAATGTGCAGCGTCTTCCTCACCTGGGCTATCCACCGCCTGCAAATACGGAATATCCGTCCCCCAAACTGCAACCGCATCTTCTGTACGTCCACCGGAGCATGAAAAATAAAGCGCCTGCGCAAGCTCACCGTTGTATGTAACAACTTCATAGCCTGTTTCAATCACAGCATTTAGCGCTTTATGTGCATTTTCTTCCAGTCCTCCGGAAGCAATATAATCCGCGACAGACATATAAGCCTGGCAACAAGCGGCATCTGCGCAAACATCGCCCTGCTTGTGCTTCGTATGATGGGTAATCCCGTAAATAGCAACCGTTCTTGCTGCCACAGCCTGGGCCTTTAAGGCCTCCTCATGAAACCCCATCGGCATCTCCGCAAGCAAAACGCCGCTTATATATTCATTCATTGAAAGCTGCTGAATGCTGCCATCTTTCATAATTACATTGATAAACCCGGAATCCTTTTGGGTTATCTCTTCATACTCATTACGATTCACATTGTCATCAACAAATAAATTAACAAGCAAAACCGGCAACACCAGGCAAATGAACAGACTGAGCAGCAATTCCTTCCAGTAAAGTTTCATCGATTATCACCCACTACATCATAGCAAATTCTTAAATAAAACGATGACGAAACAAGTCGGTAGTTCCTTCCATTTACCCTGTAGTTCCTTCCATTTACCCTGTGACCCTTGACATCAGAATGGTAAAAATGTATAATAATTTCGTCGATTTTTAGGGAAACGGAGATCAAAATGAAAAAATTCTTAAAGGTATTTCTGCCAATACTTTTATCCATTCTCATATTAGCCGGTACTGCCTGGTATTTCCTTGTATATGACAGAGATTTTACAAGAGACCTCCTTCTAAGTGCTGCGCGTTTCTTTGAACAGCAAGGTAGTGTATCCGTCTCTGGGTGGCTATATGACGTGACTTTCGATAACTTTGGCGACAATGACGAAATCACTCTGGAGCTTGTGCAGCAGCACCTGGATAACGGCAATTATACCCGTGCCGAAGCAGCGCTTTACAAAGCCATCCGCAATGGCGGCGGCAGCCAGCTATATCTCACGCTAAGCAAACTTTATCTTGAACAGGACAAAGTTCTGGATGCAGTCGCAATTTTGGATTCTGCTACCAACCAAAAAATTAAGGACGAACTGAATGCAGCTCGGCCGGAAGCCCCCACCTGCGAAAATCCTCCCGGTTTCTACAACCAGTACATTCAGGTATCCTTCGAGGCGAAGGACGCCACGTTATATGTTAATACAGCCGGTCAGTATCCATCTATCAGCAAAGATCTCTATACAGCGCCATATTTGCTGCAAGGCGGTGAAAATGTATTTTACTGTGTTGCTGTTTCTGAGGACGGTATCGTCAGCCCCCTGTCCGTTTTTGGTTACACAGTAGGCGGCGTGATCGAACAAGTTGTATTCAATGATGCTGCTATGGAACAGGCGATTCGGGCTGCATTAAATGTAAGTTCTGACAAAACAATATACAGCAACGCACTATGGGAAATCGAAGAATTTGTCGTTCCTGAAAGTGCCACAAATTATGCTGATCTGCGCCACTTCGCATTCCTCAAAAAGCTTACCATCAAGAACGGTGTGGCCGGCCAATTTAGCGTACTGTCCAACCTGACTAATTTGGAATCTCTAACCATTGTAGATACCCCTGTAACACAGGATGAGCTTACTTGTATCGGACAACTGAATAAGCTGACACAGATCACACTCAGCGGCTGTAACCTTGCTACGATTGCGCCTCTTTCCGGTTGTACTGCGGTTACAGATCTAGACTTAAGCAACAATGCGCTTCGCAATTTGGAAGCTATTTCTAAAATGCCGAAGCTAAAGACCCTGAACTTGCACCGCAACGCCATTACTTCCCTGGATGCGCTGGGATTGAATCTGGATCTTGAAAAGCTGGATATTTCCAATAACTCCGTTACTGACCTTTCCGGTATTTTTGAACTACCGAAGCTCAAGGAGCTGAATGTTGCTTTTAATAAGCTGGAATCTCTGGACAGTATCCATAAAATGGCTGCCATAACCGCGCTGGATCTGTCCAACAATTCCCTTGCAGATATAAGCGCTGTTTCCAACTGCAAAACCATCACTACCCTGAATATTTCCAACAACAACTTGACAGGGATCAATTCTCTTGTAAATTTGGAAAAACTTGTGAGTCTGAATTTTTCCAACAATCAGATCACTGCCATTCCCGAATTTAAGAAAAATTGCGATCTTCAAACCATCGACGGATCCTATAATAAAATCAGCACCTTAAAGCCCTTGGAAGGCATTATAAGCCTGAGAACCGTTTTGATGGATTACAACACAGAGATTTCCCTGCTGAAATGGCTGGAGCGCTGCCCTTATTTGATCCGCGTTAGTGTATTTGGCACAAAAGTAACAGATGCCTCCTGCCTTACCGATCAAGAAATTATTGTAAACTACAACCCTGTGCAATAAAAATAAGGCTGTTCAATCGAACAGCCTTATTTATTTTCGTTATCTTCTGCTTCCATCTCAGCAAGCAGCTTTTTATCTTGCTTAGAACTTAAATCCAGCTTCTCATACATATCCGGTCTGCGCTCTTTGGTGCGTCGCAAAGATTGTTTTCTGCGCCATTGTGCCACCTTAGCATGGTTGCCGGAAAGAAGGATCTGGGGTACTTCCCTGCCATGCCAGACAGCCGGTCGGGAATACTGAGGATATTCCAAAAGTCCGTTAAAGTGGCTTTCGTCCTCAAAGCATTCCGGGTCAGAAAGAACACCCGGCACCATCCTGCAAACAGCATCTGTCACAGCCATAGCAGCGATCTCTCCACCGGTGAGCACAAAGTCGCCCAGGGAAATTTCCTCATCAACACACTCATCAATAAAACGTTGGTCAATGCCCTCGTAGTGACCGCACACAAGAATCACATTATCCATCTTACTCAGACGGATCGCATCCTCCTGACAGAAGGTATGCCCGCATGGGGACATATAAACCGTATGCACCGGCCCGCCGGCCTGATCGCAAACAGCCTCCCAGCAGCGATACAGGGGATCTGCCTGCATGATAGCGCCTCGACCGCCGCCATAAGGGTAATCATCCACCTGGCATTGCTTGCTGGCAGTATATTCTCTTATCTGATGCGCCCGGATCTGAAGAATACCTCGCTCCTGCGCTCTTCCCAGAATACTGTCAGAAAGCACATCAATTAAGGATTCCGGAAACAAGGTAAGAATATCAATTCTCATCTGTACGCATCCCCTCGATCAGTTTGACCTGCATTCTGTTCCCATCAATGTCTGTAGACACAACAAAGGCCTTCACCGCAGGAATCATATACGTATGCTCGCCTTTAACAACATACACTTTATTGCCCGGATAATCCAGTACTTCTGAGATGCTACCGATGCAAACGTCCTCGGCATACACTTCCATACCAATCAATTCTGCTGCAAAAATCAGCTCAGCAGGCGCATCACAGCGATAAATCTCAACGATTTTGCCCCGCATAGCCTGGGCCTGCTCCATGGTATCGATACCGGCAAGCTTCAACAAATTACAGGTCTTCTGTACCCGGCAGGACTCCACCTTATAAGATACGCCATCTATACGGACACGCTTAAAATCAAGCAGAAAATCAGGCCCATCAGCCCAAGGCAGCACCTTTACCTCGCCCCGAACACCGTGGCAAGTAACGATCTCGCCAGCCTGCAAAAACTCAAGCCTCATATAACCTCCAATAAAACGGAAAATGCGTGGCGCAAGGCGTCACGCATAAACCGTTAGTCCACGATGTCAACCGTGACTTTCTCGCCGCTGCGCTGTGCAACGGTCTTAATGATCGTACGGATCTCCTTAGCGATCCGACCCTGGCGGCCGATCACCTTACCCATATCGCCGGGGGCAACATGGAGCTGCAGCACCTTACCCTCTTCATCTGTGGTTTCAGTAACTGTTACTGCATCGGGGTCGTCCACCAGATTTTTTGCCATATACAGCAAAAGCTCTTTCATTTGGATAACTCCTTTGTAAGGATCTTACAGAATGCCAGCGTTCTTCAGCAGACCACGAACAGTATCGGTGGGCTGTGCGCCGTTCTTGATCCAAGTCTGAGCCTTCTCAGCATCAACAGTGATGGTAGCGGGCTCGGTCAGGGGGTTGTAGGTACCGATCTCCTCGATGCAGCGGCCATCGCGGGGGCTGCGGGAATCAGCAACAACGATCCGGTAGTAAGGAGCCTTCTTTGCACCCATTCTTCTCAGTCTGATCTTAACCATGAGTTTCACCTCCAAGTAATATTTCTTTTCTATATCGCAAAGCAAATTTGCTTTCAGCGAACTTAATTAAAGACCCGGGAAACCGGGGAACCCACCAAAGCCACGCATACGCTTCATCTTCTTTTCCGCGTTGGGACCGGTGAATTGTTTGATCATTGCACGCATTTGCTCAAAGGATTTAAGCAAACGGTTCACATCCTCAACCTTCAAGCCACAGCCAGCGGCAATGCGCTTTTTACGGCTGGCACCGATAATGCCGGGATTTTCACGTTCCTTAGGCGTCATAGACAGAATGATCGCTTCTGTATGCGCCATAGTCTTCTCGTCTACCTGGACATTCTTCATGCTACCCATACCGGGAAGCTTTGCCAAAAGATCCTGCATGGGACCCATGGACTTAATTTGAACCATTTGATCATAGAAATCCTGAAGGGTAAACTTATTGGATTTAAGTTTCTCCTCAAGTTCCTCTGCCTTTTTAGCGTCGTATGCCTTTTCAGCTTGCTCAATCAGCGTCAGCACGTCGCCCATGCCCAAAATCCGGGAAGCCATACGGTCCGGATGGAAGGGTTCAATGTCTTCCAGCTTTTCGCCGATACCGGCAAACTTAATGGGTTTTCCGGTGATTGCACGCACAGAAAGTGCTGCACCGCCTCTGGCGTCACCGTCCAACTTACTGAGCATCACAGAGTCGATATCCAACCACTCGTGGAAGCTCTGAGCTGCATTCACAGCATCCTGACCGGTCATTGCGTCCACAACAAGCATAATTTCGTCAGGCTTGACAACAGCCTTCACGTTCTTCAGTTCTTCCATCAGAACTTCATCAACGTGGAGACGGCCGGCGGTATCCAGAAACACCATGTCGTGGCCGTGCTGACGGGCATAAAGAATTGCTTCCTTCGCAATCTGCACAGGATCGGTCTGACCCTTTTCAAACACAGGAATGCCCAACTTTTCGCCGCAGACCTTCAGCTGCTGAATAGCGGCAGGACGATAGATATCGCAAGCAACCAAAAGAGGATGCTTACCCTGGCGCTTCATTAGACCAGCCAACTTACTACCATTTGTAGTTTTACCGGCACCCTGCAGACCAACAAGCATCACAACCGTAGGACCGTTGGGGTTAATGGTAATGTGTTTTGTTTCGCTGCCCATCAAGTTTGTTAACTCTTCATTAACGATCTTAACGATCATCTGTGCAGGGCTGAGAGCCTCCAGCACATCAGAACCTACGCAGCGCTCCGTAACAGACTTCGTGAAGTCTTTAACCACCTTATAGCTGACGTCCGCCTCAAGCAGAGCCATACGGATTTCCCGCATAGCCTCTTTGACATCGGACTCCTTCAGCCGGCCTTTTCCGCGGAGCTTACGAAAGGCAGCAGAGATTTTTTCAGTTAATCCTTCAAAAGCCATAATTAATCCTCAATCTCATGAACTGCATCCATAAGCTGGAAAGCAATCTTAGAAACACGTTCATCTTCTATCTTTTCCAGTGCGGATGCAATACAAGCAACTTTTTCCATAGCCTTACGGCAAGCCAGATCCCGGCGCACACAGCCGGTCTTCTGCTCCATATTTTTAAGGAGGGCTTCCGTTCTGCTCAAATTATCAAACACACCCTGGCGGCTGATCCCAAGTTCCTGACCGATTTCCCCAAGGGAAAGGTCTTGGTTATAGCGCAATTCAAAGCATTCCTTTTGCCGATCCGTCAACAGATCGCCGTAATAATCATACAAAAGGATCAGTTCCGTTGCTTCCATTTTGCGCCTCCTGTCAAGCTTTCTTGCTTGATACCTGGGCGATTATAGCATAGCGCGGCTACGTTGTCAAGTATTTTTACATTACAGATCATAAAATTTTATTCCAACAGGACAATTCTGCTATTTTTACAAATCCGGCACGTTCATATAAGCGAACAGCCGGTATATTGGCAGAGGCGACTTCCACTTCTACCGTTTCCGCAGTTAAGCTATGCGCCAAAGCACAAAGCACTGTAAAACCCGTTCCCTTTTGAGTTGCAACAATCCCCTCGATCACATTTCCTCGGAGGATGCCTAAGCCCAGCAAAATTTCATCCTTGCGCACAAAATAAGCATTTGCATCTTTCAAAAGCTGATTTAGCTTGACTTTTGTCAGCCAGGCCGCATTGGGAACAGACTTCATTCGTTCATTATAAATCTCCCGCCATTTTTCCAACGTTTCCTGCCGAACAGGAGATAAGCAAGCATCCGATTCCGGCAATGCAGCCACACTGCCACGCATCTGCCAAATAGATGTATGAAACGGATAGGATTCCATAGCAGGATGTCCCGTACCATAAACAGCCTCTGCACCGGCAGCTTTACAGAAACTTACACATTCTTTTATAAACTCATTTGGATCGGACGTATCCTGGATCCGCACATAAGCTTCTTTCGTATACGGAATCTGGCTAAACGTTAAGCTGGCAACGCCAAGCTCCGTTGTAAACATTGGAATATCCAGCATTCCATTCCCTCCCTTTTCTTGCAAATTATACCATATTTCAAAACATTCGTCCAGTATTTGCAAATGGCTTTTGTATATTATGTATCATTTATCCTTTTTACCGGACACATCATCGTAAAATCTAACGAAATGTTCGGAATCCGCTTGATTATCTCTATTTTTGCTGTATAATCAACAAGGAAATTTAAATTAAGGAGGATTACATATGAAGAAGATCATTTGCAAGAAAGAATACGACAGCGAAACAGCAACGCTGATTAAAAAGGTCACCCACGGTTACTACGGCGATCCTGCCGGCTACGAAAAGATCCTGTTCCAAACACCCGGCGGCCTGTACTTTGTCTACGTTCGCGGCGGCAGCGAGTCTCCCTATCCCGAAGAAGACATTCAGCGCCTGGCAAAAGCAAAGGTCAACCAGTGGCTGGACACCCATTGATCCCCAATATTAAAACCTGCTGCGATCTAAATGTTTGCAGCAGGTTATTTTTGTACTGCAATAGCCGAAAATGCTATTTTTGTACACTGATATCCATATATCGAAGAGTTTAATTACGATATAATCAATTTACCAATAAAAATTAGCATTAAGGAGTGGATACTATGTCATTGGCAAAAAAGCTTTTAACTGAATGCAAGGGTGTTCTACGCCTTGCTCCCACCTGGGTTCCCAGATCCTTCTGCCGTCCCGGCAAGCGAATTAAACTGCATCCGGAAGATTACTACGTCCTGGGTCTGGAAAGAGGCGGTATCGACGAGCGTTGGTTTGCTTCCACCACCTGGGCTGAAAACGGCCCTGGAACCCCCGATGATGAAGGTCTGAGCTATGTCGTTTCCGAAGACGGCACCGAACGTATGCTCCTGCGGGATATGGTCGCTGAGCTCAAGGGTGACATCATCGGTAATGACCTGTGGAACAAGTACGGCAAGTGGCCTATGTTCTCCAAGTTCTTTGACAACCAGGGACCTCTGCCCCATCATATCCACCACAGAAACGAGCACGCTGCACGGGTAGGTGCCGAAGGGAAGCCTGAAATGTACTTCTTCCCCGCGCAGTGCAATAATCACGGCGGTGAGTTTCCCTTCACCTTCTTCGGCTTTAACCCCGAAACCACAAAGGAAGAAGCCAAACAGTGCCTTACTAATTTTGCAAAAGGCGACAACCAGCTGTTGGATATTTCCAGAGCGTATAAGCTCACCCTGGATACCGGATGGGATGTGCCTCCAGGAGTCCTTCATGCCCCCGGCAGCCTTTGCACCTATGAACCCCAGTTTGCCAGCGACGTTTACGCTATGTACCAGTCTGTTCTGTACGGCGGCCAATGCGTTTCTGAGGATCTGCTGTGGAAGAATTGCCCCGCAGAAGAAAAAGGCAACTTTGATTACCTGATGGACGTAATAGACTGGGACGCCAACGTAGATCCTGAATTCCGTCAAAAGCACTTTATGGCACCTAAGGTTATTTGGAACAACGAGCAAGCCTGCGAAGAATGGATCTGCTATAAGTCTCCCCTGGCTTGCGCCAAGCGCCTGACTGTAAAACCCGGCCAGAGTGTTGTTGTTAAGGATCTGGCAGCCTATGGCCTGATTATGCTTCAGGGTACCGGCACACTGAACCAGTGGGCACTGGAGACTCCCACCTTGATCCGTTACGGCCAGCTGACAAACGACGAGTACTTCGTAACAGAAGCAGCTGCCAAGGAAGGTGTTCGGATCACCAACACCTCCAAAACCGAACCCATCGTGATGCTCAAGCACTTTGCAGAGAATCCCGAACTGGTGCTGGCCGACTAACCAAGCCTCTTTTTACGGTACTGCAGAGGGGTAACACCCTCTGCTTGCTTAAACGTACGGATAAAGTAATTTGTGTCCGGAATTCCAACCGTCAACGCTATCTGAGAAACGGAATCTGCAGTATTTAACAAAAGCTTTTTGGACTTTTGAAGCCTTTGCTGGCGGATATAGTCCGATACGCCCATTCCAAAGGTCTGTTTTGACAGCTGGTACAACTTGGCGCGAGAAATAAAGAAGCGCTTACAGAGTGTTTCTGTACACAAATCGCCACCCAAATGACTGTGTATGTATTGTTCCAGGTGATATGTAAGAATATTGGGATTTCTGCGAATAATTTCCTTGGTGCATAAATAACTGGCACACATCGTCATCATATTTACTGCGGAACGAATATAATCGGCATCCGCTGTAGGTATTTGACGGATCATATCTTCCGTCAGCAGGATTCTTCCCTTTTCCGAAACAGATCTTGCTTTGCTGTAGATCTCTTCGCACTCCGGCTTTCGGATTTGTCCGAACATCAAATACCCCACAAGAACTTCATCGGAGTATATGGGGGCAATGGCCTCTGTAACGGACATATGACATTCATAGATATACGGATTTCTTGTCTTATCACAAATATCAAAACCGATATTGTCACACTCAATACACTTTTTTGCAAGAATTAAATCCTCGCGAACGGTTTTGCAAAACGCACACATCGCTTCCGGGTAGGAGTATAACGGTTTTCTGTCTGCATCATAAAGGACAATTTTGAACTTCGTTAAATTGTGAAAATCAATCAGGATGTTTTTCAGCTCGGTCATAGAAACTTCCAGCATTTTTGTCTCCTCCTGCAACGCAAGTGCTATTTCTTTGTTCATTATACGCAAAAAGTAATCCAGAATCAAGTCGTATCACAAAAAGGAGTGATTACCGTGTGGTATAAAAACGCTTTCCGCAGACACCTTTGCGATATGCACATTGACGATTGGGACGAAACTTTTCTTTCGAAGTTCTCTCCCGAGATCTATGTGGAAAACCTGAAAAAGGCAAAGATCCAAAGTGCTATGCTGTATTTCCAGTCCCATGTGGGTCTGTGCTACTATCCTACCAAAACCGCAAAAATGCACGCCGGCTTTGTCGGTAAAGAAGATGCCATGCGTCGGTTGGTAGATCTGTGTCACGAAAACGGCATTTATGTAACGGGTTATTACAGCCTGATCTATAACACCTGGGCTCATGACAACTATCCCCAATGGAGAATGTTGGGCGAAAACGGCAAATCCCGCCGGGAAGTAAAAGGCGCTGTATCTGAAATGGAATTCTCCGACACCAGCAGTAAGCAGGCTCGGTATGGCTTCTGCTGCCCCAACAACCCGCAATACCGCGCATTTGTGGAGGCGCAAATTAAAGAAATGGCCGACTACTTTACCGTAGACGGAATGTTCTACGATATGCTCTTCTGGCCCCATATGTGTTATTGCGAACACTGCCAGAAGAAGTGGGCAGAGGAAGTTGGCGGTGAACTGCCGCTGGAGAAAGATTGGACAGATCCGCGGTGGCTTATGCACATCCACAAGCGCAGACAGTGGATGGGTGAATTTGCCCAGTGGGTAACTGACCTGACCAGAGAAACTTTCCCCGGAGTCAGTGTACAGCATAATGTTGCTCAGGCAGCTGTCCCGAGTCCTACTACCGCCAACGCAGAAGAAGTAGTTGCAGCTTGCGACTACGCAGGCGGCGATTTGTACAGAGATGGCTGCAGCCACACTTTTGCCTGCAAATTCTATCGAAACATTTCCAATAACCAGCCTTTTGAATATATGTTCTCCCGCTGCGCTCCGAACCTCTCCGTACATACCCAGATCAAATCCCGGGATATTATGCGCTCCGAGATGTTCCAGACTGCCGCCAACCATGGTGCGTCTTTGGTGATCGACGCAATTGATCCCGTCGGCACAATGGATGAGCGGGTATATACGCAGATTGGCGATGTATTTAATGAACTGATCCCATACGAGCCTTATATGAAGGGACAAGCTGTAGAAGAGATCGGTCTGTATTACAGCCTGAAAAGTCGTTTCAATCCCCGGGAGGAACCCCATACCAATTTTGAATCCGTTGTCAACACTGTAGGCACCATAATCAAGTACAACAACTTGTGCGGTGTAACCGGAAGTTTCCATGACTTCACCGGATACAAAGTTCTGGTTGCCCCCGCGCTGACCCAGGAAGATGCTTTTGACAACCAGCGCATCATTGACTATGTCAAAAATGGCGGCAAGCTGTATTTCAGCGGCAGCGACAACGAAGCTTTACTCCGGGAATTCTTCGGTGCCAAGGTCACCGGAAGAACCAAGGAACAAACTGTCTATATCGCCCCTAAAGAAGCAGTTCAAAGTTGCTTTGATTATTTTAACGCAGAGCATCCTCTTAACTTCAGTGGAAACGCTCCCATCGTTGAGGGCATCCCGTCTGATGCTGTTCTCGCTACACTTACCCTCCCCTACACCCATCAAAACACGAAAAAGTTTGCTTCCATCCACTCCAACCCTCCCGGTATCAAAACAGACATCCCCGTAATTGCTATGACAACATACGGAGAAGGTACGGTTCTGTGGTCTTCTGTTGCATTGGAGGCAATTAATCTTTACGAGCATAAAAGTCTTTTCAACAATCTTTTGACCGAGTGCCTCAACTTCTGCTCCAGCCTCACATCGGACGCTGCTAAGGATGTGGAAATCACTGTGTTTAAAGACGAAAATACACTGCTCGTCAACACTGTTTTGATCAATCACGAGCACAAAGCCAGAAGAGTTGAAGATTTCACCGTGACGATTGACTGCGAGAAAACGCCTAAGGGAGTTTGTCTGATCCCAGATGGTACACAAATCCCCAGCCAAATCGAAGGCTCCAAAATCACTTTTACAGTGAAAGATCTGGATATTTACTCTATGTACCAAATTACTTTCTAATCAACGCATAGCCGGGAGACTGCTTTTTGCAGTCTCCCGGTTTCTTGACAGATATGTTATTCTATATAGAGAATAAAGTATAGGGATGGTTATATTGAAACGTATACTTTCGCTGATAATTTTAATAGCATTTATGCTGAGTTTTGCCGGATGCACAAAAACCAAAAACACCCCCCAAATAGCAGCGACCACGCTGCCGGTCTACGAATTTACAAGAGATCTTTGCGCCGGAACGGGCATTAGCGTTGCACAGGTAGTCACCGAAGATGTTTCCTGCCTCCACGATTACACATTGCAAGTTCGGCAAATGCAGATCCTGGAAGGTGCTGAGCTTGTGATTCTCAGCGGCGCCGGATTGGAGAGTTTTTTGGAAGATGAACTGCATCGGTGCAGTAATGTTATCGACGCATCCGAAGGCATTGCGCTGCACTGTGAAGAAGATTCTGTCCATCACCAGCATGACGATCATCACCACGAGCAGGATCCCCATTATTGGCTCTCCCCTGCTAACGCAAGACAAATGTGCAAAAACATTTTGACCAATCTGCAGAATCAATACCCCCAGCACGCAGAAACCTTCCAGCAGAATTGGTGCACACTGGAAGAAAAGTTTAATCATTTGGATGCGTACGGCGTCCAACTTTCTCAGCTAAAGTCCAGGGAACTGATTACATTCCACGACGGTTTTTCCTATTTGGCAGAAGCCTATGACCTGCACATCCTCAAAGCCATTGAAGAGGAATCCGGCAGTGAAGCCTCTGCCGCAGAACTGATTGAACTGTGCAACTTGGTTGCGACGCACCAACTCCCCGCTATTTTTACAGAAAAGAACGGCAGTACCTCTGCCGCAACCATCATCTCCGCACAAACAGGAGCGAGAAGTTTTTCCTTGGATATGGCTATTTCCGGTGAAAGTTACTTTACAGCTATGCGCAATAATATTGACACATTAAAGGAGGCATTGGGATGAAGATCGGTGCCCACGAAGGTGGCTGCGGACACGCCTGCTGCCTGAAAATCCACAATCTCGGTGTCCGTATCGGCAACCAAGATATTTTGTCCAATATCAGCCTCCACGCCCATTGCGGAGAACTGATCGCTATTATCGGCCCCAACGGAGCCGGTAAAAGCACTTTATTAAAAACCATCCTCGGGCAAGTTGATCACGCCGGTGTAATCTCATTTGCTGTTCCCGGCCAGCGCAACCGCAGACCAATGATTGGCTACGTACCCCAGAGTCCGACTTTTGACCCTGGCGATCCCATAACGGTGAGCGATCTGTTTGTTTGCTGTATGGGCAAACGCCCGGCTTTTTTAGGAACCGGAAAATCTATGCGGGAGAAAATTTCCGATTGTCTTTCCAGAGTACACGGCGAAGAGTTGATTGACAAACGGGTTGGAACCTTGTCCGGCGGCGAATTACAACGCGTTCTTTTGGCCTTGGCGCTGGAACCCCTTCCCAACATTCTGATCCTGGACGAGCCTTTGTCCGGTGTTGATGTGGAAGGCATGACACTGTTAATGGATATGCTGGATGAAATCCGACAAACCTACGACCTTTCTATCTTGATGACGACCCACGACTTTGGTATGCTCCCTCACTATGCCGACCAAGTAATTTTAATTGATCAAAGCATTTTGGTTCAGGGTACACCAACGGAAGTCCTGTCTTCTGACGAATTTAATCAGGTGTTCCACCGCAAAGGAGGCGAAAAGCTGTGAGTTTATGGTATAAGATTTGTCAGCTTCTCCCCTTCGAAATGTTCCGGTGGGAGTTCATTTGTAATGCATTTCTTGCGATTCTTTTGATTGCACCATTATTTGGCATATGCTCTACGATGATCGTAACAGGAAAGATGAGTTTCTTCTCCGATGCGTTGGGACACTCCGCTTTCACAGGAATCGCCATTGGCAGCATTCTTGGCGTTATGGCACCTACCTGGGTCGCCGTAATTTTCAGTCTGTTATTTTCCGCACTCTTTAGTCTTATCCGAAGCAAAAGCAACCACGCCGCAGATACGCTGATTGGTGTATTTTCCAGTACTGCCGTTGCTCTCGGTATTTTTGTTGCCACACTGGGCGGAGGAAGCTTCACAAAGTACAACAAGTATTTGATCGGCGATATTCTATCTGTTACCCCGGTGCAAATTGCTGTGTTGGCAGGTATCTTAGTCGCAGTAATCCTGTTTTGGTATTTCGCTTCCAACAAATTGACTTTGGCCTTGGTTTATCCTCAGCTGGCATCTTCCAGAGGAATTCCCGTCCAGGTAATTCAGGGAATCTTTACTGCACTGATTGCAGTAATCGTTACTCTTTCCA
>JAZSPA010000037.1:0-20899 GCA_045537165.1 Faecousia sp.
TGATAAAGTGGTTTTGACCGGCCCCTTTTCCGTTTAACTTCACAAAAAATTCCCGAAATGCGTCAGCATTCCGGGAATTTTGTTATTTGTTAATCAAAAAAGTTGCCACTTCAAAACTGCTACGCACCTATAAATTGCGGGTATTTCTGTCAGTCAAGGCAAAAAGCGCAGAAATACTGTATGTATTTCGAGCATTTTTAACGCCGGATGGCAGGAATAAACGCCATTTATAGGCATTTTATCACTGTGGTGTACCGCCCAAGCAGCGGCTTTTCGTTTATTTGGTTTCTTCCACGATGACGTAACCGTCAACCAAATTGGCGCTGATGAGCTTGCCTTCAATGGCAACGGTGCGCTCCATCAGGTCGGTCAGCAGTACCAGGCCGTCCTTACACTCGATGGACATTACGTTACGCATTACAACGGCATCTTCCGTTTTCTGATTTTTATAAACAGTAGAAAGGCACATGGCTTACTCCTTCGCCGTCAGGCTGGCTAAAACAACACTCAGGCGCATATTGCCCTTTTCAAAATCGGAAACGGCAGCCATGACCTGCTCATAAGCGGCGTGTTCACCGGCCTGCTCCAGCTGCTTTGCCAACTGGGCCAGCTCTGCGGCGTGGGCGGCGTTGTGATTTGCCATATATTTCATCAGGGCCAGCAGCTCTTCCATAGGGGTGTGGCTGCAGGCAGAGCCGCAGGAGGCGCAGTCGTGAGCGCAATCGTGGCTGTGCTCATGAGGGATGCCCTGGGCGTGGAGGGCGTCATGATCGTGGGGATGTACGTGATCATGGTCGTGCTCGTGGCTGTGTTCATGGGTATGGGCCACGCCGTCGTGAGTGTGCTCGTGAGTGTGGCTGTGGCTATGATCGTGGGCGTGGTGATCGCCCAGGTGGTTATGATCCAGATGCATAATAAAGCTCCTTTGCATTTTTTCTTTATTATAACGGCGGTTTACCGGAAAGTCAACGGATGTTAGATAATTGAGGAAACCTACTTTTTTTCAAACCCCTATTGTGTATTGGGCGTATTTTTGTTATAATATCAGGAAAATGATATAATTGGATGTGTTATGCGTTGAAGTATGGAGTATGGAATTATTCACAGCCTCAGCCCCAAGCTGTGAATGCCCTGATAAGCGCAGGGTATGGGCCGCTGGTATCTATGGTGCTGGCCTGCCGGGGTATGGAAGATCCAAGGAAAGCAGAGCAATACTTAAGCTGCAGCTGCGCCTTGCCGGAGCCTTTCCTGATGAAGGATATGCTGCCGGCTGTTCAGCGGATCAACCGGGCGCTCCAGCGCCGGGAAAAAATTGCCGTTTTCGGTGACTATGACGTGGACGGCATTACCGCCACCTGTCTGCTGACGGACTTTTTGCGCCGTCGGGGAGCGGACTGCATTCCCTATATTCCCGGCCGGCTGGAAGAGGGCTACGGCCTGAACCCCATCGCTATCCACGGCCTGCACGAACAGGGCGTCAAGCTCATCGTGACGGTGGACTGCGGTATTACCGCGGTGGAGGAGGCCCGGCTTTGTAAGCAGCTGGGTATTGACCTGGTGATCACCGATCACCACGAGTGTAAGGAAATGCTGCCCTTGGCTGTAGCGGTGGTAGATCCTCACCGGCCGGATGGCGGTTATCCCCACCTGAATCTTTCCGGCGTAGGCGTCGCCTTTAAGCTGGCCAGCGCTATCTGCGGCAGCCAGCGCGCGGTGCTGGAAAGCTATGCAGATATGGTGTGCCTGGGAACGGTGGCAGACGTAATGCTGCTTACGGGAGAAAACCGGGTGTTTGTGGAGCGGGGTTTGCAGGCTTTGCGGCAGACCCAGCGGCCGGGTATTGCTGCCCTTATTAAGGAAAGCGGCTGTGATGCAGAAAGCTTGACGGCATCTTCCGTAGGCTATATTTTGGCGCCTCGGATCAATGCTGCCGGCAGAATGGGCAAGATCGATTTGGCTGTGGAGCTGTTTTTGACCCAAGACCCCCAGCGGGCATCCCAGCTTGCCAAGGGCCTTTGCGAGCTGAACCGGCAACGCCAGGCGGTAGAGTCGGAAATCTATGAACAGGCCGCCCAAATGCTGCCGGAGGAGCTGCCGGATGCTATCGTTTTGGCAGATGAAAACTGGCACCAGGGCGTGGTTGGTATCGTTGCCAGCCGTATGGCAGAGGAATACTGCTGCCCCACCTTCCTGATTTGCCTGGACGGTGAACACGGCAAGGCCAGCTCCAGAAGCTACGGCGGCTTTAACCTGTTTGCTTCTTTGAAGGAGCTTTCCCCGCTGCTGGAAAGCTACGGCGGCCACGAGTTGGCAGCAGGCTTTACCATTTCCAAGGACAAGATCCCGGCATTCCGGCAGCGGATCGGTCAGCTTGCCCGGAATTTCTATGCTCAGGATTGCCCCCGTACTGTGCTGGATGCAGATTGTGCCGTGACACCGGAGCTGCTGAGCTTAAATAGTGTGGAGGAGCTTTCCCGTATGGAGCCCTGCGGCAACGGCTGTCCCAAGCCCTTGCTGGTAATGGAAAAGCTGCGTATTGACAAGATCGGTCAGGTAGGCAGCGGACGGCACATGCGTCTGCAGCTATCCCGGAACGGTCACAGCTTCCAGGCTATTTATTTTTCTGCCAATGCCCAAAGCGCGTCTGTATGCCAGGGTGATTTGGTGGATGTGGCTTTTATGCCCCAGATCAACGAGTACCGGGGCATGAAAAGCGTGCAGATGAATCTGCAGGACATAAGACCTCACTGCGATGCTCCTTGCCTGTATCAGACTGCCGGCTACCGTGCTTTGCAGGAAAATACGTTGGATAGGGAGTGGGCAGAAGAGCTGCTTCCGGAGCGATCTACCTTGGCTACGGTGTGGCGGTACTTAGCAGCTTCCTCGGAAGGCGTTATTCAGGAAGATCCCATGTGCCTTTGCAGAAAGATCGTCCGTTGGTGGGGGCAGGGCTTGAGCCTTGCTCAGCTGCTGATCTGCCTGGATATTTTCCGGGATGTGGGTCTGCTGGAAACGGAAAATCACCGTAAATATATGACCATTCGCCTATGTCCCGGTCCGGGCAAGGCGGACTTAAATGAAAGTGCAACCATGCAGCGCCTGATCGCTGCGAAAGAGAGCTGAAAATAATGGAAAGTTTTGCTGAACATTACGGAGCTATGTACCAAACTGTGAACCGGTGCATGCCCGGAGCAGATATGGACCTGATCGATAAGGCCGTAGAATACGCCCGGGAAAAGCACAAGGACCAAAAGCGGAAGGACGGCTCCCCCTATATTATCCATCCTCTGGCTGTGGCGGAGATCGTGGCGGAAATGGGCTTGGATATGGACGCAGTGCTGGGCGCGCTGCTTCACGACTGTATCGAAGATACGGACGCATCTTTTGACGAGATCGCCCGTCTGTTTGGCCGCACTGCCGCTGAGCTGGTAGAAGGCGTTACCAAGCTGACCCGCGCTAACTTTTCCAGTACGGAAGAAGCCCAGATGGAAAATCTGCGGAAGATGTTCATGGCTATGTCCAAGGACATCCGTGTGGTTCTCATCAAGATTGCTGACCGGCTGCACAATATGCGTACTATGCAGTATCAGACCCCGGAAAAGCAGATCTCCAAGTGCCGGGAGACCATGGATATTTACGCCCCCTTGGCGCACCGTCTTGGTATGCAGAAGGTCAAATGGGAGCTGGAAGATATTGCTCTGCGGTATCTGGATCCCCATTCTTACGAGGATATTATCGGTTACCTGAATGCTCACCGGGATCAGGACGAGGCATTTATGCACACCATTCAGGAGCGGATCACCCAGCGGCTGTCCGATATGGGTATCCATAATGAGACCTACGGCCGTATCAAGCACGTGTATTCTATCTACCGGAAAATGAATCAGCAGGGAAAGTCCATAGAGGAGCTGTATGATATCTATGCCTTCCGGGTTATTGTGGATTCTATCCCCAACTGTTATAACGTTTTAGGTCATATCCATGACCTGTTTAACCTGGTGCCGGGACGGTTTAAGGACTATATCTCTACCCCCAAGCCCAATATGTATCAGAGCCTGCATACCACGGTTATCGGCACCCAGGGCATTCCCTTTGAGGTGCAGATCCGTACCTGGGAAATGCACGAAACTGCTGAATACGGTATTGCTGCCCACTGGAAATATAAGCAGGGCGCAGGCGAAGGCAACGAAAAGGACTTTGAGTGGGTGCGCCGCTTGCTGGAAAGCCAGCAGGATACAGATGCAGAAGACTACGTGAACTCCCTGAAGATCGATATGTTCGACGATGAGGTGTTTGTCTTTACCCCCAAGGGTAAGATCATGGGTCTGCCTGCAGGCTCTACCCCCATCGACTTTGCTTACGCCATTCACTCCGGCGTTGGCAATTCTTTGGTGGGTGCCAAGGTCAATAACCGGATCTGTAATATTGACACACCCTTGGAAAACGGCGACATTGTGGAGATCATTACCTCCAAATCCGCCAAGGGCCCCAGCCGTGACTGGCTGAATATCTGTCAGTCCAACCAGGCTCGCACCAAGATCAAGCAGTGGTTTAAGAAAGAAAAGCGGGAGGAGAACGTTCTCCACGGCAGAAGCAGCTTTGAAGCAGAAATGAAGCGGCTGATGCTGCCCCTTAGCAGCCTGAATGACCCGGAGCTGGAGCAGCAGCTGCTGAAAAAGCTGGCCTTTGATAACTGGGACGATATGTACGCAGCCATCGGCTACGGCGGCTTGACTGCAGTTAAGGCAGTGGGCCGTATCCGTGATGATATCAACCGGGCGTTGAAAGCGCAAACCGTAGAGAAGACTGTACAAAGTCCTCTGCGGCTTTCCCCCGAGGAAAACAAGGGCCGCCATGCGGTTAACGGTGTTATCGTGGAGGACATTGATTCTTGTATGATCAAGTTCTCCAAGTGCTGCACCCCTGTTCCCGGCGATGCCATCGTGGGCTTTATTACCAAGGGCTTCGGCGTTTCCGTACACCGGGCCGACTGTCCCAATGCAGCCCACCGGGACGATCCTACCCAGGCTGCCCGTTGGGTGCGGGTGCGCTGGGCGAATGTGGATGAGCAGCCCTTTGATACCACCTTGGAGCTGGACTGCATTACCAGAGACGGCTTGCTGCTGGATGTGGCCACGGTGATGACCACCGCCCGTATCCGGGTCAAGGAGCTTTCCGGTAAGGATCTGCCCGGCGGCCGCAGCGTATTTACGGTGCGCTTTGAAGTAAAGAATGTACAGGAGCTGGATATGGTTCGTAACCGGCTGCTGAATATCCGGGATGTTGTCGGCTCCCGGAGAGGACAAAACTGAGGTTAACTATGAGAGCAATTCTGACAAGGGTGAAATCCGCTTCTGTGACCATCCACGGAGAAACGGTAGGCAGCATCGGCAAAGGTTTTCTGATCCTGTTGGGCGTTGGCCCGGGGGATAACGAGGAAAAATGCCGCTATCTGGCAGAAAAGGCCTTGGGTCTGCGGGTCTTCGAGGATGAAAACGGAAAAATGAATCTGGGCCTGGAAAGTGTAGGCGGTCAGGTGCTGGTGGTAAGCCAGTTTACCCTGTACGGCAATTGCCGCAAGGGTCGCCGCCCCAGCTTTACCGAGGCTGCCCCGCCCCAGCTGGGGGAGCAGCTGTACGAGCAGTTTTTGGCAGAATGCACCCGATTGGGCTACCCGCCCCAGCACGGCCGCTTCGGTGCGGATATGCAGGTGGAGTCCGTCAACGACGGCCCTGTGACCTTAATCTTAGATACAGATCAGTTAATGGACAGTCCCCGGAGGTAATATGGAGCTTATTACGATGCCCTTGGGCGCTTATCAGACCAACTGTTATTTGCTGTATGACCCTGACCGGACAGATTGTCTGGTGATTGACCCCGGCTATGAGCCGGAAGCAGTGCTTTCTCAGGCAGAAAGATTAGGTAAGCGCGTGGCTGCGATCCTTTTGACCCACGGCCATTTTGACCACGTGGGTGCGGTGCGGGACTTAGCGGCAGAAACCGGTTGCCCGGTGTATATTCACGAGCAGGAGCTGACTATGCCGCCCCAGATGACGGCAGGTAAGCTGTATTATACCCATTTTTATGGGGAGGGGGACGAGCTCTGCCTGGCAGGTTTTAAGATTCGGGTGTATCATACCCCCGGCCATACCCCCGGCTCGGTATGTCTGGAAACCCAGGGGCTTTTATTTACCGGCGATACCCTGTTTGCCGGCTCTTGCGGCCGAACCGACCTTCCCGGCGGTGATTGGCAGACAATTTTGACTTCATTACAGAGGCTTCGCAGCTTTGATGGTGAATTAGGCGTTTTCCCCGGACACGGAGAAAGCTCCACCATCGCCCGGGAGAAACAGTATAATCTCTTTTTGAGGTAAGTTTATGGAACTTCAGTTACGTGGGCATAACGACTTATATGCAGTAGAGCAGCTGCAGATGTCCTTGTTCCCCGGTGATCCACAGGGCGAAGCGGTATCCAAGCTGATCCGCTCCAAAACCTGGCTGACAGCGGTAACCACCATTACCGTAAGCGGCAAGACCGTTCGGGCAGCCCGGCGCATAAAAGCAGCGGAAGAAACTGTCCGTCTGCGTCGGCAGGCGCTGCAGCAAAGCTTCTATCTGGCTGCCCGGCAGCTGCTGGGGGAGGATAACCCCTGGGGCGCGCTGGCCGGTGTGCGTCCTACCAAGCTGACTACCCGGAAGCTTCTGGAGGGCAGCACAGAGGAAAAAGCCCGCAAAACTATGGAAAAGGTCTATTATGTGACCCCTGACAGAGCGGCTTTGGCGGTAAAATGCTCAGCAGCTTCTGTGAAGGCGGTAAAAAAGACTGTTTCCCGGGATATTTCTTTATATGTGGGCATTCCCTTTTGCCCTACCCGGTGCAGTTATTGCAGCTTTGTCAGCCGTACCATCGGTAAGCGCACAGAGCTGTTAGACCCGTATTTGAAATGTCTGCATCAGGAAATCCGGCATACCGGCGCTTTGCTGAAAGAATCCGGCTATTCGGTACGCACGGTTTATATCGGCGGCGGCACGCCTACTACCCTGAGCGCACAGCAATTAGAAACGTTGCTGAGAGAAATTCGGGAAAATTTTGATCTTTCCCGCTGCATAGAGTTTACTGTGGAGGCCGGTCGGCCGGATACCCTGGACGAAGAAAAGCTTTTAGCCATCCGGAATGGGGGCGCAGACCGGATCAGCATCAATCCCCAAAGCCTGCAAGACGGTGTTTTGAAGGCTTGCGGCAGACCCCACACGGCCCAAGATATCCGCAGGCTGTATGACATCGCCCGGAAGGTGGGCTTTAACGCCATTAATATGGACCTGATCGCCGGTCTGCCTACCGACGATGAAGCCCATTTTGCCCAGAGTTTGGACGGAGTGATCGCCCTACAGCCGGAAAACATTACGGTGCATACCCTGGCGCTGAAAAAGGGCGCGGACTTGTTTGAAAAGCGGCAGAATCTGCCCAGTCAGCAGCAGGTAGCCCAAATGGTGGAGTATGCCGGTCAGGCTTTAGCCAAGGCGGGCTATACCCCCTATTATCTTTACCGGCAGAAATATATGTCCGGCAGCTTTGAAAACGTAGGTTGGAGCAAACCCGACAAGGATTGCCTGTATAATATTTATATGATGGAAGAGCTTCACAGCATTTTGTCTTTGGGCGGCGGCGGTATGAGCAAGCTGAATCTGCCCGGGGGCAAGGTGGAGCGTTGGGCCAATCCCAAATTCCCTGAGGAATATATTGACCGGATCGAAAAGGTGCTTTCTGATAAAACAGCCCTTCTTGACCGGATGAAAGGAAGCGATTAAGTGGATACACTGATCTGTAATATAACAGCGGTGACCATGGATGAGCGGATGCAGGTGCTTTTCGGCGCATTTATCGGCATTCAGGATGGCAAGATCGTCTATATTGGCAAGACCGCTCCGGAGGAAAAGCCGGATGTGATCATCGACGGAACGGGCATGGTGGCTATTCCCGGCCTGATCAACTGTCATACCCATTTAACAAATACCGCTTTGCGCAGTTACTTAGATGAAACCGGCCGTGTAGATACTTTGAAAACGCTGCTGGAAAAGGAAGCCAAGCTGGATGAGGAAAGCGCAAAGGCCTGCGCTACTTTGGGCATCGCTGAGTGCTTGCGTTTTGGCATTACCTCTGTGTCTGATCTGGGCGTGTTCCCCAAGGCGGTGGCACAGGCGGCAGCAGAAAGCGGCATCAAGGCCAATGTGGCTATGGCTTGCTACCGTTTTATCGATGAAAATGAGGAATTTGATTTTGAAACTGACCCGGTGTGTCGGCTTTTGCAGGATGCGGCAGACACCTGGCATAATCATGATAACGGCCGCATTCGAGTGGATGCAGGTATTTATGCGGAGTATACCGGCAATTATAAGCTGTGGGAAGCCCTTTCCGATTATAGCCGGGAAAAGGGACTTTCCATGCAGCTGCACCTTAGCGAAACGAAGGAAGAAGCTGCCGACTGCGAAGAACGCACCGGCCTGACCCAAACGGAGCTGTTAAATTGCCACCGGCTGTTTAGTCAGGGCGCAACGGCTACCGGCTGTGTGAATTTGACAGAGCAGGATCGGGCGATCCTTGCCAAGCGGAAGGTGTCCTGTGTGGTAACACCGGCAGCCGACGCCAAGGCAGGACGCAAATCTGCAGATATTTCTTCTTTGGTAAAATCCGGCCTGAATGTGGTTTTGGGTACAGGCGGCCCGGCAGAAGCCGGCAGCTGCGATCTGTTCCAGGCAATGCGCCAGGCGGCTTATCAGCAGCGAAAGATAGCGGATGCTCCCGAGGCGATGCCCGCGGCAGCGCCCCTGATGATGGCTACCGTGTGCGGCGCAAGAGCCCAATTAAGAAGCGAAGAAACCGGCATGCTGAAGGTAGGCATGGATGCTGACCTGGCACTGGTGGATTTTTCCGCTCCTCATCTGATCCCCTGTCATAACGTGCTATCCAGCCTGGTATTCAGCGTACAGGGCGCGGATGTGGCCATGACTATGGTGCGGGGCAAGGTGCTGTACCAAAACGGCAAGTTCCCTACGTTGGACATCGCCGGAGCGGTAAAGACCATTACGGAGCATACCATCCCCCGACTCTTTGCTGAGAGCAAGTAAAGGAGCGCAGTATGTCTGAGAACAATAAAAAACAAAATTTCCTGCAAGGCGCCGTATGGCTTGCTGCCGCTACGATAATCGTTAAGGTTATCGGTGCGTTTTATAAGATTCCCCTGAAAATGGTCATTGGAGATGCGGGATTTGCCTATTTTAATACTGCCTACGATGTGTATTCCCTGCTGCTGACTCTGGCAACGGCCGGTCTGCCTTTGGCGCTAAGCCGGATGATCAGCCAGGCGGCAGCGCTGGGCCATGATCGTCAGGTAAAGCGGATTTTCAAGGCCTGCCGGTTCGCCTTTGTTTTCCTCAGCGGTATCGGTACGGTGTTAATGCTGTTTTTTGCCAAAGAACTGGCGGCTTATCAGAATCAGCCGGATGCCTGGATCGCTATTATGTGTCTTGCTCCCTGCGCCGTGATGATCGGATTTATGTCCTCCTACCGGGGCTTCTTCCAGGGTCAGGGTAATATGCGGCCTACCTCCGTCAGCAATGTGCTGGAAGCACCGGTAAAGCTGGTTGTGGGTCTGGTGTTGGCTTATGTGCTGATGCAGATGACCGGAAGTATCCCCTTGGCTGCTGGCGGAGCCATCTTAGGTGTTACAGCAAGCTGTCTGGCTTCTACAATTTACCTGAAATTTATGTTCAACAAAGCCTACCGGACTATGGGCAATAATCCGGAGGGCGTGCGCAGCTATCGCAGTATTGTCAAAAGCATGCTGGCCATTGCTTTGCCCATTACGGTGGGCGCCTGTATTATGCAGTTTTTGAATGTGGCAGAAGTAGGCATGTATATGGGCACTTTGAAACAAATCATCGGCGCAGGACAGTACAATGCGCCCTTGGTCAATGAGGTGCAGCAGAGCATTTTGGAAGGCGCTGCTTCTATGCCCACGGCAGAAAGATTGGTGCAGCTGACGGCAGATAATATTAAGGGTATCTATAATTTTATGTATGCCTTCTTTACCATGCCCCTTGCGCTGATTTCCCCCATCGCGGTGAGTATGCTGCCTGCAATTACAGAAAAGATCACTTTGAATGATGACGTCGGCGTAAGAGCAACGGAAGAATCTTCCGCCCGGATCACCAGCCTGCTGGCGCTGCCCTGCAGCATTGGTTTGGCGCTGATCGCCCGTCCTTTGGCAGGTCTGTTCTATGATGGCTACCGGCAGGAGCTGGCGATGCAGGCAATGCAGATTTTAAGCATATCTTTGTTCTTGTCTTCTGTTACCACCTATACTAACACCATTCTGCAAAGCCACAACTATGCTTATGTGCCGGTGATCACATCCCTGCTCAGCGGCGGTGTGCGGCTGGCGCTGGTATCTGTTTTTGTAGCCAATCCTAAATTGGGCATCCTGGGTGTGCCTATGGCCACTTTATTGTGCTATGTATGTATCATTGTTTTGAATCTGATTGCTATTGCGTTCCTTGTACCGCAAAAACCTAAGCTGATCAGAAGTTTGCTGCGCCCCTTGCTGCCGGCGCTGCTCATGGGCGCTTGCGTATTTGGCACCATCTACGTGATGGAAAATGTGCTGCATATCCATAGTAGCATTTTGCTGTGCGGCGCACCTGTGGCGGTGGGTGTTGTGGTGTATTTGGTAAGTATTATCTGGTGCAATTCCATTACCCGGGAAGATTGCCTGCTTTTGCCTAAGGGTGAAAAGTTGGCAAAAATTCTTCGTTTGAAATGAAAAAATAGGTTATTTTGCCAAAAACCCTTGCAATATCACTAAATTTATGTTAAAGTAAAGTACCATTCTTTGGAAAAGAGGTAAAAAACATGAACAAAACCGAACTCATCGCTGCCGTTGCCGAGAAGGCCGGCCTGACCAAGAAGGACGCCGAGCGCGTTGTCAATGCCACCGTGGATGTTATTGCTGAGAGCCTGGTTAAGGGCGATAAGGTATCCGTCTCCGGCTTTGGTATTTTCGAGGCCAAGACCCGTGAAGCCCGCGTGGGCCGTAACCCCCGCACCAAGCAGACCATCCAGATCCCCGCAACCCGCCTGCCCGTTTTCAAGGCAAGCAAGACCCTGAAGGATTCCGTAGCTAAGTAATGCGCCTGGACAAATACCTGAAAGTATCCCGGCTCATTAAGCGCCGTACCGTGGCAAACGAAGCTTGCGACAATGGCCGCATCCAGGTAAATGGAAGAGTGGTCAAGGCAAGCTACGAGGTCAAGGTCGGTGACAGGATCGAGATCGCTATGGGGCAGCGCACTGTAGCGGTTGAAGTGGTACAGGTGGCCGATAATGTCCGTAAGGATGATGCGGTAACGATGTACAAAGAGGTCTAAATAAAATCCCACAGAGGAATTTCCTCTGTGGGATTTTTATAATGCAGAATGCATAATGCACAATGGATAATTGACCTCTTTCTCAGCCAGTGGTATAATAAATATAGGCTAGGAGGATGAGCTATGGAACGATATGAACTGACTGAACGAGATAGAGAGCTGGTTGCGCTGGCGCTGCAGGTGTTGGCGGAGAATTTTGACGATGGCGTTTATCATCATACCGTAGGCTGCGCCCTGCGGTGCAAAAACGGCAATATTTATAAGGGTGTGAATTGCGACGGCATCCATGGCTCCTGCGCGGAATATATTACCATGGGTATCGCTATTTCTGCCGGAGAGCGGGAATTTGATACCATTGTGGCTGCCCACGAAAGGAGCCTAAACGGTGTAATCCCTCCCTGCGGAAATTGCAGGCAGATGTTTATGGAATACGCCCCGGATATGATGGTGATCGTTAATGATGAAAACGGCAAGCTTATCAAGGTCAAAGCCAGGGATCTGCTCCCATTTGCCTGGCAGCCGGTGGTCTGTTGAAATTTGCAAATAATGGAGGTGCATTGCTTAATGATGAAGGCTAAAACAATTACGGTCATCAATTATGTGCTATCCGGTATTTTGTGGTTATTAGGTCTACTTACCTTGTTGTTTAATATTTTGGGCCTTTGGGTTCAGTGGCATCTTGCAGGTTTTGGTTTTATATATTACATACCAGTTCCCGCAGGCGCTCAATTATTTGCAATTATCACTTGTGATGGAACAGCAAAGAAATTTCTGAAGTTGAATTTGTTTTCTCTCGGTATATCTGTTGGTTTTGTGCTTCTAACTTTGTTTGTCTCAACAAGTTGGTTTTGGTAAAATATGTTAAATAAGATGAGGCGGCATCCGCACAGGATGCCGCCTTTTATAATGCTCAATATGTAATATCCGTAATATCTTCAATAAGTAGCTCGATGTTCAACTGGTCTGTGCAGGAATTTAATTGGAAGAGCTTCCGGTCACCCAATTTGCTGTCAAATTCATCATAGACTAGCATAGATCTTTTCCGGAAAAGGGTGTTTAACCGATTAAAGGAGATATTCTTCCAGGACTTCCCTTGCTTGCTTAATCGGATGGAAAAAAAGGAGTCTAAAGATTCGTTGGGGATTAGACCTTTATTGATGGTAAAAGCAAGTGTTTTCCGGGAAGGATCGAGTTTTAAAACCCCGTTGTCTTCTATGCAAAGCCCATTTGGAAAGGATAAAATAATGCGGTTGTTCTCTAAGGAAATGGAACTGAGTTTACAGTCGTGGAGTTGATATTTCATTATTTTCCCTCACTTGATTTTGCAGTGGTAATCGAAGCGATCAGCAGTTTGCGTATTTTACTGCATTGAGAGAATAATACAATATATTCTTCATCTGTAATCATATTGGTATCCTCAAATAACCCAAGCCAATAATCTGTTTCGTAGCATTCTTTCAGTGCAATTTGAAATTTGTTTATAAAGTCCGCCTTACTGGATGCGTAGTTGGCTTCATGAATATTTGCTCCGATGCTTGTACCACTCCGAAGCAGTTGATTCAGCAAAACATTGCTTTTTCTGTGCTCCTTAATTTCCGAGCAGAGATTTACGATATCAACAGCAAATTGCTTGGACAGGTCGATTAAAACATTTTCTTTCATAAAACCTCCGTTTTATGAATTGACACTTCGTGTCATGAATTGATGCTGTAGCATCATGATTTCTCGCCATGCTCCATGATTTGAATTGCCCTCTAACATGCGCTCCGATGCGCAATTCATGCCCATCAAGGCAATTCATTGGGCCTGTTGCGAAACGCAACAGGCCCTTTTTATTAAATTACGCCCTGGGCGATCATAGCATCGGCTACCTTCAGGAAGCCGGCAATGTTTGCGCCAGCCACATAGTTGCCTGCCATACCGTAGGTCTTTGCGGCATCGTCCATATTGTGGAAAATATTTACCATAATGGTGCGCAGCTTTTCATCTACTTCTTCCAAGCTCCAGCTTAAGCGCTGAGAGTTCTGGCTCATCTCCAAGCCGGAGGTGGCAACGCCACCGGCATTGGCTGCCTTGCCGGGAACGAACAGAACGCCGCTTTCCTGCAAGAACTTAGTGGCATCCAGGCTTGTGGGCATATTTGCGCCTTCGCAAACTGCCATACAACCATTAGCTACCAGCGCCTTGGCATCATCCAGCAGCAGTTCATTCTGGGTGGCGCAGGGCAGCGCCACGTCACACTTAACTGTCCAAACACCCTTGCCCTCGTGGTAAACAGCATTGGGTCTTGCCTTAGCATACTCCGTCAAGCGGGCGCGGTCAACCTCCTTAACCTGCTTCAGCACAGCCAGGTCGATACCGTCCGGATCATAGATCCAACCGGTGGAATCGGAACAAGTCACCGGTTTTGCGCCCATCTGCCAGGCTTTTTCAATAGCATAGATCGCCACGTTGCCCGCGCCGGAAACTGCCACGGTCTTACCTTTAATATCGTGGCCATTACATTTCAGCATTTCCTGGGTCATATACAGAAGACCGTAACCGGTTGCTTCCTTTCTGCCAATAGAGCCGCCGTAGCTTAAGCCCTTACCGGTAAGCACACCCTCAAAGGTATCCCGAATGCGGCGGTACTGACCAAACATATAGCCAATTTCCCGAGCGCCCACACCGATGTCGCCGGCAGGCACATCCCGGTCTGCGCCAATATACTTATAAAGCTCTGTCATAAAGCTCTGGCAGAAAGCCATGATCTCCCGATCAGACTTGCCCTTGGGATCAAAATTCGCGCCGCCCTTTGCGCCGCCCATAGCAAGGCCGGTCAAAGAGTTCTTAAAGGTCTGCTCAAAGCCCAGGAACTTCATAACACTTAAATTGACACTGGGGTGGAAACGGATGCCGCCCTTATAAGGGCCGATGGCATTGTTAAACTGCACGCGATAACCTTTGTTGATCCGGATATTTCCCTGATCATCCACCCACGGCACCCGAAACACAATCATTCGCTCCGGAGTTACCATCCGCTCCAAAAGGGCATTCTTCCGGTAAAACGCTTCATTTTTTTCAATTATAGGTGCCAGAGTATGCAGCACTTCTTCTACGGCCTGATGAAACTCCGGCTGATCCGGGTTTTGATCCACTACCTGCTGCAGCACCTCATCAATATAACGCATAATATGTCCTCCCAAAACAAAGCATGGCATCATTTTAACAGAGGCAAAAGGAAAATGCAACAGAAAAAACACACAAAATAGAACATTTTTGCAAGCTATACTTGTTAATCTTTCATACAAGCCTTGCAAATTTCGATTTTTGCAGGAGTTTTGCAAGATTTTACTTTATATTTTGCAAGATTTCTTTTTTAACCATATCCCCCCTCAGGGCTTGCAAGTTGACGAAAAATAGGGTATGATAGGAAAAAATGAAAAGGGGGGCTTGCCATGGCAGACCATCACCACGACCATTCTCACGATCATCACCACGATCACGCCTATATGCACGAACACGGCATCGCCCATTCCCACGGCCACGTTCACGAAAACCAAAAAGCTGTCGTTAACCGGCTGGCTCGGGCCATCGGCCACCTGGAAAAAGTAAAGCAAATGGTGGAAGACGGCTATGACTGCTCCGAAGTGCTGGTGCAGCTGGCGGCTGTGCGCTCAGCCTTGGAAAACACCGGAAAGGTGATCCTCAAAGATCACATGCGCCATTGTATGGTGGACGCGGTATCCGCCGGCGATCAGGAAGCCATTGACGATCTGTGTGAAGCAATTGATAAATTTATGAAATAAAAATTGCGTGTCCGACGGACACGCAATTTCTATTTATCCCTCTTTTTCCGGAGGCGGGGGCATTTTTCTTGCCCGCTTTTTCCGTCTTGCTGCCCGGACGAGCAGCACCACGCCGGTAATGATCGCACCCCAAAGCACCAAATAAGGCAAAGCCACCACTACACCTACAAAGAAGTTTTCCAGACCCTTTACCAGGTCCTTCCAGCTTCCGGAAATACCTATCGCTATCCGCTCCCACATATTTTCCGGCTCGGTAGTGGGGGTATACTCTGTAACCTCAGTAATACTCAGGTATACCGTACCGTAACTGATCAGGTTATCGTAAAGCCGCAGCTGGGACTTGAGCTGCTCCAGCTGAGAACGAATATCGGTCAGCCGGTTTTCGATCTTCAGAATATCATCCATAGTTTTCGCCTGAGCCAAAAGCTCCAAAAGCCGGGTCTGCTCTGTTTCCAAAGCCACCACTTTGCTTTCATTTTCCACATAGGAAAGGGTAACATCCTCTGTAGTTTCCCGGGTATCGGTAATATTAGAGGCTTCATTAACACCGCTTACAAAGCCATCCAGCTTTTCCGCGGGAATACGAATGGTCAGATCTGCATAGCGGTAACGAACGCCTGAATAAGCGCTGCCGTTTTTGATCTGCCGCCCTTCCACATAACCGCCCAGCTGCGCAATGCGCTCTTCCACATAATTCAGCAGTCCGGTCATATCCTCAGTTTCTGCATCCATCCAGATCTTACGGATCAGCTTTTGGTTAATGGGCAGATTGGTTGCTTCTGTGCTGCTTTCCTTATCAAACCTTCCCAGCTCAGGACTTTCATTCAGCACATAATCCCCACCGGCAGCAGCCGGTGCTTTTGATGTTGCGCCGCAGCCGCAGAGCAGCAGGTTTGCTGCCAGCAAAATGGCCAATAACTTAGTGATCTTCATATCCTTTCCTCCTTATTCCTTTTTTGCGTCATAATAATTATAGCATACTCCCATTTCAGGAACAAGAATATTCTAAATCCCGGGATCATCTTAGCCTTTTTTCACAAAAAACATAACAGGCGACCCGTTTGGGTCGCCTGCTTTTTGTATTATTTGTTCACCTTTGCCAGCTTACGCTCTTCCTTGGTCTTACAGAACTTTTCCAGCTGGGGAACAAACAGCAGGCAGATCAGCGCTGCGGTGAAGCCGCCGTTATACAGCAGGAAGCCGCCGTGCATATCGGGAACAGCGGTAACCAGCAGGTAGTGCAGGCCGCCGGCCAGCAGGCCGTAACCAAAACCATACTTTCCGGAAATGGGGCTGAGGCCATTGGCGTAGCACAGGCCAATGAGAATGGTCTGGTTGCCGATGGTCCAGGCGTAATTCTCTACGCCCATCAGCTTGGCTGCACCGCCAAAAAGATAGGAAAACAGAATATAGCCTGCCATAATGGGCAGCACAATCCAGGGATGGCTACCGGAATTACAAGTGGCCAGCATGCAAAATACGATACCGAAGGTCATACCGGTCCAAACATTGGATATAGTCTGGGTGGGGTCAAGAATCGCAGCAAAATTGTAATATGCCACGATCAGCAGGCCGAACACACCGGCATTCATCAAAAAGGCAGCCGTGCCGTACTTAGCAGAGAAGCTGACACCGTGACCGGGATCCTTCATCAAATTCCAGTAATCCTTGACCTTACAGCCCATCAGCAAGGCAAATACGATAAACGCGCCGAACAAAACAATACAGAAAACATTGCAGGCATAGAAGAAATTACTGGCGGGCGCTGCCAGGGTAGACAGCTTCTGGGCTGCAGGGGTAGTACCCAGTAAGATATTGTACAGCACAGCCCGGAGGAAGAATGCGGTAAAGCCCACAGGCACAGCGGCAGAATAATGGTCATAGCCTTTATGAATATTGGGTGCATGGGCAAGACCTGCCGGCAGGAAGAAGCCGATCACCAGGCCTACAACCATAGCAAAGCCCAGGCCCAGCCAGTTAAAGCCCACCACCGCCGTATGGGGATAACGGAACAGCAGATCGGAAATTAGAGGCGCAATACCGGTGGAGAACATCATAGCATTGGCCATAGCTCCCAGCTTTTCCTTCTTCACCAGGGCATACAAAGCCACGCCCAGCATAGTAGGAAGCATATTCACCAGATTCATACCCCAGGAGCCGAAGCCCACAGTCAGCAAAAATGCCAGCGTGGTCACGTTAGTGGGCTTGCTGCCGGGCAGGCAGGCTACGCCCAGGCACAAAAAGCCCACAAGGCCCATATTCAGGAAGGTAGCGCTATAGCCGCCCACGGCAAAATAGTTGGTGGGGATCTTACAAGTGCCGGTCATGATCTCCCACAGGCCGGGGAGCATCTTACCTCTGTCAGGCAGACAGACAGCAGCGATCACAAAACAGGCAGATACAAAAGCAAAAAACAGCTTCAAAAAACTGCTTTCAGATAAATTCTTGATCTTCTTCATAAACTATCACCTCAAAACGGTTTTCTCTTATTCAGGCTCTAAGAAAACTGGGCAATCCGAGCCCATAAAGTTCGAATTGCCCAGACGATCGGCTTTTCTCTTCTGCACTCCCTTGCGGTACTCCGCAAATATCGTCAGTTATGCAGAAGGTTATGTACTTATGCCTTTTCAGCAGCCTCGATCACGTGCTTCATCAGCACCGTGGTGGTAACTGCGCCTACGCCGCCGGGAACGGGAGTAATGGCCTCAACGATGGGCTCAACTTCCTCGTAAACGGCGTCGCCAGACATACCGCCCTTGCCCTTGGAGGTGATCTTCTCGGGATTCCAGTTCATGGAAACGTCGATAACGATCTGACCGGGGCGGACATAATCCTTCGTCAGGCTGTTCAGCACACCGGCAGCGGAAATGATGATATCAGCCTCACGGCAAACAGCAGCGGTATCCACGGTCTTGGTGTGGCAAACGGTAACTGTGGCGTTCTTGCCAATGAGCATCATAGCGGCAGGCTTACCCACAACCAGGCTGCGGCCGATAACAACAGCGGACTTGCCCTTGCAATCAATGCCGTAGTAGTCCAGAATTTCCATGCAGGCAGAGGGGGTGCAGGGTGCGTAGCCCAGATCGCTGCGGCCCTGGTAAACACCGGCGCTGCTCAAATCCGTCAGGCAGTCCATATCCTTCTTGGGATCCAGGCGGTTGCAGATCTCTCTCTGATATGCACGCAGGTGAGCGGGGAAGGGCTGGAACATCAGCACGCCATGAACGGAATCATCGGCGTTGACCTTGTCAACAGTGGCCAGTACATCCTCACGGCTTGCATCCTCAGGCAGCTCGAACACCTTTACATCGATGCCCACGGTCTCGCCCTTCTTGATTGCGCCCTTTTCGTAGGACAGATCATCGGGTCTTGCGCCTACACGGATAATACCCAGGCAGGGGGCAACGCCCTTTTCCCGCAAAGCGGCGGAGCGAGCCTGCAGATTGGCAACTAGGGCCTCATTTACTTCTTTACCAAGCAATTGCTTTGCCATAATTTATTCCTCCAATATGTATTGATTATTGACCGAATCCAGCCTTAACGGTAACGAAAATCTCGTCAGCCATTGCGCCGTATTTTGCCAGCATACCGTTGGCCTTGGCATTCATCTCTTCGGCAACTTCCCGGTTCTTCAGGCTCTTGGTGTTGATAAATACATTCAAAGATGCTGCCTGCAGAGCCGCCTTGCAGCACACAGCGCCGCAGCCGGCATCGGAAACAGCCAGACGGCTGCCCTTATCGGCAAATACCTTAATGTACTCGATCGCCTGGCAGCACAGCTCCATGATCTTCATGGGGGTAGAACAAGCAATAATGGTAGCTTCTTCCATCACCTGATCCCGGTTGGGATCGTCCTTGGGGATGCCGTAAGCCTTGGCCAGAGGCAGGAAGTTCACTTCGTCAGCTTCTACCTGATCCAGCAGCTGCTTCTGCAGGGCATCGCACTTAGCCTTCAGCTCGATGATCTCAGCTTCTACTTCAGCATACTTCTTCTTGCCTACAGTCAGACTGCCCACCATATTGCCCAGAGCAGTACCGATGGCGCCCACCAGAGCAGCTGCGCCGCCGCCACCGGGAGCGGGAGCATCGCTTGCCAAAACTTCCACAAACTTGCGGCAGGTTTCCATTGTCATATCCATAAATAAATTTCTCCTTCGCCGAAATTTCAATTGACAATTGACAATTGATAATTGACAAATTTAAGCTGTCAACTCTCAACTGCCAACTGTCATTAAATTCCCCAAAAGCACAGGCGGTTGCCCGCCTGTGCTTTTGAAAATTGTAAATTAGAACAGACCAGATACCTTACCGGTCTCGACATCGACGTCAACACGGCGGTATGCGGGGTCAGCTGCAGTACCGGGCATCATGGAGATAGTACCGGCCATGGGGCACAGGAACTTAGCGCCGCCGTACTCCAGGATGTCACGAACAGCCAGTCTCCAACCGGTGGGAACACCCTTCTTGGTGGGGTTGTCGGACAGGGACAGGTGAGTCTTAACCATCATGGTGCAGTAATCAGCGTACTTGGGATCGTTCTCGAAGCGCTCAGCCTTCTCGGTAGCCAGGGGAGCCCAGTCAACGCCGTCAGCGCCGTAAACTTCCTTAGCGATCAGCTCAACGCGCTTACGCAGAGGCATATCCAGATCGTACAGGAACTTAACTTCCACGGGATCCTCACAAGCCTCAACAACCACACGGGCCAGCTCAGCAGCGCCTTCGCCGCCGTAGCGCCAGTGGTTGGACTCAGCGCAGCGAACACCGCGCTCAGCGCACAGCTTCTTCAGCAGAGCGATTTCAGCATCGGTATCGGTGTAGAACCGGTTGATGCAGACCACGGGGTTGATGCCGGACTTCTTAATGGTGTTAACATGGTGGAACAGGTTGCAAGTACCCTTTTCCAGCAGCTCCAGGTTCTCTTCCTTGTACTCCTTGGGCAGGGGTGCGCCGGGAGTGACCTTGGGGCCGCCGCCGTGCATCTTGAGGGAACGAACAGTAGCAACCAGAACGGAAACGTTGGGAGTCAGGCCGGAAAGGCGGGTCTTAACGTTCCAGAACTTCTCGAAACCGATGTCAGCAGCGAAGCCGGACTCGGTTACGTGGTAGTCAAACAGCTTCAGAGCCAGACGGTCAGCGATAACGGAGGACTGGCCGATAGCAATGTTAGCGAAAGGACCGGCGTGGATCAGCACGGGCTGATGCTCGACGGAGTAGCACATGGTGGGGTTGATGGCGTTACGCATCCAAGCGGTCATAGCGCCGGCAACATCCAGGTCTTCACAGGTAACAGGCTCGCCGGTGACAGAATAAGCCACAACGATCTTGCCGATACGCTCACGCAGATCCTTCAGATCCTTAGCAACAGCCAGGATAGCCATCAGCTCGGAGCCAACAGCGATACCGAACTTGGACTGCATGGTGAAGCCGTCCAGACGGCCGCCCAGACCGATGACGATGTTACGCAGAGACTGTGCGCAGAAGTCGATGATCCAGCCCATTTCTACACGGGTGGGGTCGATGTTCAGACGCTTCAGGCCCTTCTTAGCCAGCCACTCGTCGGTGTTGTTACGCTCGTGCTGCATACGGGCAGTCAGAGCAACCATAGCCAGGTTGTGAGCGTTCATGATGTCGTTGATATCGCCGGTCAGACCCAGGGAGAACTCGGTCATAGGCATCAGCAGAGCGTT
>JAZSPA010000052.1:0-40623 GCA_045537165.1 Faecousia sp.
TGATAAAGTGGTTTTGACCGGCCCCTTTTCCGTTTAACTTCACAAAAAATTCCCGAAATGCGTCAGCATTCCGGGAATTTTGTTATTTGTTAATCAAAAAAGTTGCCACTTCAAAACTGCTACGCACCTATAAATTGCGGGGATTTCTGTCAGTCAAGGCAAAAAGCGCAGAAATACTGTATGTATTTCGAGCATTTTTAACGCCGAATGGCAGGAATAAACGCCATTTATAGGCATTTTATCACTGTGGTGTACCGCCCAATAGGCGGCTTTTTTAACGAAAACGTTTTTTAATAACAGGGGTTTTGACCTCTTCTTCCTGCAACGTACCGTCAGAGGAAAGGCTCACTGCCTTAATATCATAATTGGAGAACTTGGCGATCTCATCCAGCTTTGCCTTTTCCGGGAAATTGCCGATGATAGAATATGCAACGCCCTTGCGCTTAGCCCGGCCGGTTCTGCCGATTCTATGCACGTAATATTCATTTTCCTCAGGTACATCATAATTGATGACGCATTCCACGTCATCCACGTCAATACCCCGGGAAGCAACGTCGGTTGCGATCAGAATCGCCAGCTTTCCGTCCCGGTATTTCTGCATGGTCTTTTCCCGCAGGCTCTGGCGAATATCGCCGTGAATACAATCGCAATCTGCGCCGGCTCTTTGAAAATCGTCGGAAAGGCGTTGGCACATATGCTTGGTGTTACAGAAGATCATCACCCGCTCATAGCCCTGGCTGCGAATAAGGCGCAAGGTAGTCTCCGCTTTCTCCAAAGGTGTCACGGTAATAGAATACTGCGCAATATCCGGCCGGTCCTCCTGCTTGGGCTCTACGGTGATCTCTACCTCATCCCGCTGATACATCCAGGAAACGGTCATGACCTCCTGAGAAATGGTAGCAGAGAACAGGCCTAAATTCTTGCGATTTTTCACCTTTTCGATGATCCGGGTCACGTCCTTGAAAAAGCCCATATCCAGCATCCGGTCTGCTTCATCCAGCACCACAGTCTGGATCTTATCCAGGCGAATGTTCTTCCGGTTATAATGATCCATTAGCCGCCCAGGTGTGGCCACCACGATCTGGGGCTTCTTTTCCTGCTGCTTTGCCTGACCCACGATACCTGCGCCGCCGTAAAGCACCGCCACACGGATGCCCTGGTAATAGGTCAGCAAACCCCGCAGCTCATCACCGATCTGGATCGCCAGTTCCCGGGTGGGCGCTAAGATCAAGCCCTGCACATCGGTGCATTCCGGGTCAATATGCTCGATCATAGGAATGCCAAAAGCAAAGGTCTTGCCGGTACCGGTAGGGGCTTTGGCGATCACATCCTTCCATTGCATAAAAGAAGGGATCGCCAGCTGCTGAATGGTGGTGGGATAGCCGTAGCCCTTTTTCTCCAGGGCTTTAAGCATAGAATCAGAAAGCCCTAACTGGGCAAAAGTAATATTGCTGTCTTCCATAATTTTATCCTTATCAGTAAATTTTCTATATTGTAGCAGATTTTTCCCAAATATGCAATTGGGATAAGGGATTTTTTGCCCGGTTGTGGTGGACAAACCGGGTAAAATATGTTATATTATATGGTGATATTTTGTGCGATGGAATATTTTCCGTTTTTTTGCAGGAAGGCAGGCTAAAAATGGGTAAGCTAATTGTGATCGAAGGCACAGACGGCTCTGGCAAATCCACCCAGTTCCGGCTGTTATCCCAGCATTTAAGCGACGACCGGGTAGATTTTAAGCACATTGTTTTCCCCCGCTACAGCGAGGAAAGCTCTGCGCTGATTCGCATGTACTTAGGCGGTCAGTTTGGCGACAAGCCCTCTGACGTCAACGCCTACGCCGCCTCCTCCTTTTATGCGGTGGATCGGTTTGCCTCCTACAAAATGGATTGGGGCAAATATTATGAAGACGGCGGTGTGGTGCTTTCCGACCGGTATACCACATCCAACGCCGTTCACCAAACCTCTAAGGAAGCAGAAGAAGATCGGGAAGCCTTTTTGCAGTGGCTTTACGATTTTGAATACGGCAAGCTGGGGCTTCCCAAGCCTGACCTGATTATTTACCTGGATGTACCTACCGACTTTACGGAAAAGCTGCTCCGCCATCGGGAGCAGGACACCAACACATCTGCGGATATCCACGAAAAGGATATGGCATACTTAGCCACCTGCCGTCAAGTCGGCAGGCAGGCAGCTAACTTTTACAACTGGTCCATCATCAACTGCGTAAAAGACGGCGCTATGCGCTCCATGGAAGACATCCACAACGAGATCTACGGCCTGGTACGCCGGTGCCTGGAGGAAAAGTAATGGTTTATGTATTATTAGGCACAGGCTTTGAGGAAACGGAAGCCATCGCCCCTATCGATTTACTGCGGCGGGCAAATATTCCGGTGCTCACCGTTGGCCTGACCGGCAAGAACATCACCGGCGGTCACGGCATTACCGTAAAGACGGATATTGCCGTTAAGGAAATGGATCTTACCCAACTGGATATGATCGTTTTGCCCGGCGGTTTAGGCGGTGTCCGCTCCATCCTGGCCTGCAAAGAAGCTTTGGATGCTGTTACATTTGCTAACGAAAACGGCAAGCTCATCGGCGCTATCTGCGCCGCGCCTACCATTTTGGCCAAGCTGGGCATTACCGACGGCAAGAAAGCCACCTGCTACCCCGGTTGTGAAGCGGAGATGGGCAGCGCCCAAATGATTACGGATGTCCCCTGTATTCGTGACGGCAACATCATCACCGGCGCATCCGCCGGCTGCGCTACCGCCTTTGGCCTGATGCTGGTTGAAGCTATCCAAGGCGAAACTGTTAAAAATACGATCGCACAGCAAATTGTGATTCGCTGATAAGGAGGTACACAGTATGGCAAAAGAGAAAAAACTTCCCGAAGAACAGAATATAACACCGGTGGAAACTGCCCCCGAGGCAGTTACCGATGACAATTGGCTGGATAACATTTTAGGTACTACCACTCCCTCCGCTGAGCTGGGCGTTGACGAACTGGCTGTATCTGCCGCCGGTCTGACCCACCCGGATGATCTGGAGCTGGAAAAGATCCTGGCAGAGGACTGGGACAGCATTCCTGACGAGGAATCCCCGGAAGAAAATATGGAGCAGACCAGCTTCCTGGAGCAGACTCAGTACTTTGCCCCGGTAACGGAAGAAGATCTGCAGCAGGAAGTTGCTCAGCAGGAAATCATGGAAACTCCCGAAGAGTCCGTGGCAGAAGAAGTGAAAGCGCCTACCGAAAAAGAAACGCCTTATAAGCGCCCCAAAAAGCAGGGCAGCTACGGTTTCTTTGGCATTCCCCACGTGCTGTCCACTTTGGCATGGCTTCTCATTATCGTAGTGGTAGGCGTTACCCTGGGCCGGGCCATTTGGCTGGGTGTATCCGACGTTATGGCCTTTGGTAAGGACAGCGTTTCCGCATCCATCACCATTACAGAAGAAGACAACATCGATACCATCGCCCAAAAGCTGACAGACGCCGGGCTGATCCGTTACCCCGGTCTTTTCAAGCTGTTTGCTACCCTGACGGAAAAGGATCAGGACATCAGCGTAGGCACATTCAACCTGCACAGCGGCCTGGACTATAACGCAATGATCCGCAATATGGGTACTTTTGCCCCCGTGCGGGAAGAAGTTACGGTTATGATCCCCGAAGGCTATACCTGCGCGCAGATCTTTAAGCTGCTGGAAGACAAAGGCGTTTGCTCCGTAGAAGATCTGGAAGAATACGCCGCTGAAGGCGCTCTGCAAAACTACTGGTTCCTGGAAGGTGTGGAACGGGGTAGCAAATACTGCCTGGAAGGCTATCTCTTCCCGGATACCTACCGTTTCTACACCAACGATACAGCCAAGCACGCCCTGGAAAAGATGCTCAACGGTTTTGATAACCGTTTCACCAGCCGTATGAAGGATAAATATCAGGCGCTGAAAAACAGCGGCTCCAGCCTGTCCATGCACCAGATTATCATTCTGGCATCCATGATCGAAAAGGAAACCGCCCACGCCAGCGAAAGCTATGATATTTCCGCGGTTTATCACAACCGGCTGAAGAATCCCGCTTCCTTCCCCTACCTGGACTGTGATGCTACCATCCGCTACGCAATCGGCGATTATTTCGGCACCCACGGCGAAATTACCATTGCAGATATGGAGACCCAAAGTCCCTATAACACCTCCTGGAGAGGCGGCCATACCGGCCTTCCCATTGGCCCTATCGCCAACCCCGGCGCCAGCAGCATTGACGCCGCCCTGTCCCCCAGCGGCAATAATTATTTCTACTATGTGTATAACCCCAGCTCCGGCAGACACCTGTTTGCCCGTACCCTGGCAGAACACAATGCCAACGTAGCCAAAGTGGGGTAAATAAGTGAAGAAGCTGGAACTGCTTAGTCCTGCAGGCGATATGGAACGGCTAAAAATGGCCGTTCTGTATGGCGCGGACTCCGTATATTTGGCAGGCACCGACTTTGGTATGCGCTCCTTTGCGGGGAATTTTACCCCCCAGGAGCTGCCCCAGGCGGTCGCTTTTGCCCACAGCCACGGCGTAAAAGTACACGTGACGGTAAACACAATGCCCAGAAATGACGAGGTAGTTTCCCTGCCTGCATATCTGGAGCAATTACAAGATGCCAATGTGGATGCCCTGATCCTGGCAGACCTGGGCGCATTTACCCTTGCAGGCAAATATGCTCCCAAGTGCCAGCGTCACATCTCCACCCAGCAATCCATCGCCAACTATGCGTGCGCCAGGGCTTGGTACGATCTTGGCGCCAAGCGGGTGGTTTTAGCAAGAGAGCTGAGTCTCGACGAGATCCGCACCATCCGGGAAAAGACGCCCAAGGACTTGGAGATCGAGACCTTTGGTCACGGCGCAATGTGCGTCAGCTATTCCGGCCGCTGCCTGCTGAGCAACTATATGACCGGCAGAGATTCCAACCGGGGCGCTTGCGCCCAGCCCTGCCGTTACCAGTATGCCTTAATGGAAGAAAAGCGGCCTGGGGAATACTTCCCCGTGTATGAAGATGAAAGAGGCACGTATATCCTCAACTCCAAGGATATGTGTACCATTGAGCATCTGCAGGCGCTGACCGATGCAGGCATCGATTGCATCAAAATAGAAGGCCGGGCAAAATCCGCCTACTATGCCGCCATCGTCACCGGCGCTTACCGGCACTGTATTGACGACTTGGCAGCCGGCAAGCCTATGGACCCGGTTTGGATGGACGAGGTCAATCACGTTTCCCACCGGATCTACTCTACCGGCTTCTACTTCGGCCATCCCGGCCAGTACACAGAAAATTCCCGGTACATCCGTCAGTGGCAGATCGCTGCCATCGTAGAAGAATGCGACGAAAACGGCCTTGCCCGCTTGACTCTGCGAAATAAGTTCTCCGCCGGTCAGGAATTGGAGCTGGTTGGCCCGGACTTCCGTCCTCTTCCTTTTTCCGCCCCTACTATGGCAGATATGGAAGGAAATGCCCTGGACGAGCCACGCACACCCCAAATGCAGTTTATGATGCAGCTGCCATGCCAGGCGCCTGCCTACAGCATTCTGCGAAAAGCTGTTGACCTGTCTGCAAAATAAGAAAAGCTGGACACAAATGTGTCCAGCTTTTTGTTTTAGTTCTTTAAGCTTTGCATAGGCGCGGGAATCCGTCCGCCTCTGGCAATAAAGCTTTCAGCAGATTCCGGATGCACCGGCATCACCGGGGCAGTACCCAGCAGGCCGCCCATTTCCACCCGGTCACCCACGGTCTTACCCGGCGCAGGAATAATACGCACCGCAGTAGTCTTGGAGTTGACCATACCAATGGCCGCTTCATCAGCAATGATAGCAGATATGGTGGATGCAGAAGTATCGCCGGGAACGGCGATCATATCCAAACCCACAGAGCAGACACAGGTCATAGCCTCCAGCTTGGAAAGGGTGAGCACACCGGCTTCCGCCGCCGCGATCATACCCTCATCTTCAGATACAGGGATGAATGCGCCGGACAGGCCGCCTACGTGGTTACTGGCCATAACGCCGCCCTTTTTCACTGCGTCATTGAGGATCGCCAAAGCTGCCGTTGTGCCGTGAGTACCGCAGACCTCCAAGCCCATCTCTTCCAAAATACGGGCCACGCTGTCGCCCACAGCAGGGGTAGGCGCAAGGCTCAGATCCACAATGCCAAAAGGCACGCCCAGGCGCTGGGATGCCTCCACACCCACGATCTGACCCATACGGGTGATCCGGAAGGCGGTCTTCTTAATGGTTTCTGCCACCACGTCAAAGGGCTGACCCTTTACGGTCTGCAGGGCGTGATACACAACGCCAGGGCCGGAAACGCCCACATTCAGCACGCACTCCGGCTCGCCTACGCCATGGAAAGCGCCTGCCATAAAGGGGTTATCCTCCACCGCATTGGCAAACACCACCAATTTAGCGCAGCCAAGACCATCCCGATCCGCGGTAAGCTCTGCGGTCTTTTTAATAATGTTACCCATCTTGGCAACGGCATCCATATTAATGCCCGCCTTGGTAGAGCCAACGTTTACGCTGGCGCACACCCGCTGGGTCACGTTCAAAGCTTCCGGGATAGAATCCATCAAAATCCAGTCGCTGTCGGTGCAGCCTTTTTGCACCAGGGCAGAAAAGCCGCCGATAAAATTCACGCCACAGGTTTCCGCAGCCTTGTCCATAGCGATGGCCAAAGGCACGTAAGAATCGGTCTTGCAGGCAGAGCCTACCAGGGAAATGGGCGTTACGGAGATCCGCTTATTGACGATAGGAATACCAAACTCCCACTCGATCTGCTGACCCACTTCCACCAGTTTTTCCGCACGTCGGGTGATTTTGTCATAGATCCGCTGGGCGCACACATTCACATCCTCGTGAGCGCAATCCAGCAGAGAAATACCCATAGTAATCGTGCGGATGTCCAAGTGGCGCTTGTCGATCATATCCTGGGTATACAAAATATCCTTAAAATTCAGCATACGAACCTGCTTTCTTACACGCGGTGCATAGCTTCAAAGATATCTTCCCGCTGCAACCGGATGGAAAGGCCCATTTCCCTGCCCTTTTCCTCGCACTTTTGGGCAAGCTCCGCAAGGGGAATTTCGCACCCGCTTACATCCACCACCATCATCATGGTAAAATAGCCCTGCATAACGGTCTGGCTGATATCCAGCACATTTACATTGAAAGCCGCCAGGTGCATACATACACCGGCAATAATGCCGACCTGGTCTTTACCCACAACTGTTACAACTGCTTTCATACCCTAACACCTCAAAAATCATAGTCTGCGCAAAAGCGCTTATCCAGGAAATTCCAGAACTTCTCCTTAGCTGCCAGGTGAGCGCTGTGGGTGGCGTAATTTGCCAAAGCTTCCCGGCTTTCAAACTCAGAATACAGGGCATAATCCATACCGCCCTGATACGCGCCCCGGATCTCCAGGTGCTTAAGACCGGGGATCACGCCAACCAGCGGCTCCAAAGCATCCTTAATAATGACAACTGCCTTTTCCTTGTCAGTGCCTTCCTTCAGAGTATAAAGTACAATATGTTTAACCATCGTCATCCTCCTAACAAATAATACCGGGGTCGGCAAACCGACCCCGGTATGTAGCTTTCATTATTCAGCCTCGGCCTCAGTTTCAGCTTCGACCGGAGCTTCCTCTTCAGCTTCCTCAGCGGGCTCGATCAAAGCGCGGATGGACAGGGAGATACGCTTGTTCTCTGCGTCCACATCGGTGATCTTGACCTGAACTTCCTGACCCTCAGCCAGAACGTCCTCGGGCTTAGCGATGCGGCGGTCAGCGATCTGGGAAATGTGGATCAGGCCGTCAACGCCGGGCAGAATTTCAGCAAATGCGCCGAAGGTCATCAGCTTAACAACCTTAGCGGTAACAACGTCGCCCACATTGTAATTTGTCATGAACTGATTCCAGGGGTTCATCTCAGCAGTCTTGTAACCCAGGGAGATCTTGTGCTTGACAGGATCGAAGGAAATAACGTAAACATCGATCTCGTCGCCAACGCTCACAACCTCAGCGGGGTTCTTAATGCGGTTCCAGCTCAGCTCGGTAACGTGAACCATGCCATCCACACCGCCGATGTCAACGAATGCGCCGTAAGAAGTCAGGGACTTGACAACGCCATGGTACTTAGCGCCTTCCTGGATCTCATTCCAGATCTTCTCCTGAGCAGCCTTGCGAGCCTCGGAGGAAACAGCGCGGATAGAGCCGATCACACGGCGGCGAGCGCGGTTAACCTCGGTGATCTTCTTCTGCACGGTCTGGCCAACCATAGCAGCCATATCGCCACCCTTGGCAACGCCGGACTGGGAAGCAGGAACGAACACGCGGATGCCCTTAACGGTAGCAACCAGGCCGCCCTTGTTCTCTTCGGTGATGACAGCCTCAACGGGAGTCTTCTCCTCGCACCAGGTAGCCATATCGTCCCAAATCTTCATGCCGTCCAGCTTCTTCTTGGACAGCTGGCAGGTGCCTTCCTGATCGTTCACGCGAACGACGAATACTTCGATCTCATCGCCAACCTTCAGAATATCCTCGGGCTTTACGCTGGGATCTGCGCTGACTTCATCATAAGGGATGTAACCGGCGTGCTTAGTGCCCAGGTCGATCTGGACTTCAGTATTGCCAATGCCGGTAACGACGCCGATAACCTTATCTCCTGTATTTAAAGTCTTGATGGACTGTTCGAGAAGCTCTGCAAAGTTCTCCTCCTGTACAGCCTCAACATTCAGAATTTCGCTCATAGTCTTGTTGACCTCCTTTATAATCCACGCCGGGGTAGATGCGCCGGCAGTGATTCCAACCTGATGTACACCAATAAAGTCTTCCTTTTTCAGTTCGGCAGCATTGTCTACCAAAAAGACCTTATCGCAGTGTTCCCGACAGATCATAGCCAAACGGCCCGTATTGGAGCTTTTGGTATCTCCAACTACCACCATAGCCTGACAGACTCTGCTCAAATCCGCAGCGTCCCTCTGCCTGAATTCAGTAGCTTTACATATTGTATCAAAAATTTTTACGTTAGTAAACATTTTTTTTGCAATTTGAGTGCAAATTTTCCACAAACTTTCCGTGGATGTAGTCTGGCAAACCATACAAATTGGCAAATCTGCGGGGATATTTTCCTTTTTGATCCAGTTATCCAATTCTTCAGGGGTTTCAAAGATTTTGCACTCCCCGCACCAACCGGCGATGCCCTCCACCTCCGGGTGGCTGCGCGTGCCGATAATGACAGGCAGTCTTCCCTCTTCGCTTGCGGCGCTTACCAGCTGATGGATGCGCTTTACGAAGGGGCAAGTAGCGTCAATGATATGCACGCCCTGCTTTTCCAAAGCCTCATATACTGCCTTGGTCACGCCGTGAGAGCGGATCACCACCGTTTGCCCTGCTTTAGCATCTTCCGGTTTTTCGATAACACGAACGCCCATATCTTCAAAGTGGGCAACCGCATGCCGGTTGTGGATGATCGGCCCTAAGGTGCAAACCTTTTCTTCTCCCCGGGCAGCATTTTCCACCAGCTCCACCGCCCGGTTCACGCCAAAACAAAACCCTGCGCTTTTCGCTACCTGAATGCTCATAGGGGAATCTTCTTTCCAACGATAGCCTTGATTGCTGCCAGAACGCCGGGAATATCCAGGTCAGAGGTATCTACCAAAACGGCATCTCTTGCCTGCTTCAACGGCGCGATCTCTCTGTGGGAATCCTGATAGTCCCGCAGCTCGATCTCCTTTTGAATGGTAGCAAGGTCTGCCTTTTGACCCTTGGCGATGAGCTCGTCATAACGCCGCTTTGCCCGCACCGCAGAAGATGCAGTGAGGAAGATCTTTACGTTGGCCTTAGGAAGCACCACTGTGCCAATATCCCGGCCATCCATAATCACATTATGCTCCCGGGCAACCTGCCGCTGCATATCCAGCAGCACAGAGCGCACCACGGCGTGGGCAGATACCAAAGATGCCTTCTGGGAAATATCCTGTGTGCGGATATCGTCAGATACATCCATGCCGTTCATAATCATGTGCTGCTTGCCGGTCTCATCGTATTCGATGTTGATGGTCAGCTCGTCAATGTAGCGCTCCACGCCGTCCACATCCTTGGGACTAACACCCAAAAGATCTAGGAAATAGGCCACCGTGCGGTAAATTGCGCCGGTATCTACATAGTAATAGCCCAGTTCCTTGGCCAGGCTGCGGGCGATGGTGCTTTTGCCTGCGCCGGCAGGGCCGTCAATGGCGATGGAATAAAACTTTCCCATAATTTGTTCCTCGTTTCTAATTTCCTTGATTGCGCATTTTGCTAAGCGCATCTGCTTCTATTTTCAGTGCCTGCTCCGAGCTGATCCCCAGCTTTGCTGCCACCTGCTGGGCGCTGATGGCGCTGCCGGTATCCAGACCGTAGCGAAGACTGATCACTTCTTTTTCCAGTTCATTTAAGCCGGAGAGCATTTCAAAGATCAGCTGGCGGCTTTGAAAATACGCCGTATTTTCTACCGCCTGATCCTCTTCCTCAGGGATTCCCTCGGTTTCCGGTTGCTTGACGCGGCTTAAGCTTTGGGCGCTTTGCACCATGCTTTCCACATACATCGCTTCTTCTGCGGTGATGTGCATACCCTCAGCGATCTCTTCAATGGTAGGATTGCGGCCCAGCTCAGATAGGAGCTTTTGATCCACATCCCGGTAATCCTCCATCTGGCTGCGGAGCTTGTCCCCCAAGCCATTTTCACAAGCCTGCAACAGCACCGCATTGGCCATAGCGCACCCGATCCAGGCGCGAATATGATCTTCAAAATCACCGCCGGTATAGGCCGAAATTGCCTGCCACAGGCCCAAGCTGCCTTCCTGGATAAGATCCATCAGCAGCACGCCTTTGCCTGCATAATCCCGGGAAAGCTCCACTACAAGGCTCAGGCACAGGTTTACCATCTGTTCGGCAACCTGCTCCTCCCCTTCCAGATACCGCTGTGCAAGCAGCTGTACATCCCCGGCAGCGGGAATACCGGCAAGCTCCTGCAAGTAAAGCCGCAAAGGATCGTTTTCATCCAAGCCTTCCGTCATATCTGCCTGTTTTGCCAGGTTCTGTTCCAGCCGCAGCCGCTCCTGGGCCTGACCGGTCGCACCGGTAATTCGGCTCACATCGGCCATCGCGCCTTTTTCCCGGCAAATATCCAATGCCTGCTCCACCGTTTCCCGGTCTTCCCGGGCAGCTAACGTGAGAAACTGCTCTGCAGAAAAGGGTTGTGCAGGCTGCAAGCTCTCAGCAAAATCCAAGAGCGGTGAATTGTCAAAAATAAATTCCATTATTCCAAAAAGTCCTCCAAGCCTAAATCAGCGCCGTTTTTCCGCAGCTTAACAAAGGCATCGTTTTGAATTTGCCGGGCACGTTCCTTGGAAATGCCCATAATTTGACCGATTTTTTCCAAGCTGTGGCACTGCCCGTCTTCCATACCGAAATGCAGCCGCAGCACCTGCTGCTGCCGGGGATTCAGGTCTGCAAGGAGCCCATCCAGGGTCGCCTTCAGCTCCCGACGCACCAATGCCTGCTGGGGCTGAGGGGCTTGCATATCCTCCAAGTAAAACTGCAAAGTGCCATCGTCTTCATTGGAGGCAGGAGCATCCAGGGAGCATATTTCCGGCCAAAGCCGCAGCAGCTCCACGGCTTTTGGTGTGCTGATACCTGCCTTTTCTGCAATCTGCTCCACAGTCGGCTCTGCGCCGGTTTCCTGCTGCAGCTTCACCTTAGCTGCCAGCACCTGGCGAATGCGCTGAGCGGTATGCCCCGGCACACGGATCAAGCTGCCGTGATTGAGGATATACCGGCCGATGCACTGACGGATCCACTTGGTAGCATAGGTAGAAAACCGATAATCTAAGGTAGGATCAAACTTCTGAGCAGCGATGAGCAAACCGATACTGCCCTCCTGCACCAAGTCCAGCAGCGGCGCACCACGGCCTGCATAGTCCTTGGCAATGCTGACCACAAGACGCAGATTGGCATTGACCATGGCCCGGATGGCATCGGCATCACCGGCAGCGCAGCGCAAAGCCAAAGCTTTTTCCTCCTGGGCTGTCAGCCGGGGAAACTGCCGTATTTCCTGCAAATATTGACTTACATCCTCTTCGCCAAGGCGAAGATTTGCCTTTTCAGCTTCCTTGGGGAAGGTGGCAGAAATCATTTATCTGTTCCTTTTCTTTCCTTGAGTTTATTGCGGAAGGCAAGCAGCTCATCGTCACTTTGGATGTTGGCTGCCAGGTTTAAGCTACGCACGGTCTGCACGCAATCCCGGAAAGCATCCCGGCTGACCGTACCCTGCAATCTCTGCACGATACCGGTCACATGGGACATTTCTTCCTGACTTAAATCCGTCAGGGCGCCCAGGGACACCTCCGCGCCGCTTTGGTGCATGCCTAACATTTGGTCGTAAACTTTACCTAAAACCGGCACAGAAAAGCTGCTGCCGGTAAGCTCTGCGGTATCCATCAAGGAAGGATCCAGCAGTGCCTGAGCGATAATCCCCTCTTCTGCCATGGCAGACTTCATATTATCATAACGAATGGTGCGTGTTTTCGGCTGCAAAGCCTGGGCGGGAGCAAGATCAATTTTCTCCTGCTTTTTCCTGTCCTTTGCCAATCTGCGCTTGAAAGCCTTATTTACTTCCAGCTGCATAGATTCGGCAGAAATACCTGCCGCCTCGGCAACACGGCCGCTGTAAACCTCACGCTTTACAGAGCTATCCAGGGTGCAGATCAGCTCCGCAGCTTCCTGAACGAAACGGATCTTCTGATCATCCACACGCAGGTCATATTTTCTGCGGATAGCATTCAGCTGATATTCCACACGATTGGAGGATTCCTCCAGCAACAGCTTAAACTTGTCCGCGCCGAATTTCTTCAAAAACTCATCCGGGTCTTTGGCATCCTTCATTTGCAGCACCTTCACCCGAATGCCCGCCTTTTCCAGCATGGGAATGGCCCGCTGGGCCGCTCGCTGGCCGGCTTCATCGCCGTCATAGGTAAGCACCACCTGCTCGGTGTAGCGGCTGAGCAAGGTCACCTGCTCTTCCGTTAAAGATGTACCGAGAGATGCCACCGCATTGTCAAAGCCGTACTGATGCAGCGCCACCACATCGATATTGCCCTCCACCAGAATTATGTAGGGCTGCTTGGTCTTTTTGGCAAGATTCAGGCCAAACAGGTTTCTGCGCTTATTAAAGATCACCGTCTCGTTGGAATTGAGATATTTGGGCTTGGAATCATCCAGCACACGGCCGCCAAAGCCGATCACATTACCCCGCACATCAATGATGGGGAACATAAGCCGGTTACGGAAACGGTCATAGATCCGGCCGTTCTTTTCACCCACCAGGTCTGCATCCCGCAGTTCCTGATCGGTATAACCCTTCTGGCGCATAGCATCCACCAGGGCATTCCAGCTATCGGGAGCAAAGCCGATACCAAAATTGGTAACCGAAGCCTTAGAAATTCCCCGCTTTTGCACATATTCCAGGCATTGCTTGCCTGCAGGAGCATACAGCTGGGCATGGAAGAAGCGGCCTGCTTCCTTCATCAGCGCCCACAGCCGCTCCTGCTGACGGTAACGGCTTTGGTACTGGTCATCCTCCGGCACTTCCATGCCGCACCGCTGGGCCAAAGCCCGCACGGCATCGGGATAGGTAAGGCCCTCCAGCTCCATCACAAAGTTGATGGCGCCGCCACCCTTGTGGCAGCCAAAGCAGTAATAGATGCCCTTATTGGGTGCAACGGAGAAAGAGGCCGTTTTTTCCCCGTGGAAGGGGCAAAGGCCAAACATATTAGAGCCGGACCGCTTCAGGGTCACGTGCTGACCCACCACATCCTCAATGGGATTGCGGGCCAGGAGTTCATCGATAAAAGATTGGGGAAAAGCCATAAAACAGCCTCCTTTCTGAGATAATTTGATTATATAGATCTATATGGGTAATAAATCACCCTGTATTATAGCACATCAGCCCCGCACTTGCCAACCCATAGGGGTGAAAAGTTCGTGGAATTTGTCAACTGCGTAATTGTCCGTCATACCGGCAATATAATCGCAAACCGTCCGCTCCATGCCGTCAAAGGAAAGCTGGGGCTGGAAATCCTCCGGCAGCGCATCAGGATGCTTAAAATAGTAATCAAAAAGACGGCGAAGCATATCCTTTGCCTTGCTCTCCTCCCCTTTTGCAACTCGATTGCGATACACCCGTTCAAAGAGAAATTCCCGCAGCGTAAGCAGCGCTTCTTCCACGGGGGCAGAAAGAACGATTTTATCTGCATTCCGGGAAGCTTCGATCATATCGCAGGTCAGGGTATTGATCCGGCGGCTGTGACCCTCTCCCAAGGTATCGCTGACAAGGCGGGGCAGCTGGGCAGCATCCAAAATGCCTGCCCGACCGGCATCATCAATATCGTGGTTCACATAGGCGATCCGGTCAGCTAACCGGACGATCTGACCCTCCAGGGTTTCCGGCACATTGGGGCCTGTATGCCCTACAATGCCCATCCGCACCTCGTAGGTCAGGTTCAGGCCTGCGCCGTTATTTTCCAAAATATCCACAACCCGCAGGCTCTGCTGATTGTGATAAAAGGGGCTTCCCAGGCACTCAGAAAGGGCATCCTCACCGGCGTGGCCGAAGGGCGTATGTCCCAGATCGTGACCCATGGCAATGGCTTCTGTCAGATCTTCATTCAGATTCAGCGCCCGGGCGACGGTTCTTGCGATCCGGGCCACTTCCAAAGTATGGGTCATACGAGTGCGGTAATGGTCGCCCTCCGGGCGAAGGAACACCTGGGTCTTATGCATCAAGCGGCGGAAGGATTTACAATGTACGATCCGATCCGTATCCCGCTGAAAACAGGTGCGAACATCCCCTTCCCGCTTCGCTTCCGGAACGTTCCGGCCTTTGGACTGATCTGCAAAAGCAGCCTTGGGGCTTAAATGGCTATGCTCTCTTTTTTCCAGTTCTTCTTTTACCATCATCCTGCGCTCCTTTCTACCGGGAATGCCCGATATTCCTGACCGGTCTGCAAGGCTTCCACCGTACCGGCAGTCATATCCGTCAGCCGGTCAACAAAGGCCTGCGCCTTGTCCTGGGCAATTAAGATCTCCAGCTCCACTTCAGCGCCAAACTGGGTATCCCGCAAAACGCCCTCAAAGGCCTCGATCTCCAATTTTACACGTTCGTAATAAGTATAGGGGCAAGGAACATACAAAACTGTCCATACCCGCTTCATAGATTTACCCGCTGCATCAATGGCGATTTTTGCGCCCTTGGTGTAGGCTCTCACCAGGCCCCCTGCGCCCAAAAGCACGCCGCCAAAGTACCGGGTAACTACGCACACTACGTTATACAGGTTTTCCCGCTGCAGCACCTGCATCATAGGGTTGCCTGCCGTGCCGCCGGGCTCTCCGTCATCGGAAAACCGCATAGGCCCATCCTTAATGACGTATGCCCAGCAATTATGGGTAGCATCATAGTGCTGCTTTTTCATTTCCTGGATTTTTTCCAGCGCCTCGGCTTCTGTTTCCACAAGCCACACCCTGCCGATAAAGCGGGACTTTTTTTCTATGAATTCGTCCTGCCCAAAGCCGGTAGGCACCAAGTATTCGTCCAAGGTCAGCACTCCTTTGTAATATAGTCCTTTAATCTGCCGTAATAAATGGGGTCTACCACCACATCTACAGCGATCCCCTCCGGGGTATAATCCACACCCAGCACCTGAGCGCTATTGTGCAGCGTTTCTACCATTCCGCCCATGGAATAAGGCAGCATCACCTGAATATGGTGGCGACTGTGTCCCAAAGCCTTTTCAATGGCTTTTAAAAGCTCATCCGTTCCCTGTCCGGTCTTGGCAGAGATACGCACCACGTCTTCCCCAATGGGGATATCTTCACGGCTCACAAGGTCAGCCTTATTATAGCACCGCAGAACCCTTGTCCCCGGCTTGGCAAGCTTTGAGATCAGCTTGTCCACCACGGCGATATGCTCCTCCCGGTTGGGGTCAGCTGCATCAATGACATGGAGCAGCAGGTCAGCATATTCCAGCTCTTCCAGGGTCGCCCGGAAGGCATCCACCAAATGGTGGGGCAGCTTGGCGATAAAGCCAACGGTATCGGACAGCACCACATCCAGGGTATCGGACACAGAAAGCTGTCGGGAAGTGGTGTCCAAGGTATCGAACAGCCGGTTATTGGCAGGAATACCCGCATCGGTCAAATGGTTAAGAAGGGTGGATTTACCTGCGTTGGTATAACCCACGATTGCCACCACCGGAACGGAGTTTTTCATCCGCCGCTGGCGCTGCACGCCACGCACCTGCCGCACCTGCTCCAGCTCCGTCTGCAGCCTTGCGATGCGCTCACGGATATGCCGCCGGTCGGATTCCAGCTTGGTTTCACCGGGGCCACGGGTACCGATACCGCCGCCCTGACGGGAAAGGCTCACGCCCATACCGGAAAGCCGGGGCAGCAAATATTTATACTGGGCAAGCTCCACCTGCAAACGGCCTTCCCTGGTCTTTGCCCGCTGAGCAAAAATATCCAAAATCAGGGCGCTGCGATCCAAGACAGTCACACCTAAAATATCTTCCAGAGCCCGGATATTGCCGGGGGAAAGCTCATTATCAAAAATAACCATGGTGGATTCTGTGGCTTCCACCAGCATCCTTACTTCCTGGGCCTTTCCCTCGCCGATAAAGCTATGAGAATCCGGCGCGTGTCGGTTCTGCATGATCTTACCGGTGCAAAAACCGCCGGCAGTTTCCAAAAGCGCTTCCAGCTCTTCCAAAGTCTCGTCGGTAGCAGTCTGCTCTTTCGTGAAGCAATCTGCATTCAGGCCAACCAGCACCGCCCGCTCTTGCACTTTTTCGTCAAAATTACCTTCCATAATCCCTCCAAAAGGGTATAGTTTCCCATCTTTATAAGTATAGCACAGATATACGCTTTTACGCAAGTAGGATATAGAAAAACCGCACCACTTTCGTGGTGCGGCTTCTAGACTCATTTGATACCAAATCTCTTATTGAAACGGTCAACACGTCCACCAGTGTCAACCAGCTTCTGCTTGCCGGTATAGAAAGGGTGGCACTTAGAGCAGATTTCAACGCGGATGTCCTTCTTGGTGGAGCCAGTCGTAAAGACGTTGCCACAGGCACAGCGAATGGAGGTCTGTTCGTAGTTGGGATGGATGCCTTCTCTCATGTAGTTCACCTCTTTCTCGTAAGCTAAAAGGGCATAATTACCCTAGCAATCATTTAATCGCTGGAATATGATAACACATACAATTCATAAATGCAAGTGTTTTTTACGAAAAATGAAAACTTTTTCTAAAGTAGCCTTTTGGTTCAAAATGCCCAGTTACCGTTACGGAAAATGGCAACCGTCTTGCCGTCCCGGGTGATGGCATCGATGTTCATAGTATCGCAGCCGATCATAAAGTCCTCATGGATCATGGACTCATTCACACCCAGCGCGGTGATCTCCTCCAAAGTCTTATCATGGTGACCCTCGATGGTATCGGAGAAGCCACGACCCAGAGCCAGGTGGCAGGCAGCATTTTCATCAAACAAAGTATTATAGAACAAAATACCGCTCTGGCAGATGGGGCTCTGCTGGGGCACCAAGGCGCACTCACCCAGGTAGGCTGCGCCTTCGTCCATAGAGATCATGGTCTTCAGCAGCTCTTCGCCCTTTTCTGCCTTCACTTCCACAGCCTTGCCGCCTTCAAAGCGGACGGAGAAGTTCTCGATAAGCTGGCCGTTGTAGGAAAGGGGCTTGGTAGAATACACGATACCCTCAGCCTCACCCCGCTTGGGAGAAATGAAGGCTTCCTCAGAAGGAATGTTAGGATTAAAGGCGATGCCATCCTTGCTGATCTCCTTACCGGCGCAGAACCGGGCTTCGGGGATCATACCAACGGTAAAGTCAGTTCCGTTTTCGGCGGTATAATGGAGCTTGTCGATACAAAGGCTGTTCAGGTAATCGCAGCGGGCCTTCAGGTTGGCGTTATGCTCTTCCCAAGCCTTGATGGCATCGCCATTGACGCGGGAAGTATACAAAATAGCTTCCCACAGCTTTTCCATAGCCACGCTGGTACGCAGACCGGGGAATACCTTCTTTGCCCAGGCAGCGCCGGGAACAGCGGCAATACACCACTGCTGCTCACCATCCAGCTGGTCAATGTAAGGCTTCATAACAGGATAACGCATCTGCATGCCCTTTGCCTGCTTTGCCATATTCATACCCTTCAGACCATCGGGATCTTCGGAGATCAGGTGAATACGGCAGGGCTTGGCTTCCACCATATGCTTAAAGCGCTCCACCTGCCACTGGGGTACAGAACCCAGCGTCTTAACGGACTGATAACGCACGTGGGTCTTACCCAGAGGCTGATAGTTCCACTCCACAATGACCTTCTTGGCCTTGGCCTTATAGGCCTCTTCCACCACCATGTGGACAAACTCAGGCTGGTCAAGATCTGCATGGATCATAACCTCCTGACCCTTTTGCACATTGGCGCCCACCCGGACGATCAGCTTTGCATATTCTCTTAAAACAGTCTTTTTCATTTTCTTCTCTCCTTTTTTCAAAAAGATAGATTTATCATAACACATCGTAATACATTCGTCAATCCGGTTGCAAAATAGAAATTTTCGTTTATAATAAGGAAAAAGGGGGGCATAACCATGCTGACAAGAGAAGAATTTCAAAAACGAATCACAGGTGGCTTATGCCTTCTTGACGGCGCAACCGGCTCTAATCTCAGAAAAGCCGGCATGCCTTTAGGTATATGCGCGGAACAGTGGATATTGCAAAATCCCCAAGCCCTTACAGACCTGCAAAGACGATATGTGGAAGCAGGCTCTGGGGTGCTTTACGCCCCCACCTTTCAAGCCCAGCCTTTGGGATTAAAGCAGGCAGGCTTGGATGAGCAAACAGAAAAGGTCAACGCCCAGCTGGTTGCCCTGAGCCGCTCTGTCGCAGGCAATGCTTTGGTTGCCGGTGATCTTACCACTATGGCGGCATTCATGGACAGCTTTGACGAGAGCAATTTTGACCGGATGGTGGATTGCTACCGACGGCAGATCAAGGGCCTTATGGACGGCGGCGCAGATTTTTTAGCTGCAGAAACCCTGATGTACCCCTTGGAAGCGGAAGCCATTATGACCGCCGCTGAGCTGGAAGGGGCTGGGAGCGTACTATATACCTTTACCATGCAGCCCGACGGCGCACTCTTTTCCGGCAGGGATGCCGCCCCCATTTTACAGGAGCTGGAAAAGACCGGCGCAGTTGCCGTGGGCTTTAACTGCGTAGGGGCAAACGAGATGCTCCCCGGACTTGTCAGCCGTCTGCGCCGAGGGATAAAAGGGCCGCTGGTTTGCAAGCCCAATGCCGGTGATCCTGTCATTGACAGCAGCGGAATTGCCCAATATTCTATGGGTGCGGACGCTTTTGGCGAGATACTCAAATCCTGCAAGCAAATGGGCGCAACCCTCCTTGGCGGCTGCTGCGGCACGACCCCTGAACATATCGCCGCAATACGAAAACTAGTCTAAAAATTGCAGTGCCCAATGGCACTGCAATTTTTTATTGCTATTTTTGTCGTTTCCTGTTATACTGACATCGTTATGGAAAACAAAACTAGACTATTTGTCAGCAAGAAAAATGTGCTGACCTGGCTGATGGCCCTTTGCATGGTAAGCTCGGCAGTGGCCCGCATTATGATCGTCGGTAAGGAAGGAGCCGACTGGTGGTGCCAAATTTTCCTGCCTATCGCAGCTTCCCTGCTGTATGCCGCAGTCACCCTGATCAGCGGTAAGGAACGTTTTTACAAAACAGCGATCCCTGTTTGGATGATCGCCGCATATTTCTTCTTTGTATTCTCCGCTGTGGATTTCGGCTACTATGACATTATGATCACCATCCTGTATGCCGGCATCCTGATCTTCTATGCAGTGCTTTACACCCAGATCACCTCTGAAAAGGCCAGCCTGACCTGGCTGCTGCCCTTCATTTTCCTGATTCCCGGCGTTGCCCTGTGCTATCTGCACAGAAGTTTGCTGCTGGCAGATCAGTACCAGGCATTCATTATGGGTACATCCTCTCTGGAAAACCTGGGCAATTACCAGGCTGCCCTGGCGGATATGCTCATGACCCTGGGCCTGATCCTCACCGTATTTGCCATCGACCGCCATCCTTTGGGCGAGTTCCATCCCACCTGGGGTGACCGTCCCGATGGCCGCCGCATCCGTACTGAGCCGCCCATGAATCAGGTCTCCCCTTACATCATGGGTCAGCGCAACGATGCTACCAACTACTTTACCGAAGCCTTTGAGATCACCCACGTAGAGCGCTACATCCGGCAAAAACGCCGGGAAGGCCTGACCAACTTTGGCCTGATGCACGTGCTGCTGGCTTGCTATTGCCGCGCTGTATGTAAATACCCTGCCATTAACCGCTTTATCAGCGGCCAAAAGATCTTCTCCCGCGGCACCGATCTGCAGTTCTGTATGACCATCAAAAAGGAAATGTCCACCGACTCCCCTGAGTCCCTCATCAAGGTTCACCTCACGCCCCGTGACACCGTCGATGATGTTTACCGGAAAGTGAATGCGGCCATTGAGGAAGTAAAGAACACGCCTTTGGACTCCGATTTTGATAAAACTGCCCACGCCCTTTTAATGATCCCCGGCCTGTTCCTGAAGTTCACCGTATGGCTGCTGCGCACCCTGGATTACTTTGGTCTGCTCCCCGGCTTCCTGCTGGAGGTCAGTCCCTTCCACGGCTCTGTGTTCTTCACCTCTATGGGTTCTTTGGGTATTCCCCCCATTTATCACCATCTGTACAACTTCGGCAATATGCCCCTGTTCGGCTCCTTTGGCTGCAAGCGCAGAGCGCTGGAAGTACAGGAGGACGGCTCTGTTGTACAAAGAAAATACTTAGACTGCAAATTCACTATGGATGAGCGCATCGTTGACGGCTTCTACTACGCCGCCTTCTTCAAGCACTTTAAGCGGATCATGTACCATCCGGAAATTCTGGAGCAGCCGCCTGAGGAAGTGCTTAGCGATATTGAGTAACCTATGAAAGAACATATTCTATCCTATCTGCCCAAGGGTCACCCTTGGGCAGAACACGTCCATTATTACCCGGACACCGATTCTACGAATATTCGGGCAAGAAAGCTAGCCAGCCAAGGCGCGAGGTCAGGCACAGTATGCATTGCCGGCAGCCAATCAGGAGGCAAGGGCCGTATGGGCCGCAGCTTCCACAGCCCGGAAGGCAGCGGCCTCTACTTTTCCCTGGTGCTGCGCCCAAACTGCAAGCCCCAGGAGCTGATGCACCTGACCTGTGCGGTAGCTGTGGCCGCTTGCGACGCAGTAGAAACGCTCTGCGGAAGCCGTCCCCAGGTCAAATGGATCAATGACCTGGTAGCCGGAAACAAAAAGCTGGGGGGTATTCTTACCGAGCTATCCGTAGATCCCAAAACCGGCCTTGTGAATTACGCCATCATCGGCATCGGCATCAACTGTTTGCAGAATAACGGGGACTTCCCGGAACAACTGCAGGATATTGCCACATCCATCCGCGCCGCTTACGGGGTATCTGTTTCCCCTGCTCAGCTGGCTGCCCAACTGATTATTTCGCTTCACACACTATCCGGCCATCTGTTAACCAACAAAGATGCCATTATGACCCTTTACAAAAAGGATTGTATGACCCTGGGCAAGCAGATCCGCATTGTGCGGGGTGATGAGGAATTTTTTGCCACCGCTATGGATATCGACCCCGATGGCGGTCTGATGGTAAAGCTTGCTGACGAAAGCCTGACCACCGTTAGTTCCGGAGAGGTCAGCGTCCGGGGAATGTACGGCTACCTGTAATTTTCTTATTGCATTTTTCCGCTGCTTTGGTTATACTTTAAGTAGAAACCTAAAGGAGGTAAATACTATGAAAGTTGTTACTACTATTTTGAAGGTCCTTGCCGCTCTGGCTGCTGTCGCCGGCGTTGTGTATGTGGTTGCCACCTACGGCGATAAGATCGTCGCTTGGGCTAAGAAGACCCTGGGCATTGGCTGCTGCGACTGCGATTGCGACTGCTGCTGCGAGGATGAGGACTGCTGCGAATGCGAGTGCTGCTGCGATTGCGGCGAAGAGGAAGCTGAAACCCTGGAAGAGGACTTCGAGGAAGAAGCAGAATAATTAGCATTGAAAACCCGGTATCCAAAAACGGATACCGGGTCATTTTATTCTTTGCTTTTCTTTTTCAGTAGCACAGCCAGCACCACGCCACCAACAGCAAGTACCGCACCCAAGCCCATTATGAAATAGGACATGGTCGTCATAGGGTTATTCTCTACAACATCCCGGAAGAAAGGATCGTCAAATCCACCTATGCCGGGATACATAGTATTAACGCCGATATTGGCAATCAGGCCCACCAGGAAAAACATCACACCACCGATGGCCATACGAACGCCTGCCAGCCAACCAAATCGTTTTACCATATTCCCAAGGAATTTAGGCAACCGCTCCTCAAAAGGCGCTTTTTCCCTGGTTTCCTCTTTCTTTTCTTCATCACCTTTAATCAGCCAATCCAAGGAAACATCAAAGATCTCTGCCAGCGCCGCTAAATTGTTCATATCGGGAATGGACTCCCCTGTTTCCCATTTGCTTACCGCCTGGCGGGAAATACCCAGCTTGCTTGCCAATTCCTCCTGGGAAAGCATTGCTTTTTTCCTGCAATATAAGATCCGTTCTGCAAAGCTCATATTGACCCCTCCTTTTGCTGTGATTATAGCACATACTCCGGTTGCATTGCAAGCAACCGGGACTGGAAATCCCGCAACGCAAGGTTGCGAACAAAAAAATTGCCGGCGCACAGCGCCGGCAATTTATTATTCTGTTCTGAGCGCCACAACAGGATCTTTCTTTGCTGCGCTTCTGCTTGGAATAATGCCGGAGATCAAGGTCAGCAGCACGCTGATAAGCACCAAAATCACCGCCACATTTGCAGGCAGATGGGCTTGCAGATTGGAAATCCCGGTCAGGTTCTCGACCAACGCATTGATGGGGATACAGGCCAGGTACGTGACCCCCACGCCCAGCAAACCAGCAGCCAAACCGATGATCACCGTTTCTGCGGTAAACATACTGGAAACGTTGCCCTTGGAGGCGCCAATGGCCCGCAGGATACCGATCTCCTTGGTGCGCTCCTGCACGCTGATCAGGGTAATCACACCGATCATAATGGAGGATACCACCAGAGAAATGGCCACAAAGGAAATCAGCACATAGGTGATGGCATCGATGATAGTAGTGACCGCAGACATCATCAGACCCACCACATCGGTATACTGGATCTGCCGAAGCTCATCCACCTGCTCATTATAGCCGGCAATAAAAGCTTCGATCACATCCTTATGCTGGAAGGTATTGGCATAAAGATTAATGGAAGCAGGGTCATCCAGATCTGCGTGACCAAGCTCCCGAAGATTTTCTTCCAGAGAACTTTCGGAAAAATCCGTTACCTCGTCATAATAAAGCGCAAATTGCTCAAGAGAATATGCTTCCATAGCCCCATCCAGCATCGTCGCAAGCTGCGCCACAGGAATATGGGACATCTGCTGGCGCACCGCCGTTTCCATACGGACTCGGATCTGCATAGTGGCCATTTCCCTGTACATCTGCTCCAGTTCCTCCTGGCTCATGGAAGCTGCATAGCCCTGGGCATCGCTTTCGCTGATGCCCATCTGCTGACACATAGCCTGCACCATCACAAGCTCCATATCTTCCCTGGTCACCTGCGCCATAATGGCATCGAGCTGGGCAGACAATTCAGCAGGATCCGGCACGCTGAGGATCCGCAGGTAAGTCTCCGCCTTCATTTCGTCAGAAAGCGACTCTGCATAATGGAGGAACTGGGTCTTCTTCTCCTTCTGGGACAGATTACCGGTATTTTCCCGGAAAGGTTTTCCGGTGAAAATATCCTTTGTGGGAGAATCCAGCTGTGCGCGGATGGCATCGGAATCCTGGGCATTTTCCACCAGATATTCGGTCAAAGCCACCGTATAGCCAATAGAGCCGGAGAGCATACGGCTGCCCGCATCCTCCTTCAGGCAAATGATACCGGTGATCTTCAGGTCGATGCCGTTATCATAAAGGTAACGCAGGCCTGCATCCGTTTCCCGCAGGTCGATATAGCGCCCTGTGGTCTCATCCTTTGCAAAACAATCCGGGGTCAACACCACCCGAAAAGCGGTGTTCATGATCTCCTCATAGCTCCAGTGCTTTTGAGTGTTCTCCACAGAAGTGCCATCCATAGCAGAGGAGAATATCTCGTTGATCTCCTCTTCGGAAATAAGACCCAATGCATAAAGGGTCAGATCATCCAGCTCGTGATTTTGATCCACCACCAGCACGATCTCGTTATAGGCGGCGGGCCATCTGCCCTTGACCACGTCATACTGATTCTGCAGTACAGGGCTGATCAGGCTGCCGTCCATACCGCTGAGCATCTGATTCCAAAGCCGCATACGGCTGGTCATCATTTGCGTACCCGCGCCGGGCATCTGGTCCTGCATGGAAAGCATAGCAGACATATCCATACCCATATTGTTCTTGATGGCATCCATGAGTAAGGATTGGGTGTCGGAATACACTACCTTGCCGTCCACATTCTTGGTATAGACCTGCAAATCAAAATCATAGGTATACTGCACACCGGAGAGTGCCCCTGCCAGACCCGAGGTGCTGTTGGGATCGTTTAAGTCCGCTTCCATATAGGCCTTAAAGGACCGCAGATCATTATCCACCGATTCCATATTATTCATGGCGTTCACCATATCCGCCAGCATGCTCTTGGAATACACCCCGTCCAATTCGTGGATCCGATCCTCCGAGGTGCGCTCGTCCATAAAAGCAGACATAAGACTGCTAATATCCGTGGTGCTGGCAGAAAGGGTCAGGGGGTAAGATGCCAGGGTATCCTCCTGCACCGCCTGAATATAGTTGGACGTACCTTGAGAAACAGAAAAGATCAGGGCAATACCAATGATGCCGATAGAGCCGGCAAAGGCGGTCAGAGTAGTTCTTCCCTTTTTGGTGATCAGGTTCTTAAGAGAAAGGCTAAAAGAGGTAAACAGAGACATGGAGGGCTTGCGGATCTTCTTTTTTGCCGTTTCTGCGTCCTCTTTTTGCAGCTTTTCCACTTCTTCCTGAGATAAAGGTGCGCTGTCATCGGTGATTATTCCATCCAGCATACGAATGGTTCGGGTGGAGTAGGTCTGGGCCAGCTCCGGGTTGTGGGTAACCATCACCACCAGCCGGTCTTTTGCCACCTGCTTTAATATCTCCATAACCTGAACGCTGGTCTGGGTATCCAATGCGCCGGTGGGCTCATCAGCCAAAATAATATCCGGGTTGTTTACTAAGGCCCGGGCAATGGCCACACGCTGCATCTGACCGCCGGACATCTGGCTGGGCTTCTTACGCAGCTGATCACCCAGGCCAACCTGCTCCAAAGCAGCCTTTGCCCGCTGCCGCCGCTCCTTTCTGCCCACACCGGACAGCGTCAGCGCCAGCTCCACATTACTCAAAACACTTTGGTGGGGAATCAGGTTGTAGCTTTGAAACACAAAGCCTACGCTGTGGTTGCGGTAAGCATCCCAATCCCGGTCTTTATAATCTTTGGTAGACCGGCCGTTGATGACCAGATCCCCATCCGTATACTGGTCAAGACCGCCGATAATATTGAGCATAGTAGTCTTACCGCAGCCGGAAGGGCCCAGGATCGCTACAAATTCGCTTTTGCGAAATTGCAGATCGATGCCCCGCAGCGCCCGTACCTCGTTCACGCCGGCATCATAATTCTTGTGAATGTTTTTAAGCTCTAACATAGCATCATCCTTTCCTTAGGAAGAAAAAGCGGGCAAAAAGCCCGCTTTTACAATTCTACAACCAACCGGCATCCTCCGATTCCGGACGGCGCTGCCGCAGCAGAAGCTCATGCACTACCTGTTCCACCGGAACACCTTCATAAAGCACCGCGTAAGCCGCCGCAGTAATGGGCATATCCACATGATAAAGCTGGGCAAGAGCCATGGCGGACCGGGCAGCATAATAGCCTTCCACCACAGCGCCTACCTGCTCCATGGCAGCCTCTGCCGTTGCGCCCTTGCCGATGAGTACACCTGCCGACCGGTTGCGGGAATGACGGGATGTACAGGTAACGATCAAATCGCCGATACCGGCAAGGCCGGCAAAGGTCTCCTTTTGTGCGCCCAGAGCCACACCCAGCCTGGCGATCTCCGTAAGGCCACGGGTAGCAAGCATAGCACCTGTATTATCCCCATATCCCATGCCCTCAATCACACCGGCGCACAAAGCGATGACATTTTTCAGCGCGCCGCCCAGCTCTGCGCCCACCACATCGGGGCTGGTATATACCCGCAGGGTATCGGACATAAATGCATCCTGCACAAACTCAGCCAGCGCCTTTTCCGGGCAAGCTGCCAGCAGGCCGGTGGGAATACCCCGAGCCACTTCTTCTGCATGGCTGGGGCCTGTGAGGGCTACCGTCGTTTTGCCGGTAATCTCCTGCGTGATCTGGCTCATCCGCTTCAGGCTTTCAAAATCAATGCCCTTGGTAGCAGAAGCGATCACCGCCTTGGCAGGAATAAACTTCGCCACCTGGGCGCACACCGACCGAATATGCACAGAAGGGCAAGCGATAACAATCAAGTCACAATCCTGCACGCAGGCTGCGTCCCCGGTAATGTGCAGACCCTCAGGAAGGGCTACGCCTCTCAGCATCGGGTTTTGGCGGGTAAGCGCCATCTGCCGGGCCTTTTCTTCGCTATGAGACCACAGTCTGACCCTGTGACCGTTTTTTAACAGCTGCAGCGCCAGAGCCGTGCCCCAGCCGCCGCTTCCAATTACCGCAGCCTTCATACTTGCTTTCCTTTGCTAAACAGGTCAGTCTTGCGCTCCTGCCCTTTTACCAGTCTAACGATGTTGGCTCTATGCATAAACACAGCCAAAAGGCCAACGCAAGCGCCGGGAATCGCCACAACCGGGTCGTCATAATAAAAGAAAGCAAAAGCCACAGAGAAGCTCAGCGCAGCCAGGATAGAGCTCAAAGATACATACCGGGTAGTAAAATACACCACGGCAAAAATAGCCAGAATTATCAAAGCAACCCGCCAATCCACACACAGCGCCACAAACAGGCCGCTTAAAATGCCCTTGCCGCCACGGAATGCCAAAAGCACAGGGAACATATGGCCCACCATCACAGCAGCGCCGCCAATCGCCAGGCCGCCGTGCCACATACCGTAAGGCTCCAGCAGCAGCGCAGTTACCAGGCATCCCAAAATTGCCTTGCCGGCATCGATAAAGATCACGTAGATTCCTCTGCCGGCACCGTAATTGCGGATAAAATTCGTCAGTCCCGCATTGCCGCTGCCGTGACTGCGTACATCGTCATGCAGCATCGAAGATATCAGAACTGCGCCGTTGAGATTGCCAAGAAAATAGCTAACCAGAACGCCGATCAATATAGGAAACCACATAGGTTATTCCTCCTTATCGCCCTTTTGGCGGATGGTGATGCGTACAGGCGTACCCTGCAGGCCAAAGACTTCCCGGATCTGATTTTCCAGATACCGCTGGTAAGAGAAGTGGAACAGCCGGGCATCGTTGCAGAAAATAACGAAATGGGGCGGCTTCGTGCCGGCCTGGGTCATATAATAGATCTTCAGGCGGCGACCTTTATCCGTAGGCGGCTGCACACGAGCCGTAGCATCTGCCAGCACGCTGTTCAGCGCGCCGGTAGTGATGCGGCTGGTATTCTGCTTAAACACATCCTGGATCACCTGGAACAGCTTGTCTACCCGCTGACCGGTGAGGGCGGACAGGAACACCACAGGGGCATAAGTCATATAGCTCAGGCCGTCACGGACAGCGGCTTCCTTATCCCGCATGGTGTTGGTCTCTTTATCGGCAACAGCATCCCACTTGTTTACAACAATGATGGCGGCTTTGCCCGCTTCGTGGACTAAGCCTGCGATCTTGGTATCCTGCTCGGTAACGCCATCGTTAGCATCTACCAAAATTAAACACACGTCTGCCCGCTCGATGGCATTGGTGGTACGCATATTGGAATACTTCTCAATCAGATCGTCCACCTTGCTCTTGCGGCGCATACCGGCAGTATCGATAAAACAATATTTACCGGTGGCGTTTTCAAATTCAGAGTCGATGGCATCTCGGGTCGTACCGGCAATGTTGGAAACGATGACCCGTTCTTCGCCCAGAATGCGATTTAAGAGACTGGACTTGCCCACATTGGGCTTGCCCACGATGGCGACCTTAATAATATCGCTTTCTTCCTCTTCTTCCTCTTCATCGCCGAATTGCTCTAAGCACCAATCCAGCAGATCACCGGTGCCGTGACCGTGAACGGCGGAAACCTCAAACAGGTCGCCGATACCCAGGCCGTAGAACTCATAAACGTCAGGATTCACCGGGCCGATGGAATCGCACTTATTCACCGCCAATGCCACCGGCTTGCCGGACTTGCGGAGCATAGTGGCTACATCCTGGTCAGCGGCGGTAACGCCGGAGCGAACATCGGTAACCATAACAATACAATCCGCCAGTTCAATGCCGATTTCTGCCTGGCGGCGCATAAACTTCAGCATATCGCTGTCAGTACCCGGTTCGATACCGCCGGTATCCACCAAAGAAAAGCTCCGGCCGCACCACTCGCAATCGCCGTAAATACGGTCACGGGTGACGCCGGGGGTATCTTCCACGATAGAAGTTCTATGTCCGGTGAGCTTATTAAAAAGCATAGATTTGCCAACGTTGGGTCGGCCCACGATGGCTACCAAAGGCTTTGCCATAAAAAACGCCTCCTTACCTGCTTAAAACCTTATATGTATCAGTTAAGTTTTATTATTACATAAATTCTAACGCAAATCAATGAAAATTATGCCAGTTCATACATCTTTTACATCCCATTCACGGTTTGCAGCATAGAGCCGGCCATTTCTTTTCCGGGGCAGCTTTTGCTTCCCGGAAAAAGGAAAAGAGGAAGGCTTGCGCCTTCCTCTTGCTTTCGCATTTCCTTGCCTTAGTCAGCCTTGGCATTCAGAACCTGACGGCCATTGTAGTTGCCGCAAGCCTTGCAAGCTCTGTGGGGCATGACGGGCTCACCGCACTTGGAGCAAACTGCCACGCTGGGGGCAGACAGCTTCCAGTTGGAGCCACGGCGCTTATCGCGACGGGCGCTGGACACTTTACACTTAGGAACAGCCATGGTTGACACCTCCTTGGTCAAACTGCTTTGACAGCATTCGTTGTATTACTTATCGAGAAGCTGCCGTAAAGCAGCAAAACGCGGGTCTAACTCTTTTTGGCAATCGCACTTTCCGTCGTTCAGGTTCTTACCGCAGCGGCAGCATAAACCTTTACAATCGGGCTTGCACAGCAACTTGGAATCCATATTCAACACAAACACCGTGCGAATAATATCGTCCAGGTCAGCGCTATCCTCCACGAGAGGAAACACCCACTCATCCTCGTTCTCTTCGTCGGCAAGCGCCTGCACCAATACCACGTCAATGGGAATCTCCACATCCTGGTCAAAGGCGCTTGCGCACCGGTCGCACACACCGTGCAGGCATGTGGTCAGCAAGCCCTTCATCACCAGCACACCGGCGGTGTTACGCACCGTGCCGCTTATCTGGACCGGTTCGGATACCGGGTAGCTGTTGCCATAAAGAAGATCACTCAGATCTGCACTTACGGAAAAGGAAACGGTTGCACCGGGACTGTCCATAATTTGGCGGAGCCCTAAAAGCATAGTATCCCCCTCCTCGTAATCGTGCTTGAATATTATATAGTCATTTATCCCATTTGTCAAACATTATTTTTGCTTTTTTCTCTATTATTTTCAGGTTATTTTGCAAGCTCCGCAAGGGCCTGATACACATCTGGTTCAAAGGGTCCGTGCAGACCCACTCTTTGCAGATTCGCGATAAATTCGCCCTCCTCATCCACCTGCTCTACCAATGCGCAGTAGACAGCCACGGCTTCTTCGTAGTTTTCTTCACAGGCGAAATAAATATCCAAAGCGGCAATGCTGGAAACGGCATAGCTGATATAATACACAGGGCTTTCCAGCACCACCATGCGCCAGTACCACTGGATATCCGTAATGCTCTTTTGGAAGAAATCGATACCGCCGTAACTTTCACAAACCTGCTCCATCAGCGCTTCAAAATCTTCCTCTGTCAGGCTTGCCACATCCGGATGCGTATAGACCAACTCCTCAAAGCCGTCTACACATACCTGCACCAAAATACCTGCCATGTTTTCATACATCCGGTAGTAAACCAGAGTCTCATAAGCCTGCTCATCCAAAATATCCTTCAGATAGCCGGTGAAAAGCCACTCATTGCCCTGAGAATGAACTTCCGCCAGATCCAAGGAAATGGCATTCATATCCGGATTGACCTGCAGAAAGTAATTCAGGGCATAAAAATGGCCAAGCTCATGAATCGCTGTGGACGTCCCCTGATAACCGGGTCCAAAGTAACACATCAGGCCATCGCCCACTGCCGTGGTAAATGCGCCTTCGTGCGCGCTGTCATTGTTTGCAAACACTGCTCTTTTTTCCAGGAACATCTTTTGCATAGAAGCTTTTGCAGATGCCGGCAAGGTGTTGATATAGTCCTCTACATAATTTATAGAAAGGGTATCAAAATTCTTCTGGAACAGCAGCTCCGAAATCGTATCCATCTCATCTTTGTCCAGCTGATCAAGTAAAGAAATGGTTTTGTTCATTACGTTAGGAAAAGCCGGTGCTATATACTCAGCCACATAATCCCGAATCTGCTGCACCTGACCGGGCTCATAATCCCGGCTGTAGCGCAGTTCATAAGCATACTCATAGTAATTATTATAGCCTGCAAGCTGTGCGATCCGGTTATTGTTCAGCACCAGCTCCCGGTATAGCGGAATCATATCACTTTCCATGGTGCTCTCTTCCAGCGCCCGGAATTCAACCAGAATTTCCGCATTGCGCTTTTCAAGGGCAGCCACTTCCTCGGTATAATTCATCATTTCCCGGATCTCTGCTTCCGTCCAGTCAGCAAAATATTGCTCCTTCAAAACAGAGTCAGAAGTATACACCCGGCGGGCGGTCTTTTTATAAGCGGTGACCAGATCGGTCCAGATGGCGGTACTGTCTGTATAGTAATCGCTGTAGGTCTCATTATCCCCATCCATAGACATGAGGATATACGCGATGCTTTGCTGATCGCTGAAATAATATCCCAGTTCATCCAGCTGCTCCTCCAGCATTTCTGCCCGCTCCCAGTCCATACCTGCCAGCAAGCAGTTTTCCAAAGCCTGCAGCGTATCGTAAAATTCCTCCGTATCCGCTTCGCTCAGAGTATAACTCAGATATTTTTCATAGCCTTCCACATCGGTAGTAGCCACCACGCCTGTAACAGGCGGCTCTGTGCTGCCTGGCTCAGTGGGTGTCTGCCCGCCTTGATTGCACCCAGTAAACAGGCTCAGCACCATCACAACAGAAAGGAATAATGCCAATATTTTTTTCATAATCGTTCCCCCTCTTCTTATTATCTTTATTTATTATACCTGCTTTTTCCCCACTTGAAAAGACCTTCTTTTTTTGATAGGATAATAAAAAACGGGAGGGGCTTTATGGATATCATATATCAAGATCATTCTATTGTTGTTTGTATAAAGCCGCCCCGTGTGCTAAGTACCGATGAGCCCGGCGGCATGCCGGATTTGGTGCGGCAAGAATTGGGCGATCCCAAAGCCGATGTGCGTACTGTCCACCGCTTAGACCGGGTGGTATCCGGTCTTATGGTGCTGGCAAGAAGCGCTGAAGCAGCGTCAGAGCTGTCCCGGCAGATCCGGGAGGTCGAATTTGATAAAGAATATATAGCAGTCGTTCACGGCCACCCGGAAACACCAGAAGGCACGCTGACCGATCTTCTGCTGCGGAACAAACAAGAACGAAAGACCTACGTGGTAAAAGAGCCGGGCAAAGGCGTGCAGGAAGCTATCTTGAACTATCAGGTAACCGGCACGACAGAAGAGCTTGCCCGGGTAAAGATCCAGCTGATCACCGGCAGGACGCACCAGATCCGTGCCCAATTTTCCAGCCGTGGCCTGCCCCTGGTAGGTGAGAGGAAATATGCTGTGCTGGAAGATGAATGTGAGATCGCCCTGTGGTCCCACAGGCTTTCCTTCACCCATCCCAAAACCGGCAAAAAGCTCACTTTCACACAAGAACCGCCCAATGTTTTCCCTTGGGACAGATTTTGAAAGGTGATTTATATGGACAATTATAAGTTCTTTCAACATACCGCCTGCGAATATTTCCCCTGCCATCAAGGCGCAGATAAGGAAAGCTTTAACTGTATGTTCTGCTACTGCCCGCTATATGCCCTGGGCGATAACTGCGGCGGCAATTTTACTTACACGGAAAACGGCATCAAGGATTGCTCCGGCTGTCTGTTTCCCCACAGGAAAGAAAACTACGATAAGATCATGGAAAAGCTGAGGCCGCAGGATTAACCTGCGGTCTTTCCATTATTTGGACTGTTCCCAGGATTCTGATTTTATGGTACAATCCCTATGTAAAAAGTATGAAAAACATAGGTGATTATATGAAAAAGAAAATATTTTCCATATTTTTAGTGCTGGTTCTTTTGCTGAGCACTGCTGCTCCGGTGGCCGCAGCAACTATGGATTCCTATGCCGGCGCTGTAACGACTGTTTATAACCCCATCAATGTCCGTTCCGGCGCTGGGGCCGCTTATCCGGTGGTGGCAACCGTCCCCAAAGGCAGCCACATTACCCTTATTCAGCGCAGCGGCGATTGGTGGTATGTAGAATACAGCGACAACCGCTTCGGCTACTGTCATTCAGATTACATCACGCCCATCGAGGGCAAGCCTGCTCAGATCACCGCCCGTTCCGGCCTGAATGTCCGTACCGGCCGGGGTACGTCCTATTCCATCAAAGATATCCTTTTCCACAATCAGGTAGTACTTGTACTGAACACCCAAAACGGCTGGAGCCGCATTTTGTACCACGGCACAAAAACCGGCTACGTCAGTGCCGCCTACCTGTCCTCTGCACCGGTTTCCACAGGTATGGCCTTAGATGTACCCAGCTTTAAGCAGTACGACAGCCGCTGGGGAAATCTCACCATTGGCCAGTCCGGCAAGACCTTTTCTCAGATCGGCTGCACCACCACTGCCATCGCCATGATGGAATCCTACCGCACCAGCTCTGTGATTTACCCACATAATATGGCCAAGAATCTGCGCTATACCCCAGACGGCAGTGTCTATTGGCCCAGCCACTATCAGGTAACCACCAGTAGCGCAAACTATTTGGAAAAGATCCGCAACCTTTTGACAGCCGGTAAGCCTGTGCTCTTTGGCGCAAGAACCACCGGCGGCAAGCAGCATTGGGTGGTGATCACCGGCTTTACCGGCGGTACGCTCTCCCCCGCCAACTTCATTATCCACGATCCAGGCAGCAGCAGCCGTGTAAATCTGCAGCAATTTCTAAATGCCTACCCGGTATTTTATAAGTATTTTTCCTATTAACTTGATTTTTCACCCCTTGGCTGGTATAATAAGCCAGTCATTTGGAGCAGTACTCAAGCTGGTCGAAGAGGCGTGACTCGAAATCTCGTAGGGCATGAAAGTGCCGCCAGGGTTCGAATCCCTGCTGCTCCGCCAAATAATAAATCCACCCCAATGGGGTGGATTTATTATTTAGCTGCGCAGGGATTCGAAAAATCAAATGCAACGCGGGCGAGCGTTGCCGGCGACGGCTGGACGGAGCCGATCACTAATTTTCACCATCGGTGAAAATGCAAACGAATCCCTGCCGCTCCACCATCAAAGGGCTTAAAAATATTTTCATCAGACCAGTCTCGAACTCTCACAAAAAGGAGAAAACCATACCCTTGTAAATAGGGTATTTTTATAAGAATTGCAAAAAAGAAATAGTATGGTATAATAAAAATCGAGTTGAGTAATAATGCATATCATCTATATAAAGTCTGGAACTTCAAAATCCACCCAATATAAATAAGTTTGTAATTTTGCAAAACATGCCCTATTATACTTGTAACGGCGAAATAAAACAACGCTTTATTGGTGCTATAATAGATTCTATTCGTGTTCAAGATATTGCAACAGCCTTGATCAACCGAATCTGCGAATGGAAAAACGCAAAAGCCAAGCAAATGTGTCTGACGAGCGCAAAAAGCAAACCGTAAAAGAAGTATAGCTGCTGGAGGAATATAGTGAATAGTAAGGAATTAGCAAAGTTTTTGTTTGACCATGAAGTATACGATTCTTATCAATTTATAATTAATATTCGAAAAACAATTAAAACGGCTTTGTTTTGTAAAGAATCTATATTGTCATTAATTTCAAAAATGACCGAAGAACAACGTAAATGGCAAGCAGATTTCTACAATGAATTATTAGAACAATCTGGGCCTATTAAAAAGGTGGCTCTTACTTATGATAGGATGCCTACTTATAGTTTTAATGTTGCTGATATAGAAACGAATATTCCTTTTTTGCTAGACAAACTCACAAAAGACTTTTTTCAATATGTTAGAAATACTTTTGATTGTATGTCTCAAGCAGCTAACGCTGCTTGCCTTTCGACACGAGCTAAAAATATTGAGCGTGTGGATTTTGGGTTTATGAAAAAAGTCTTTGAGCAACAGTCCTATTCACAAGATTTCCCAAGTATTTCAAGGTGGTTTACAAATATTGCTAACTGCGATGAATTCAAATATATTGAAGACTTCAACAACAGAACGAAACATATTTGTGATGTGTATATTAAGTTATCCATGTCTTTAATTGGAAAGAGCGAAGAAGCCACCATAAACCCTTTTTATAAAAAAGAGCAACAACACGAAAAACAAGATATTACAGAACATCTGACAGAGATCTACAATTTTGTTTCTAAAGCATACCATGATTTTATTACTGCTCTAAAAACCGAAATAGCAAAAAAATTGTATATTGCAAACAGATATCATAAAGTTAAGGTCTATCAACAAAAAATTAAAGACAATTCTGATAATGGATTCTCAATAGTGTATATTGATGCTACATGTGACATAGTAAATATGCCGGATGAAATTGAGGTGCTACTTATACATGAAGACGATGACGAAATTTCGGCGAAGAATTGTCCTGTAGAAACAATATACGTTAAGGATCCCAACAAAGATAACAGTTATATTGGTAAATATGTTGTGAAAGACAATTTTGTGGATGATACATTAATTAAGTACCGTAAGTACCATAAAATCATTCCGGAACCCAATAAACTACCCCTAGTCTTCCAAGCAATGACAGCGAATGAAAGTAAGAATGTCTTTTATCATGCTAATCAGTTTATGGATATCACAACTATCAGTGATGATCCGGATTTTAAAAAAAGAGTACAGCTACCTTTCTAAATATCAAAAACATGTGTGGGTTCGAATTCATACGCAAAACTGCCGAAAACATCTTTTTTGTAACCCATAGCCATAAAATAAGAGCCACCTTCCGGTGGCTCTTATTTTATGGCTACACAGGGATTTGAAACAAAGACGCCAATACGCCCACTTATGTAAAAATGTGTCAGGGTGAACTACCAAGATCAGCTTTTATTTCAACGCTGTATTCCTAAAGCCATTTGATTATGAATGCCCGGATCAAAAACAACGGTCAATTGAAAATCACCATCCTTAGAAACCCACTGGACTATGTAGTTTTTCCTGTATGATGGCTGACCATATATATCTTCAAGTACCTTAAGTATAGATTCATATTTTTGCTCACTCACATTTTCTAAGGGAGAAAAAAACGTACTACTTCCACGTTCAAAGGATTCAAATTTCACTCCATAGAGTTCCTCAGGTAACATCCTTTTGCTTTTGCAGTAACTAGCGGGTCCACCTAGTTCAATCTTATCGTTAAATGGGAATACAAGCGCAGCAACAACTTTCGATTGGGCATTCGAATCATTTCTAATGCTTCCGCTATTTCCGCAACCAAATAACATCAATAAACATATTATAGGTAGAACAAGTGAAAATATTTTCTTTTTCATTATTAGCAACCCCTTTTAAAAGTCTAAAACCAAACCTAACCTTATTATCATATAACATAATAAAATATCATTGTCAATGTAGGATTCACCGCTTAAATATGACAAAATGCGTGAGGGGGAACGCGGCCATACTTTTTGATTACTCTTTTATAATGAGTACAACATGCGTAATGATTTACATTAAAACATTTTACTCTCTCATAATTACTATTTTGTGCATTTTGGACTTCTCCGCAAAAAGGCAGAAAACATCTTTAAAATGTTCTGCTTTCTTAATGCGTATTACAAATCCCCGGCAATGTCGATATTCTCACCGGTCAAGCCTACATAACAGCCACTACTTGCTTCAGCGGATTCCGGGTGCGCCAGCAACCATTTGTTTCTGGCTTTCAGTAAGCCATCCTCCCAGGACTTAGGTGTAATATCCGGCTTTGGGGTATTCGTGCCCTTAGGCAGGGCCACCAGCATCTTAAAGCCCTTGGCAGGGTCTGCATGGCAAGGCGCATAATGAAGGGTAGTAGCGTAGCACTCAACCATCACACCGGCAGGCACCCAGAAGGCCTTGACCTTAGAAGTATCCAACACACCGTCCACAATCTCATCCTGCTTGGCAAGAAGTAAGATAAAATTCTCAACACCCAGGTTAAACTCACTGTCCCGGTGATATTCCAGGCAGTTCAGCTTTGTATTATGGCCGTTGCACCAACCCATCTGCACCGGCATACCGCCGTAAAGATGGTCAGACACGATCTGGGTAGCGGGCAGCTCCTGCATGGGGGAAAACTCCGGCACATAACCTACACCGTTTTCCGGCATAGGAGATTGGGCCAAAGCAGGCAAAATCTGGCTGATAACATCTTCCATCCCCTCTACAATCTGGCCGTAAGGCTTAAACTGAGGATCATAAACAGAATAAATCTTCATAGCAATTCTCCTTTTGCAAAGACTAACATTCTGATTTTATTTTACAACAATAATTATCAATTTGCAACATTCCTTTCAAATCATCTTGCTTATTGAATGCGCTTCCTTTATAATAAAAACAGATAATCAGAGACCCTAGTCACCTCCGGTATATTACCGTCATAGAGATATATTGCCGGATTATTACGGAAATAATCCGTAACAAACCCTAATGTAAAGGTCAAGTGATTTTATGGATATTGTTTTACTAACCGCATTAGGCGTTGGCGGCGCTACTCTTTTTGGCGCCATCATCGGCTTCGCCTTCAAAAAAATCTCCCATCGCTTCAGCGACATCGTCCTGGCTTTCGCCGCCGGCATTATGCTTGCTGCCGCCGTGCTGGGCTTGGTGCTTCCCTCTCTGGAATACGGTGGAGAACACGGCATCTGGATCACTATCGCCGGTATTTTTACCGGTGCTGTGGCATTGAACGCCATCGACAAGCTTGTTCCTCACCTGCACAAGATTGCAGGCGCCGATTTAGAATCCCATCCGGAAAGCCAAAGCGTCAGCAAGGTGCTTCTGTTCATAATGGCTATCGCCATTCACAACCTGCCGGAAGGCATTGCCGCAGGCGTCAGCTTTGGCACGGAAGATACCAACGCCGCTCTGTTTATTGCCGGCGGTATCGCCCTGCAAAACATCCCGGAGGGCATGGTGATCATCGGGCCTATGCTCAGCGTGGGCATCAGCCCCAAGCGCACCTTTTTGCTTGCTGCCTGCACCGGCGTTATCGAAGTAATCGGCACACTCATCGGCTACTTTGCTGTCAGCATCGCTTCTGCCATTTTGCCCTTTGCCCTGGCCTTCGCCGGCGGAACGATGCTATATGTAATCAGCGACGAAATGATCCCGGAAACTCACGCCCACGGCTCCCAGCGAGGTGCCACCTACGCCCTCCTCGTTGGCTTTTGCGTCATGCTTATCAGTCATGTATTCTTATGAGAAAAACCGGCTGCAGTGCTCTGCAGCCGGTTTCTCATTAAAGCAAAGGTATACCTGCTTCCTCGCAAGTAAGTATGGTCTGTTCATCCCAAATGCTGGATTGCACCTCACCAATGTGGGCGCAGCCCATCATGAGCATACACAAACGGGATTGGCCGATACCGCCGCCCACCGTCAAGGGCAGCTCATCGTTTAAGAGCATCCTGTGGAAGGGCAGTTCCCTGCGCTGCTCACAGCCGGAAAGCTTCAGCTGCCGGTCGAGAGCCTCTGCATCCACACGGATACCCATGGAGGAGATCTCCAAAGCTCTGTCAAGCACATCATCCCAGAAAAAGATGTCGCAGTTCAGCTGCCAATCATCATAGTCAGGCGCTCTGCCGTCGTGGGGCTTGCCGGAGCGGAGCTTGCCACCGATCTGCATGATACAGGCGGTGCGATTCTGCTTTACAAAGGCCCTTTCCCGTTCCGAGCCGGAAAGCTCCGGGTACATATCCTCCAGCTCCTGAGAGGTAATAAAGGCCACATCCCGGCTCAGTTCCACCCGCAGCTGAGGGAAACGGACGTGCAACCGGTCATTGGTATTGCATATTGCACCTACCACCGCCCGGACGATCAGCTTTAGGTAATCCAGGTTGCGGTTTTCCCGGACGATGATCTTCTCCCAATCCCACTGGTCTACATAGATGGAGTGGACATTGTCCAGCGCCTCATCCCGGCGGATGGCGTTCATATCGGTGTACAGGCCGTTTCCAATGCTGAAACGGTAGCGCTTCAATGCCAACCGTTTCCACTTTGCCAGGGAATGCACTACCTGTACCTCTTCCCCAACGGCAGGCACGTCAAAGCTGACCGGGCGCTCATAGCCGTTCAGGTTATCGTTAAGGCCCGATTCTTCCGTAACAAACAGCGGCGCAGATACACGTTTTAAGTTCAGTGCGCTTGCAAATTCCGCCTGAAAGGTCTGCTTAATGTAAGCAATTGCCCGCTGAGTGTCGTAAGCATCCAGCACGGGCTTATACCCCTGGGGTATGTAGATCTTATTCATAGGATCCCCTCTTCTGATGAATTATATACCCATTGTACTGATTTTATCAGGAAAATCAAGTGTAATATGAAAAACCGGGGCAAACATTGCCCCGGTTATATCAGTATTCAACGTAGGTTATGGTTTCCCCAAGGGTTGCATCGGTAGAGAAGGTCTGACCGTTGCGGTAGATGTGGAATGTGACCGTTTGGCCTACAACGCAGTCTTTAATGGCATTTACCAGATCATCCCGCCCTGTGATCGTTATATCATCCATACCGGTAATAATGTCATTGGGACGAATGCCTGCAGCAGCCGCAGCGCCATCTTCTTCCACAGAATATACCATCGCGCCCTCAGGCTTTCCGATCTTCAGCATCTGCGGGCTTACATCCGTAACTGTAACACCCAGATAAGGCTTTGTAGTATAACCATTCTGGATTAAATCCTCAATAATGGCACGGGTCTTATTGATAGGAATGGCAAAACCGATGTTATCGATGGAACTGCCGCCATATTTTGCAGATGCGATGCCAATAACCTCGCCATAGCTATTGAACATTGCACCACCGGAGTTACCGGAATTGATGGCGCAGTCCGTCTGAATAAAATCATTGGTAGCGCCGTCAGAAAAGGTGATCTGCCGATCCAGCGCACTGACTACACCGACAGTCAAAGAAAAGGTCAGCTCACCTAAGGGATTGCCAATGGTCATCACTTCGTCGCCCACATACAGCTCATCAGAATCGCCCAAAATCACCGCCTTCAGGTTCTGCGCATCTATCTTCAGTACCGCAAAATCCAGTTCCGGATCAATACCCACTACAAAAGCCGGATAAGTTGTGCCGTCGTACATGGTAACGGTAATGGAAGTGGCATTTTCTACTACGTGATAATTTGTAGCAACAAATCCGTCCGGTGTCAGCACAAAACCGGAGCCAGCCACAGCAGAAGTGGTCTGATATCCCCAGTAGTTGGTGGTGATAGAGGTTTGGATGCCCACAGTGGCCTCCACATTGGCGGCATATACCTGCGCGGGTGTGAGCGCCTTATCCGTTCCTACCTGGATCTCTTCCAGCTCCATAGGCTCGTGCGTTCCCACATAAATAAAGGTTTTACCTTTGATGATCTTAGGCAGGAATATCGCTGCCGCTGCACCGATCATACTGGAAAGAAGACTGCAAACTAAGATCAATGCCACAGCTTTTGTAACGCTCCAAGTCTTTTTCACCTTTTTCGGTTTCTCTTCGTCAATCTCCACAACGGGTGTAACAGGCATCTGTACCTGTTCCTCAGGTTGAAAATCCACCTCATCGGCGCTGACATCGTTGATCAGCTGCTCCGTCACTTCTTCCTGAAGTTCCTGTTCATTATCGAAAGTCATAATTTGACCTCCTGTTCTTTTTTCTTAATAATAGTCTCTGCGGCTAAAGAATATCTAAACGTTT
>JAZSPA010000049.1:0-13987 GCA_045537165.1 Faecousia sp.
GTGATCCAGGACGGACTGGTAAAAGTGAATCAAGAGGTATGCACAATGCGGGGAAAGAAGTTATACCCCGGTGACAGATTCTCTTACGGCGGCAGTGATTATTTGATTTGTATCCATGAATCTTAATACGATTGCGCTGCAGGATATTCGGAATTACCGGTCTTTGGAACTGGAGTTTGACCCCGGCGTGAATCTGTTCGTGGGGGACAATGCTCAGGGAAAGACCAATCTTCTGGAATCTGTGATCTATATGGGCAGCGGAAAAAGCTTTCGCACCCAGAAAACCGCAGAACTGGTGCGCCTTGGGGCGCAGTTCGGCGAGCTGCAGGGAAGTGTGTATTCTCAGGAACGGGAACAGACACTGCGGTGGCTGCTGTTCCCGGCCGCAAGACCCCGACAGCTGTATTTAAACGGCGTAAAAAAGAAAACAGCCGGAGATATTTCCGGTGTTTTGCAGACAGTTTTGTTTTGTCCGGAAGATCTGATGGTGTTAAAAACTGGCGCTTCTGCCCGGCGCAGACTGGGAGATAACGCGCTGTGTCAGCTGCGGCCTAATTATGAAGCAGCGTTGACGGAGTACGGAAAAATTCTGGAGCAAAAAAACAGAATTTTAAAGGATCGCTACGAAAATCCGGCGCTTTTAGAGGTATTGCCGGAATATAATGCCCGGCTTTGCCAGGTAGGCGCGCTGCTGATTTCTTATCGGGCTCGGTTTTATGAAGGCTTGGGAAAAGCGGCAAAGGCTTATCACGAAAGCTTTTCCGGTAATAAAGAAGCATTTAACTTGGTTTATCATACGGTTTCTACGGTGAAAGATCCTTTTGCCCCGGTAGAAACTTTGGTAGATAACCTGCGGGAGCATCTGGACAGCCATTATTTTGCAGAGCTGGAAAGTACCCAATGCCTGACCGGCCCTCATAAAGACGATTTTTCCGTATTTTTAAATGATATGGATCTAAAAGCCTTTGGCTCTCAGGGGCAGACCCGGACAGCGGCTATTAGCCTGAAGCTTGCCCAAAGAGAATTGATGGCAAATCAAGCCGGAGAAATACCGGTGTTGCTATTGGACGATGTGCTTTCTGAATTAGATCCCAAACGGCAGGATTTTGTATTAAATCAAATTACTTCCGGTCAGGTATTTATCACCTGCTGTGAGCCTGACCGGTTTACGAAATTAGGACAAACCATTCATATTGAACAAGGCAGTGTTATTTAGGAGGACCTTACATGTCTGAGGAAACAAAGGTAACAACCCAATATGGTGCAGAACAAATTCAGGTTTTGGAAGGCCTGGAGGCGGTGCGTAAGCGCCCCGGTATGTATATCGGTTCTACTTCCTCTTCCGGTTTGCACCACTTGGTATATGAAATCGTGGATAACTCCATCGACGAAGCTTTGGCCGGTTACTGTAAGCATATTACTGTGACCATCAATAAGGGCGATTCCATTACCGTCACTGATGACGGCCGTGGTATCCCTGTAGATGTGCAGGCCCAGACCGGCCGTCCGGCTTTGGAGGTTGTATTTACTGTGCTGCACGCAGGCGGTAAATTCGGCGGTGGTGGTTATAAGGTTTCCGGCGGTCTGCACGGTGTTGGTGCGTCTGTTGTAAATGCTCTTTCCCAGTGGTTGCAGGTACGGGTGCATAAAAACGGCAATATTTACGAAATGAAGTTTGCCCGTGGCCATATCACCCAGGAAATGAAGATCGTTGGCACTACGGATAAGACTGGTACGGAAGTTACCTTCCAGCCTGATCCCGAGATGTTCGACGATGTGATCTATTCCTATGATGTGCTGCACGACCGTATGCGGGAGGAAGCCTTCCTGAATGCCGGCCTTTCTATTACCATTACCGATGATCGGGAAGAGGAAGTTAAGACCGATACCATGTGTTATCAGGGCGGTATACGGGAGTTTGTTACCTGGACCAACCGGCACAAGACTGCCCTGCATGAGGATGTGATTTATATCAGCGGCAGCAAGGACGATGCCTCTGCGGAAATTGCTGTGCAGTATAATGATGGCTATAATGAGTCCATCCAGTCCTTTGCCAACGATGTACGTACCCCGGAAGGCGGTATGCACGAAACCGGCTTTAAAACTGCCCTTACCCGTGTGCTTAATAACTACGGCGTGAAAAACGGCCTTATTAAGGGTGATGACAAGGTTTCCGGTGAAGATTGCCGGGAAGGTATTACTGCTATTATTTCTGTAAAGCTTACCGATGCCCAGTTTGAAGGCCAGACGAAGGCTAAATTGGGTAATGCTTACATCCGTACTCTGGTAGAGCAGATTATGGGTGATCAGCTGACTACCTATTTTGAAGAGCATCCTGCAACTGCCCGGACGATCCTGGAAAAGGCTATGCTTGCTAACCGGGCAAGAGAAGCCGCCCGGAAGGCAAGAGAAAATGCCCGGCGGAAGACCGGTCTGGAATCTGGAGGCATGCCCGATAAGCTGCAGGACTGCAACGAACGTGACCCGGAACTGTGCGAAATTTACATCGTCGAGGGTGACTCTGCTGCCGGCTCTGCCATCCAGGGCAGAGATTCCCGTTTCCAGGCGATCCTGGCCATGTGGGGTAAGATGCTCAACGTGGAAAAGGCAAGAGCGGATAAGATCTACAATAACGATAAATTGTATCCTCTGATCTGCGCTTTGGGCGGCGGTATCGGTGAGGATTTTGACGTGGAAAAGCTCCGTTATCACAAGATCGTTATTATGTCCGATGCGGACGTGGACGGCGCTCATATTCGTACACTGCTGCTAACATTCTTCTTCCGTTATATGCGTCCTTTGATCGAGAACGGCTATGTGTATTCCGCTGTTCCTCCTCTTTACAAATTAAAGCGGGGTAAGACGGAACGGGTGGCTTATTCGGATGAGCAGCGGGATCAGGTGTCTGCAGAAATGCGTGGCGAAAGCAACGCAAAGGTGGAGATCTCCCGGTTTAAGGGCCTTGGTGAAATGGACCCCCACGAGCTGTGGGAAACTACCATGGATCCTCAGACCCGTACATTGCGGCGGATCACCTTGGAAGATGCCCGTCAGGCAGACGAGATCTTTACCGTACTCATGGGTGAACAGGTTGAGCCCCGTAAGGAATGGATCGAGCGCAACGCAAAATACGCTGTGAATATCGACATCTAAGGAGGTGACGCAAATTGGCAAAGCATAACCGAGATTATAAACCGGAAGATATTCGCTTCCCGGATCAAACCATTACTTCTTCCAACCTTGTGGAAGAAATGGAAAAATCCTATATTGAATACGCCATGAGCGTCATCGTTGGCCGCGCTCTTCCCGACGTGCGGGACGGCCTGAAGCCGGTACATCGCCGTATTCTTTACACTATGTATGAAAGCGGCTTGACTTCTGATAAGCCTTTTAAGAAGTCTGCTACCTGCGTCGGTGATGTGCTGGGTAAGTATCATCCCCATGGCGACGCCTCTGTGTACGATGCCATGGTGCGTCTTGCCCAGAATTTCTCTATGCGGTATATGTTGGTGGACGGCCACGGTAACTTCGGTTCTGTGGATGGCGACCCCCCGGCAGCTTACCGTTATACCGAAGCCCGGCTTTCCAAAATGTCCAACGAAATGCTCCGGGATATTGACCGGGATACAGTAAACTGGGATCCTAACTTTGACGAATCCCGGAAAGAACCCCGTGTTCTGCCCAGCCGTTTCCCTAATTTGCTGGTAAACGGTTCTTCCGGTATTGCCGTTGGTATGGCTACCAATATTCCGCCTCATAACCTGACGGAAGTGATCAATGCCTGCGTTTGCGTGCTGGATGACCCGGAAGTGACTATGCCTGATTTGATGGAGCATATCTCCGGCCCGGATTTCCCCACCGGTGGTATCATTATGGGTCGCAGCGGCATTCGTGCTGCTTACGCCACCGGCCGCGGCAAGGTGGTTGTTCGCGCCCGGACGGAATTTGAAGAATTTAATAAAGACCGCATCCGTATTATTGTTACTGAGCTGCCTTATCAGGTAAATAAGCGGCAGATGATCCCCAAAATTGCTGTCCAGGTAAGGGATAAGCGGCTGGAGGGTATCAGCGATCTGCGGGACGAGACCGACCGCAACGGTATGCGTATCGTTATTGAGCTGAAAAAGGATGCCAATCCTCAGGTGGTGCTGAACACTTTGTTTAAGCAGACCGCGCTGCAAAGTAGCTTCGGTATCATTATGCTGGCCCTGGTGGACGATCAAAAGCAGCCTAAGATCCTGTCCTTGCGGCAGATTTTGGACGAGTATCTTGCCCACCAGATGGAAGTGCTTACCCGCCGTACCCAGTATGACCTGCGTAAGGCTAGAGAGCGGGCCCACCTGTTGGAAGGCTTGATCATCGCTCAGGATAACATCGATGAGGTTATCCGCATTATCCGTACTTCCTACGATGATGCCAAGGAACGGCTGTGTGAGCGGTTCGGTTTAGACGAAATACAGGCCCAGGCCATTTTGGATATGCGTCTGAAGGCACTGCAGGGTCTTGACCGGGAGAAGCTGGATGCAGAATATAAAGAGCTGCAGGAAAAGATCGCTTATTATCTGGAGCTGCTGGGGGATGAAACCAAGCTGAAGGGCGTGCTTCGTACAGAGCTTTTGGAGATCCGGGATAAATTTGGCGACGAAAGAAAGACCGAGATCCAGGAGATCGAGGATGAGATCGATATTGAAGACCTGATCGAAGAAGAGGACTGCTGCTTTACCCTGTCCAATCACGGTTATGTGAAGCGTATGCCTGTGGATACCTACCGCACCCAGAGCCGTGGCGGCCGTGGTGTGAATGCCCAGAACCTGAAAGAAGAAGACTACGTCAAGACCTTGCAGGTGGCATCTACCCACGATCATATGCTGTTCTTTACGGATTTGGGTCGGGTACATCATCGCAAGGGTTATCAGATTCCTGAGGCAGGCCGTACCGCAAGAGGTACTGCTATGGTGAATATTCTGCCTCTTGAGCCCGGTGAGACCGTTACCGCAATGGTGGTTACCCGCCAGTTCCATGAGGATGAATATTTGATGATGGTCACCCGGAAGGGTACGGTGAAGCGAATTCCCTTTATTGCGCTGGCTACCCGTCGTAAGACAGGTATTCGAGCCATCACCCTGGATGAGGGCGATCAGCTGATCAATGTGCTCCGTACAAACGGAAATGACAATATTATTTTGGCTACCGCGCAGGGCATGGCTATCTGCTTCAATGAAAACGATGTCCGCCCCATGGGCAGAGATGCTACCGGCGTTCGGGGTATTCTGCTGGGTGAAGGCGATTATGTCATCGGCGCAGAAAAGGCTGAAGAGGGCAAGACCCTGCTTACTGTTACCCAGCGTGGCTACGGCAAGCGTACTGAGCTGGTGGAATATCTGCGTACCGGTCCTGACGGCGAGAAGATCGCCCAGGGTCGTGGCGGTAAGGGCCTTAAGAACTATAATATCACCCCCAAGACCGGCCTGGTTGCAGGCTGCCGTGTGGTGGATGAAAACGATGACGTAATGCTCATTGAAAACGGCGGTGTCATCATCCGTGTGCCTGCCTCCGATATTAACATCTATAAGCGGGATGTGCAGGGCGTTATCGTGATGCGTATTGAAGAGGGTAACCAGCTGGTGGCCCTGGAGCGCATCGAAAAGGTTGAGGAGAGCGAGCAGTGAAAACGGTAACCCTTTATACCGACGGCGCTTGCTCCGGCAATCCCGGCCCCGGCGGCTGGGGTGCGATATTGGAATTTAACGGAATCGAAAAGGAGCTTTCCGGCGGGGAAAGCTCCACCACCAATAACCGGATGGAGCTTACTGCGGTGATAGCCGGCTTGCAGGCCTTAAAAGAGCCTTGTCAGGTGGAACTGTATTCCGATTCCAAGTATGTGATCGACGGCCTTTCTAAAGGCTGGGCGGAAAGCTGGCAGAAAAATGGCTGGCGGAAGGCGGATAAAAAACCTGCTCTCAATCCGGATCTTTGGGAAATCTTGCTGGCGCTGACCCAAAAGCATAGCCTTAACTATCACTGGGTCAAGGGTCACGCAGATAACCCCAAAAATAACCGCTGCGATGAGCTGGCGGTTATGGAAAGTCAAAAGTATAAAGCGCCCTTCTGAAAGGAGCGTAATATGTATATTTCTGTTGGCAACGATATGGCTGTCCGGGAAAAAGAGATCATCGGTATATTTGATCTGGATAACACAACTACCTCCAAACGCACCAGAGCATTTTTGGAGCAGGCGGAGAAAGACGGCGGTGTTGTGCCTTGCGATGATCTGCCAAAGGCCTTTGTCCTCACAGCCCAGTACGGCATGCAGAAGGTCTATCTGACCGCCTTAAGCAGCCGCACTTTGGAAAAACGCATCAAAGAAGCATAAAAAAGAACCTCCCGTTGGGAGGTTCTTTTTTATCTATGCTCACCTAAGAAGAATAGTGCCAATGTACCGGGACCGGAGTGGGAGCCAATCACCGCGCCGGTGTATTCGGTCACAACAGTTTTTGCACCGCAGCGCTCTTTTACCAGCTTTTCCAGATATTTGGCATCTTCAATACAGTCACCGTGGCAGATGAAAACAGTATCGTTCATTCCGGGAAGACCGGTTTCTTCCATTTTTTTAGCCAGGGCTTCGATGGATGCTTTTCTTCCCCGTACCTTACCTACATTGATCAGGTGACCTTCGTTATCCACGTGCAAAATGGGCTTGATCTGCAGCATCGTGCCAACCAGCGCCGTTGCTGCGCTGACCCGGCCGCCCCGTTTCAGGTACATCAGGTCGTCTACTGTAAACCAGTGGCACAGCTTAAATTTCCATTCTTCGCACCAGGCGGCCAAATCATCCAGACCCATGCCTTCGTCCCGCTTTTGGCAAACATAATAAAGCAGCAGGCCCTGACCCAGAGAGGCGCATAGGCTGTCAACTACCTTGATGCTTCTTTCCGGGTAAGCTTCCATCAGCTCTTCCGCAGCGATCACTGCGCTTTGATAAGTGGTACTAAGGCCGGAAGAAAATGCTAAAACAAAAATATCTTCCCCCTGTTTCAGGATGGGTTCCATGGCTTCTTTCCAGGCTTCCGGGTTGGCGGCGCTGGTGGAGGTCTGCTCGCCCTGGCGCAGGCCCTGATACATTTGCTTTAACCACATAGGGGTATATACACTGTGATCTTTGCCCTTATAATTTACGGTCAGGCGGACAACAGAAACATTTTGTTCTTTATAAAATTGATCGGAAAGATCACAGCAGGAATCAGTAAGAATACGGTAACTCATAAAAATCTCCTTGGAAAAGTTTTTGCAAAATGCTATGGATATATTTTATGGTGACAAAACTGGAATTGCCACCCACTTTCCGGAGAAAGCTTACATTTCAGGGAGCGGAGCGGTAGAATAAATCACTCTACCCACAGTAGAATTGCCGGTTCGCCGTATTATTTAGACTTCCAAAGCCGTGGCATAGTGCCGATAAACAGGCAGGCCCACAAAAATAGACTGATAAACCGATAGTAGCAGCAATACATAGGTGTTGCCACGATCAGAAGCACCTGGTTAAGGACGTTGCCTACCGAGGAGGAAGCATAAACGGAGGCAATGTTTGCAATGATAAAGATGAGGGACAAAACCAAAGAGCAAATACTGATGATACGCACCCGGAGCAGAATTTTGGAACTATTTTGTTTAATGCCCTCCATCACCAAAAGTAGACCGGGAATGTAAAAAGCTATCGCCAGCACCATAAGCAAAATATGAATAAAAACAGATCGCTCTGTTAGCGTACCCATACCGACACAGATGATATACAGGGCAAGCCAAAACAAATAAAAGATCTTTTCTTTCATGGAACACGCTCCTTTCTTATGGATATTTTACCCTAAAATAAGAAAATAGGCAACACTAAATGTGCGTACTTGGGTAAAACAGGAAAAAAGGCTGGACACAAACCCTAACTGCTGATATAATAGATGAATAAATGAGTAGGAGGGCGCATATATGAAATGTCCTTTTTGCGGCGATCAGGAAAGTAAAGTCGTAGATTCCCGGCACAGTGAGGATGGCCTCAGCATCCGCCGCCGCCGTGAATGCTTAAACTGCCAAAGACGATTTACTACTTACGAAATTGTGGAAAGCTTGCCCGTTATCGTAGTTAAGCGAGATGGCACCCGGCAGAATTTTGACCGGAATAAGATCATCAATTCTATGGTTCGCGCCTTTGATAAACGGCAGGTGGATATGGCTGACCTGGATCGGATCACCACCGAGATCGAGCAGTCCATTCAAAATACGCTGGAGCGGGAAGTCAGCACTGATAAAATCGGCGAGATGGTTATGGAGCGCATTAAGCCTTTGGACGAAGTTGCTTATATTCGTTTTGCGTCCGTATATCGCCGTTTCCAGGACGTGCAAAGCTTTATTTCTGAGATCAATTCGTTCCTGGGTGAACAATAAGGAGTTTTATATATGGGTAATTTTGTGACTCTGACGGCATTGGACCTTGGTTCTGTATTGCCGGAGTTTCAGGGATTTTTAGGTGACCTGCGGTTTTACCTGGGGTTGTTTTTGCTCATTGGCCCGCTGGTGATGCTTGCATTAGGCGCCTGGATGTTTTTTAAGCCTATTAAGACCCCCACGCATAAAGCAGGCTATCGCACCTATTTCGGTATGGGCAGCAAGGGCGCTTGGCGGTTTACCCAATGGTTGGCAGGCCTTGTTTGGGGTGGTTTGGGCGCTGTGCTTACGGTGATTATGGTCATCGTTTGCATTGTTTTGGGCTCTATGGAGGTAGATGCGGCGGCAAAGGCCAGCCTTACCTGGCTTATTGTGGAAGCTGCGCTGGCTTTGGTGGCGTTTATTGCCGTGGAGCTGGTGGTTGCTTTGCGGTTTGACCAAAACGGTCATTTGCGGAAAAAATAATGCCAAAATTTGGGCAACACCTCTATGGTGTTGCCTTTTTTCTTGACTAAACAGGTGAATAAATGTAGAATGAAAGCAAGAAAAACCCTAAAAAGGAGAAAAAATATGATTTGTTCCAAGTGCCAAAAAGAAAATAAAGAGGATAGCCGCTTTTGCCAATTTTGCGGAACGCCCCTGACCGTTCCGGCAGAAGAGACTGTTGCTGAGCCGGTGGAAGTTCCCGCAGAAGTGCCGGTTGTGGAGGAAGCGCCTGTGACCGAGCCGGTAGTGGTAGTTGCCCCTGAGGTGACTTCTGCAAAGCCTGAAAAAGAAAAGAAACCCAAAAAGGAAAAGAAAGCAAAGGGCAAAAAGTCTGTTGGTCTGATTATCACTTCCATTTTGCTGGCACTGCTGTTCCTGGCATCTGCCGGATTGAATGTATATCAGTATTATCAGCAGAAAAACAAGAACCAGGAAAATGAAAAGGCAATTGCCGAATTGAATGAAACCGTTAATGCCCTGGAAGATGAAATGGCGGAAGCGGAGATAAACAATGAAGCAGCCAACGATACCATCAATGAACTGTATGACACCATTGATGAAATGACTGCAGCTATGAATGCAGAGGCTGTGATCCTGGATGCATTCGAGCGGCTTACATATAGCTTGAAGTGGAGCGAATTGGGTTATTATTCCGACGAATTCTTTTCAGAGTATCAGTTTGTATATGTTGCCCCCGGCGAAGAAGTAGAAATGCGGCTGTACACTTTGTGGGAAGGTGCAGGCACAGTAGATGTTTATACGGATACAGATTATGCTACCGCTGAGTTTATGCAAAACGAGTGGAGCGAAGAGGTTGGCATACTTCTGACCGGTGTTGAAGAAGGCATGACCGTAGTTACCTTTACCTGGGATGACGAAAAGAGCTTTGATGTAATTGTTTTTGTTGAGGAATAAATAAAAATTGGGAGATCTTTCGATCTCCCAATTTTTTATTCTGTTTTTGCTTTCGGTCTGCGTCGGCGGTGATGGTTACGGCGGCCGGCAGGTTTTTCGCCTGCTTTTTCGGTTGCCGGTTTTTCTTCAGCCGGTTCAGCCTTGGCTTCCTGCGGCTTATTGCCCTTACCCCGGTTCTTTCTCCGGCGGTTGCGGTTCGCCTTTTCTGCGGTTTCTTGGGCGGGAGTTTCCTCCACCGGTTCTTCCTGGGGGACATCTTCTGTAACGGTTTCTTCTTTATACTTAAAACGGATAGGCTCAAGAGCGACCGGCTTTTCTACAGGTTCAAAGCGCCGGCGGTGCTTACCCCCGGAAATGGGAGCCAGGTCAGCAGGGATAGGGGCATCGGTCTTCTTTGCCTTGCCGTTACGCAGAACCGCAATATCGCTGTTGGCGTAAATGCCGATGCTGTCAGGGTTTTCTTCCATACGTACCTTTACCCGCTGACGCAGCAAATCTAATTCCACCACTGTACCTCTGCCATCGGGGGTATCCACAAAGCTTTCTACCTTGGGGCTGTTGCGAATCAGGTCTTCGTAAGCATCCTGCTCATATTTTAAGCAGCACATCAGCCGTCCGCAAGTGCCGGAGATCTTGGTGGGATTCAGGCTGAGGGACTGAGTTTTTGCCATTTTGATGGAAACAGGCTGGAAATCATCCAGGAAGGTGGCGCAGCAGAAGGGTCTGCCGCAAATGCCTAAACCGCCTACCATTCTTGCCTTATCCCGAACACCGATCTGTCGCAGCTCAATGCGGGTATGGAAGGCGCTGGCCAGATTTTTGACCAGTTCCCGAAAATCCACTCGCTCATCAGCAGTAAAGAAGAACAGGATCTTACTGCCGTCAAAAGCGCACTCTGCGCTGACCAGCTGCATATCCAGCTCCTGCTGGGCGATTTTTTCCAAACAAAGGGCGTAAGCCTTCTTTTCCAGCTCCTGATTTTCCGCTACAGTCTTTTCGTCCTTTTCTGTTGCTAAACGCAGCACCGGGCGCAGAGGAGAAACCACTTCTTTTTGGGGAATTTCGTGGTTGCCGCCGGTGCAGATGCCGTATTCCGGGCCACGGGCGGTATCGATGATCACGTGGTCGCCGGTTTTGTAGGTTTTTCCGTCAGGATCAAAATAATAGATCTTTTGGCCGGGGCGGAACTGAATATCCACCACCTGCACCAATTCATTCTTTTTAGTTTCTTCCATATATAAACTCCTTTAGGGGTTGTTCGCTGATGTAGTTACCGCAATGCCCATTGCAGCCAGCCGCAAATTGCGGCAACGGAGACATTGGCCTGGGCGTATTCTGTGGCAGTTTGTAATGTACGGATACCTTTCAGCAGCCGGGCGCTGCCAACCTGCTGACTTAAGGCAATTACCTGCTGGGAAATCCCGTCCAAGCCGCTGCGGCAGGAAAGGGCGTTTTGCAGCAGCTGCAGCCAGCTGCCAATGGTATCGAGAAAAGGATCTCTTTTCATTTTTTCCATACGGGCCAAAAGCTGAGCCATACCCAAATTATCCTTTGCGCCGTAAAGCTTGGCAAAAGCTTCGGTATTGCTGTCTTCGTCAGATTGCTCCAATAGAGCAAAAGCCTGCCCCAAATAACCGCCGCTGCGGGTAAAGGCTACCTTGTAGGCATCGCTTCCTGCGTGAGGGGCGCTTTTTTGCAAAGCAGGCAGCATTTCTTCGTAAGTCAAGGGCTGCAGTTTTAATTCTGTGCATCGGGAGCGTACAGTGTTTAAAATCTGCTCAGAACGCTCTGTAAGCAGGATGCAAACGCCGTAGGCGGGGGGTTCTTCTAGCACCTTTAAAAGGGCGTTTTGTCCTTCTGTCCGCAGTTCCTGGGGGAAAATATAAACTTTTTTGTCTGCCTCATTGGGCTGCACATACATATCCGCCCGGGCATCCCGCACTACATCTACGGAAACAGCTTTCCGCTCCGGGTCGGTGACGGTGATAATATCGGGATGGGTATCTGCCATAGCTTTGCGGCAGGCATCGCAGCTTAAGCAGGGCTTGTCGCTGCTTTTACATACAGCAGAAGCAGCTAACAAACGGGCCAGGGTCTTTTTGCCGGAACCAACCGGACCGGACAGTAGATAAAAATGGGATATACGGCCTGACCCTGCGCTTTGCCGCAGGTTTTCTTTCAGCCGGGCGTTGCCTAAAAGACCGTCGAAGCCCATGAAGATTCTCCTTAGTTGTAGATTTATCCGATTGCGGTGCCCGGCATCTTCGTTGGCGCGAACGCCTTCCTCATCTGCCGACCGCGGCTCTTGCGCTCGGTCGCTTTATCTGCCACCGGCAGCGCTTCCTCGCTTAACCCCACAAAGCGGAAAGCATCGGAATAATCTGCTTTTTGCGGCTCATAATGCGGGGCAGGAATGCGGTGTTGTCCTTAGGCTGTACATCAAATGCCTGGTGAATGGTATCGTCTTGTCCTAAATAAATGATCTGTGTGCCTTCTTTTAATACGTCGGTAAGCATCAGGATCATCATGGTAAAGCCCTTTTCCCGGACACACTTACGCATCAATTCCAAGAATTCCTCTTTCCGCTCCAGCAAAATGGGGCTGTCAACACAGGTGATCTGGGCAACCGCCAAATCGTGACCGGCAATGTGGAATTCCTTGTAGTCGGCAAACAGCAAATCTTCTGCAGTGCGGTGTTCCATGCTGGCGGAGAAGATCTGTCGGCCTAATTCGTCCAGGGAAACATTGGCGATTCGGGCCATTCGTTGGGCGGTGTTTATATCCCGTTGGGTGCAGGTAGGGGATTTGAACATGACCGTGTCAGAGAGAATGGCGGCGGCCATCATGCCAGCCATCTGGGCAGAGGGCATAATGCCTCGCTCTTGATACATACCGGCTATAATGGTATTTGTTGAGCCAACCGGCTCGTTTCTAACATAAATGGGGTTGTTGGTTTGAATATCCGCCAGGCGGTGATGGTCGATAATCTCCAAAATCTCTGCTTCATCCAGACCGGCAACAGATTGGGAAGCTTCGTTATGGTCTACCAGCACCACTTGCTTTCTCTTGGGACGGAGCAGGTGATACCGGGTCAGCACGCCTACAACTTTTTCGTTTTCGTCCAAAATAGGATAGCAGGGATGGCGGTGCTTCAGCACCGTTTCTCGCACTTCATCCACCCGGTCTTCCAAGTGGAAGGAAACAATGCTTTCTGTGCCGCAGATGCCGCCGATGGGGGTAGATTGGAAGATCCGCCGGGCAGCCCGGTAAGCATCCAGGGGGGTAGAGATAACGCAGGTAGAGGTGGGTAAATGGCGCAACTCATCGCTAAGTTCTGCCTGACAAAGCACCAGGCAATTAACGTTCATTTCCAAAGCCCTGCGGATCATTTCCGGCTGGTCGCCGCAAATTACCACCGTTTCTTTGCTTTGGAACAGCAGGCTTTCCAGTTGCTGGGGTAGGGCGATGACTACTTGACCGGCTACCAAATCGGTGTTTTCACCGGCATCATTGAGCACCTGGCCCTCCAAAACGGAAAGCAGGTTAAACAGAGGAACAGGTTCCAAAACGCCAGCCTCTGCAATTTCCATATTATATTTTGCCACGTCTTCCCGGGCTAGCATACCATACAGTGTGCCGTCCTCCCGGGTTACCGGCATGGCGGAATTGTGGGGATAGCTTAAAAGAATCTCCCAGGCGCGACCCAAGGGCACAGCCTGACTTAAAAGGGCAGGCTTATCGTAATCCAAGTCCTTAACCTGGGTATACAGGTCAGTAATACGCTTTGGGGGCTGGAAACCGAAGCGATCCAGAACGATCTGGGTTTCGTCAGAAATGTGACCCAAACGGGCAGCTTGATACTCCCGATCTCCCAATGCGTTCCGCAGAGCGGCGTAAGCCATAGCGGCAACGATGGAATCGGTATCCGGGTTTTTGTGACCGGTTATATAAACAGTATCCATAAAGCACCCACTCCTTCCATTAGGCAGAGAGGACTCGAACCCAAGTAGCCTCTCAGCAGCCCTATTTGCTGCTTTTTGCCTTATCTTCCTTGCCTTGCGCCAGCAAGGCGGCGTCATCTGCGCCAAAAATCCATCAAATATTACTTGTTGAGAGGTGCTTCGCAGTTTTCAGCCGCCTGCATTTTCCA
>JAZSPA010000012.1:0-19762 GCA_045537165.1 Faecousia sp.
TTACTTCGGTATTGGTTTTGACAGCGCGGTAACAGGCGCTTATATAAGCAATGTAACGATTAAGGAAGCAGCAGTCTATACGGTTACTGTTCCTGAGGGCGTTACCATTGCAAAGCTGAATGACCTGGCAGCTATCAAGGCGGGTAAGACCCCCACTGAGCAGGCTCGTACCGCATACGCAGCCGGTGAGACGGTTACCTTGACCATGGACACAGTAACGATGAATCCGTCTTCCTTGGCAGTGACCGATGCAGAAGGTAACGATCTGAGCGAAGAGGTGGAGCTGACTGCCGGTGAGAACGGCACGTACACCTTCGTTATGCCCAATAAGGCGGTGGTTCTGGTTTGCCAGAAAGTAGAGGTTGAGCCTGCAGAAACTGTAGAGGCTACCTATACTAACGGCGACTTTGACACCGATATGTGGGTTGTTACTGACAGCTTGACCACCGGTGCTACCGGTGCCACCGGCGGCAGAGGATCTGCCTATGCAAAGGAAGCCTTTGCTAACGGTTCTATTGAGGCAGATTACACCATTACGACAGGCGCGACTGTGTCCAACAGCATGAATATGTTTGTCCGTTCTCCCAATGGAATGAGCGGATTGGATGAAATCGGCCTGCGTTGGAGCCTGGCGAATAGCACAAAGGAAGGCTATACCCATATGATTCAGGCTACCCTGCTGGTGCGTGACGGCGGTTACGGCCTGGGCGGCGGTAATATTCGTGTTGCCTTCTACAATTACGTTTACTTTAATATGGATGAGCAGGAGGGCACAGCCCATACCATGCATGTGAAGATGCAGGTATACGGCAATATGGTTAAGGTTATGGCCGATGACCTGGTGCTGTTTGAAACTGCCCTGAATCCTGAATATCGCATTTCCACCAACGAGGGTTACTTCGGCTTTGGCTTCGACAGCGCGGTAACAGGCGCTTATGTGAGCAACGTGACGGTGAAGAAAAATGCGGTGTATACAGTTACTGGAACCGAAGATGTTTCTGTGGAAATGCTGAACGACCTGGCAGCCATCAAGGCCGGCAAGACCCCCACCCAGCAGGCTCGTACCGCATACGCGGCCGGTGAAACTGTTACGCTGGTTGTAAGTGGCGCTGCAGTAAATGCAACCGTAAAGATCACCGATGCCGAGGGCAACGATCTCAGCGAGACTGTTGGCTTGGCTACCGGCGCAAACGATACTTACACCTTCACAATGCCTGAGATGTCTGTCAAGGTGGTATGTGAAGCCGGTACTGTTGTGCCTCTGCCGGAAGGCGTGGTTCTGCAGGAGGACTTTGACCTCTATAATGACGGCACAAATGCTATCGGCGCCTTGCGTGGTATGCAGGTAGTTAGCGGTGCTGACGTTGCCGCTGTGCAAAATGGCGCCCTGGTAATTAACGGTGAGTTTGCAGCACAGACCAGAGAGAGCTATCTCCACGGTTATATTGAGGCAGACATTACGCTGGCAAGCGCACAGAATACTCTGGCAAATGCAACAGCAGAAACCACGAAGTACGGTGGCAACCTGTCCGCTCGTTGGGTCGGTCAGGGCGCAGGCTTGCGTGAGATGCGTACCCGGTTTGCAATTAGGCGCACACCTGGCGCTGCTCAGGAGTATACCGCACAGTTGGAGCTGGTTATTTATTCCGAAACCGATTTTGGCAGTAAGGCTGTCAGACGGTCTTATGTGATCAACGGCTTCCAGTGGGGCGATACCTATAATGTTCGCTTGGAGCTCATTGGCAATATGGTTTGTGTGAAGCTGGATGGTGCCACCGTCATGACTTACTCCCTGGATGCAGATAGCGAGATGGCGACTGTAGCCGGTAAGTTCGGCCTGTCTCATCTGGGTGATAGCTTCGTAGTAGCTGTGGATAACCTGTCCGCTAAGGTATACGATGTTTATGAGGTGAACTTCAGCGAAAACATGGCGGATGTTCTGAAGACCGATGCTTATCCTCATGTTAAGACCGATGTGTATGTTCCTCGTACCCATTTCCTGGCTGATGAATTTGTTATGGTTCGCGTAGATGCGCCCAGCGGTTTTGGTGTTGACGATGCTACCATTAAGTACACCGGCGCTGTGTGCGGTGAAGTGGCCATTACTGCTAAGGACTCTGCTACGCTCTACGGATTCCGGATGCCCAAGGAGAATGTTACAGTTTCCGCAGACCTGATCCCGGTTACAGTAGAAAACAAGCCCATCGATGATAATTTCGATATGGAAGCGCTGATGGTTGACCGTGGCTGGGACAGCGACTTCATGATCCTTATGGGCAAAGCTCGCGCCTTTGGTAATGCGCAAAGCTATTTGTCCGGCGTTACAGGCTCCGATAAGTGGCAGAGCTACACAGCCTCTGTCAAGGTTACGGTTCTGAATAATACGACTGCCGGTATGGGTGTTGCTGCTTTGTGCGTCAAGACCAATAATACCGCCGCCGGTTATGAGTTCGGTATGACCTTTGAGGCTGGCGCTAAGACAGGTTACCTCCGCCTTTATGATCGGAACAACGGTCAGAAACTCTGGTCCGGTGAAAAGGAACTGGAGTTTGGCAAGGAGTATACATTAATGCTGGTAGTAACCGGTAGTCAGATTAGCGGTTACTTAAATGGCGCTTGGAGATTTACAATCAATGTAGCAGATTCTGTTGGCAGCGTTGGCTTACGCGCCCAGGGAACAAATGTTATCTTTGATGATTTCAAGGTAAAGGACATTGTTGTCCGGTAAAATCCATTGTAATCACAGGCAGGCAATGCCTGCCTGTGATGAATGAAAGGAAAAACTTATGAAACGAACAAATCGGATCCTGGCCTTTTTGCTGGTTGCGGCGATTTTACTAGGTTTTTATGTACCCGGTACTGCTCAGGCAGCAACGCAGCCGATTGAGGAAAGAACCTGGGAATTTAATAATGCCGATGATGGCACGTTGTCCAACTGGACGCTTCCCGGTGGCGACAAGTACTGGTCATTTGAAAATAACGCTTTGCGGTGCAGCTTTAACAGCGCAGTGCAAAATGCTGTAACAGGTACCTTCGACAGAGCGGCCAATTGGAAGCAATACAACGTTTCTATGGATGTTACTATTCATAGTCAACAAGCAGGTCGCTATCCCAATGTGGCTTTGATTACTTGCCTGGGCGGCAGCCAGCAGGTAGAGCTGCGCCTCATTCCGTATTGGAATGGTCAGTCTTATAACTTTGACGTGCAGGCCATACTTGTGGTTGGCGGCACCACAATCACTGCACAAACTTTATATTCTTTAAGTAGGAGCGAAACGAAGTCCCTGAGTCATAAGCTGGAGCTGCAGATCAGCGGCAATAAGATCGTTGCCCTTGTTGACGGCGATCAAGTTTCTTCCCTTAACAATTATGCAAGTCAATATAATGATGTTGTGCCCGGCGGTTTGCAGGTAAAGACCTGGCGTAATTATCAGGACACAGAAAGCACCGACAAAGATATAAAGGTAGATATTCATTCTATCAATGCAACGGTCTATGATGTTCATCTTGTGAACGGTACCCTTGCTGACAAGTCCGAGCCTGACTTCACTGATGATTTTGAGGATGGAATTGCTGACTACTGGGTAGAGGACAACGGCGTTGACAAGTTTACCGTTGCCGAAAATCCTTCTGGTAATGGCAATGCCTATAAATATACCGGTACGGACTATGCCCGTTCCTGGCTCCATGTTTTTGAAACCAATGTGGATTACACCGCAAAGGTGTATGTACCTACAGATGCAGGCTCCGGTAAGGTGGGCTTGATCGCCCGTATGACCGGCCTGGAAGTACCCGGCATCATTGAAGCCGGTTACGATTTTGGAAGCAACAACTGGTTTGTAAAAAGCGGCAAGGGCGCTGTATCGGATTACGGTGAGCCTGTTTTGAAGGAAACCAGCGGTACGTTAACAAAAGGTGAATGGCATAAATTTAGGATAACTGTCTATGACCGAGTTTTGTCTCTTTACTGCGATGATGCACTGGTTATGACAGCGCCTGTAGAGCAGATCACCACCGGCCGAGTGGGTGTATTTGCAGAGGGAGTGTCCGCGGCTTACTTTGATGATGTTGCGCTTGTACTTTTTAGTAACCAGGGCAGAGTGGAAAGCGCTGTGCTGGAAAACTATGTACTGGATAACCATCCCAGCAGGGAAGGCACGGATGCTCCGTATTATGCTGACGGCGGTAATATCTTCCGTGTGGATGAGAATACCTTGCTGTTCAATGTCAGAGGCTTTTTATATAAGTCTACCGATAATGGTGTGACCTTTGCGCCCATTGCTAAAGACTCTGCTGAGTATGGACAATATGCATTCTTTGCCCAGTCCCTGTATGCCCAGTATGTGCGCTTGCACAACGGTGATGTGCTGAAGCTGATAAAGACTACCGGCGATGTTATGCAGGCCTGGCTTTCTAAAGATAATGGTGTATCCTACGATGTGGTAAACACAAAGATATTCAGCTTCACATTGGATGGAGTGATTAACAACGCCGGCGATAATGATGAAACTGCTAAGGTTCATTACTACTATGGCAGCCAGAACGATAAGGTCAAGGAGATCAATCTGGGTGACATCGATGGCGACGGATGGGATAACTACCGTGTGTTCTACTGCGTTGATGTTCGCACTACTGGCGCAGCAGGCAATACCGGTTCTATCACCTCTCACTGGCAGGAAATTTATTACTCCGATGACTGTGGCTACACCTGGCAGAAGGCAGAGAACGACACCCGTTGGTACTCTGCTATGGGCGAGACTGCGGAATCTCTCATTATTCCGGTTCGCAATGCTGACGGCAGCCTGAAATGCCTGCGGATGCTGTGTAGCTGGAATGATGCCGGCTCTGTGCGCTATTTTGACTCTTACGACTATGGCCGGACCTGGTCCAGCGAAAAGGCGCTGCCTAAGCTTAGCAATGGTCAGAGCTCCCATGCTTATGCCATTGACCCTGAAACCGGCTATATCTACTATGTACTGCTGTATGGCGAGCCGGCAAGCTTAACCGGCGTTGATGCCCGTAACCGTTTTGTTATGCTGCGCTCCGCAGATGGCGAAAAATGGGACTACATGATGGATCTGTGGCGTTGGGAGGACGTACCTGATGACGCACTTGTGAATGTAAATCAGGTGGTTAACCCCTCCATCACCATTGACGGCGACATCATTTACGTCACCTCCGGTTGGTCTGAAAAAATGACTGTAGAAGTTGGCGGCCACTATGCCCAGCGGCAGACTGTACTGCGCTTGGATAAGAATAAGCTCACAGCTTATGATGCTTTCCCTGATCTTGATAAAAATGTGAAGGCTGACGATATTGTTCGCATCGAGGTCACTGCGCCTACAGATAGCAAATATTTGCTGAACGAGGCAGTAAACCTTTCCGGCGGAAGCCTGACGGTTTACTACTATGATGGCAGTACTGCGCAGATGGCTCTTACCGATGAAGCTGTGACGATCTCCCGTCCTGATGCTTCCTGGCTGTGGAGCCCGGATTTTGCGACGGAAGATTATCCGCTTACTGCAGAACTTGGTACGCAATGGATCCGTGTGGAATATCAGAATTTTGCGGATGGCTTCTATATTCAGGTAGGCCAGACCGAAGATGACCTTAGTGCGCAGCCGACACGTGCATATCGGGATGCAGCATTGGAAGATAAGATCAGCCTGAATTATCACATGGCTGTACCGACTGTTATGGCTAACGATTCCGGCTTGTACATGAAGTTTGTTGTAGGCGGTAACGAGACGATCGTGTACCTTAAGGATGCTGCAATCGACGCAGAAGGCAATTATGTCTTTACTGTTCCCGTGGCGGCAAAGGAACTGTCCGATACTATTACCGCGCAGCTGTACAATAGCGTGGATGAGGATCCGGTTTATAGCGATACATATACCGTGAAAGAGTATCTGACGTATATTTACAATCACAAGGATGAGGAAGCGTATAAGGCTGCAGCGCCCATTGCCGAGGCATTGCTGAATTATGGCGCTGCTGCGCAGATCCACTTTAAGTACAATACGTCTGATCTTGCCAATGAAGACATTGGCGGCTTTGGGGATGGCTGGAACAGCGGCATTGATGTGAATGCTTTGGCAAAATATGCCCCCAAGGTTAGCGGTACACTTCCTACAGGCGTGGAATTCTATGGCTCCAGTGTGATCATGGAGGATCGCACCACCATCCGCTATTATCTGAGGATGGATGCAGAAACCGCCAAGAATATTCATGTCACTTTGTATGGCAAGGAATTGGCGCTTCGTAAGAGCGGAAGCTACTATTGCGTAGACGTACTCGGTGTGGACGCCGCAAATTTGGATCTTGAGTTTACTGTGGACATCACCGATGGTGTGAACACCTACAGCGTTACTTACAGCGCGCTGGGTTATGTGTATCAAATCCTGAGCAGTGGCCGGTATACTGAGGATTCTACCATGTATCAGCTGGCACAGGCATTGTACCTGTATAATAGGGCTGCAGAACCGAAGCTCATTCCTGATGACGATGAGTTTGAGATCTTGCCCTTCTAATAAAAAGGGTTATTCTAGCAGCTTTTATTGCAAAACGTGTTGATTAAATGAAGATCCCGACTCAGCTAAGCTGAGCCGGGATCTTTTATGTTATTGTATTACTGAGATATAGATATTACCGATGACGGTGGTGGCGGTGCAGGTATCTGGGGAGGAATCCGGCGGTACGGTTATGCTGCCGCTGGTGGTGCGGACAGAAAAGGTTTTTCCGGATTGCAGGTTTGCGTTGATACTGCCGTTGACAGCTTTCATAGCAATGGATTTTCCGTCGCTGTTGAATAGTCCAATGTAGCCGCTGGTGGTTTCCAGGTCAACGATATCTGCGTAGCAATTCGAAAGGAGGATGCTGCCGCTCACCATCGTTGCGGTAACCTCTTGGCAGGTGACACCATTGATGTCAATAGTACCGCTGTCAATATTGATATTAATATTGTCCAGCTCTTTTTGGGGCAGATAAATATTGATCTCTAAAGGATAGAAGTAAAGACCTATATAATCGATCAGGTTGCGCTCATCCAGCCGGTTGATTATTAATCTGTCATGGGCCACATTTACCGTGTGGTGTACTTTTTTTGATTCCAGCACTACTACCTTACAGGTATTGTCTTCGGAGGGCAGCAAATTTACGGTGCATTCGCCAGCGTTGACAGAGATGGACGTAAATTCGTCAGTAATATCGTAGGTGTTGGTGACCATGGCTGTCATAGATGCTTTTCGCAGGTCAAAGTTCATGGTGCTGGCTGCACCGAAAAATAGGGCGGCGCCGGCAACAATGAGGATAAGGGCTAGGATCAAGGCAACTTTTGTAGAAAGCTTCATTGGAAAGCCTCCTTTCTCACAAACAGGCGTTTAAGCCATACAAAACTCTTTTTCGTGAGCCATACTGTGCCTTTTGCAACCGGTTTTAGGCTAACGAAAAGAAGAATGGTAATACCGGTTAGTACCATGGCAGCGCCTAAAACCAGGCATGCGCCGGCTACGTTGCCGGTGGGGATATACAGTAGGGGCATCAGGAACACGACGATACTGCTGATTCCAAGGGCCACGGCGGTGGCATACAGGCTGATGATCACGGCCCAAATGCTGACGTAAATGCTGATGATAACGGATGCGGCGGCCAGCAGCAGGGGCAGCCACAGGGGGAGACCTAACAGGATGAGGGTTAGGCTCCAGGGCTTTACTTTGCGTTTCGGCTTTCGGGGTGCAGCGCTGGCGTCACCGCGAATCTGGTCGGCAATCTGTTCTGCAGAGCCTACTGCGGCAACGGCATCTTCTTCTGTCATGCCTTCTTCCATATGGTCATCGATCATTTCTGCGTAAAAATCCAAAGATCTGCGGATGTCTTCAGCGGGCAGGTCGTTTAGAAGCCCTCGCAGAGCGGCAAGAAAATCCTGTTTATTCATGGCGCTCCTCCTTTCCGGTAATGAATTGATAGATACGCAGCAGCTCGTCCCACTCGTTTTTGAAATCCTCGATGCGCTGCTTGCCAAGAGGGGTAATGCGGTAATACTTGCGAAGCCGGCCGTTGTGCTCGGCTGTGCGCACGGTGAGCAGCTGTGCGCTTTCCAGACGGCGAAGGATGGGATACAGGGTGGACTCTGAGATCTCTACAAAGGGCTTCATATCCTTGATGATCTGATAGCCGTAGGAGTCCTCATTCTGGATGGCCGCCAGGACGCACACATCTAAAAGACCGCGCTTTAATTGAATGTCCATACAATACCTCCTTTCACGTAATACTATACAACGCATAGTATTGTTTGTCAAGGGGGATTTTAAAATTTTGCAGTAGGTGGCGGAAAATGGCAGGAAAATGGACTGGCTGTCATCCATAAGGTTAAATGGAGGTGAGGCGTATGATCGCCGCCGTTTGGCTGATGCTCAGCGGCCTTATGTACTCATTGCAGCTTTCCACCGGGTCGTTTCCCAAACCCCTGACCCAGGAGGAGGAAGAAAAATACCTGGCTTTGTCCGCACAGGGGGATATCGATGCCCGGAATGTGCTCATAGAACGAAACTTGCGGCTGGTTGCCCATATTATGAAAAAATACTATGCCCAAACTGCCGACCAGGAGGACCTGATCTCCATCGGCACCATCGGGTTAATCAAGGGCATTACCACCTTTGACCCATCTAAGGGGGCAAGGCTTGCCACCTATGCTGCCCGGTGCGTAGAAAATGAGATATTGATGCACTTTCGGGCGCAGAAGAAAAGCGCTCAGGATGTTTCTTTGTCCGATTACATAGAAACCGGAACGGATGGGGCGGCGCTGTCTTTAATGGATGTGGTGAGCCAGGATGAGGATATGCTGGAGAATCTATCTCACAGGGAGGACCGGAAAAAGGTGTGCCAGGCGGTGGATCGGGTGCTGACGGAGCAGGAACGGCAGGTGATCCTGCTGCGCTATGGGTTGGGCGGCTATGCGCCCCAGCGGCAGCGGGATGTGGCGCTTAGGTTGGGAATCAGCCGCAGCTACGTTTCCCGGATCGAAAAACGGGCTTTGGAAAAACTTAGGGATGCATTAAGGTAGTTGCTATTTTAGGGTAAAGGCGGTATAATGACGATATATTGCTTTTGAGGAGACCCTATGATCAAAACCTTTGAAATTTACCCCGGGATCACCCTGCGGTGCTTCCCGGATAACCGTTTTAAGCAGAGCCGCCTGAGCATCCAGCTTGTGCGGCCTATGTGTCGGGAAGAAAACGCATTGAATGCCCTGCTGCCTGCGGTGCTTTTGCGGGGATCGCAGCGTTACCCCGACCTGCAGGCCATTACCCGAAAGCTGGATGACTTATACGGCGCAGGCGTGGGAACGCTGGTGCGCCGGGTAGGCGATTATCAGACCACCGGCCTTACCTGCGCCTTTTTGGATGACCGTTTTTCTTTGGGCGGCGAGCCGGTTTTAGCGCCTATGGCGGAACTTCTGCGGGAACTTTTATTCTGCCCGGTGCTGGAAAACGACGGCTTTAGCCGGGATTTTACGGAGGGCGAAAAGAAGAATCTCATGGCCGCCATCGAAGCCCAGCGCAACGACAAGCGGCAATATGCCGCCAGCCGTCTGGTGCATTATATGTGTAAGGCCGATTCCTTTGGCGTGAGCCGGTTGGGAGAAGCAGAGCAGGTGGCGGCCATAACGCCCCAAATGCTGTATACCCATTATAAAAAGATCTTGCGGGAAAGCCCGGTGGAAATTTTCTACGTAGGTGGGGCAGAGCCTGCGCTTGTTAAAGAAAAAATGCAGGCGCTGTTTGCCGGGCAGGAGCGGAATAGCATTTCTATGCTGCCGCAAACGGGTTTTCAGGATGCAGGCGGCGGCAGCTATGAGGAGCATTTGGATGTTGCCCAGGGCAAGCTGTGTATGGGCTTTGTTACCCCGGTTACTTTGCGAACGGAGCAATTTGCGGCGATGCAGGTGCTGAACACCCTGTTTGGCGGCGGTATGACCAGCAAGCTGTTTATGCAGGTCCGGGAGCGGGATGCGCTGTGTTACGACATTAGTTCCGCCTACCACGGCAGCAAGGGTATTTTGACAGTAGCTGCCGGTATTGACTTTGACAAAATGGAAATCGTGCAGCAGCAGGTGTTGGAAGCCCTTGGCCAATGCTGCCGGGGCGAGATCACGGAAATGGAGCTGATTTCCTCCAAGGAAGCCCTGCTTTCCAGCCTGCGTACTACCCACGATTCCCCCAGCGCAATTGAGAGCTACTATGCTACTGCAGTCCTCAGCGGTCTGGGGCTGACTCCTGCAAGTTATATGGAACAGGTGGAAAAGGTTACGGCGGAGCAGGTAGCCCAGGTGGCATCTACGGTTCGATTGCATACCGTGTTCTCGCTAAAGGGGGTGGGAGCGTGATTTGCAAGGAATATCCCCAGCTTTGGGAAAAGGTTTGGTGGGGCAAGACCCCTAAGGGTTTGACGGTGGCGGTAGTTCCCCGGCCCGGTTTTACCCGCAAGCTTGCTTATCTGGTAACGGATTTTGGCTCGATCCAACGGGAGTTTACCTTGGATGGCGCATTCATTACCGCCCCTGCCGGTGTTGCTCACTATTTGGAGCATAAGCTTTTCGATATGCCCGGCTTTGACGTTTCTGAGAAGTTTGCGTCTATGGGCGCATCTGTCAACGCCTTTACCGGCTATGATATGACTGCCTATTATTTTACTGCCACCCAGCAATTCTCTGAGTGCCTGGAGCTGCTGCTGCAGTTCGTGACCACGCCCTATTTTACGCAGCAGAGCGTGACCCGGGAGCAGGGTATTATCGGCCAGGAGATCGGCATGAACGAGGATAACCCGGACACCCGGCTTTTTGAAAACCTGATGGCGGTAATGTACGAAAACCATAAGGTCGCAGAGCCGATCTTGGGTACACGGGAATCTATTGCACAGATCACACCCCAGGTGCTGACCAATGTTCACAAGGCTTTTTACCGTCCGGATAACCTGCTTTTGTGCGTGGTGGGCGATGTAGACCCGGCGGAAGTTTATGAAATTGCCTGCAGAATAACGGATGAAATTCCTGCGGTGCAGGCGGAGGAGAAACAGCAGCTGCCAGAGCCCATGACCTGCAAAAAGCAGGAAATAAGAGCAGCTATGGATGTGGCCATGCCTATGTTCCAGCTGGGCTTCAAATGCGAGCCCTTGGGCATGGGAGAAGAATCGGTACGCCGGGAGCTTGTTGGCGACCTGGCGGCAGAAATGCTGTTTGGTGAATCTTCGACCTTGTACCTGCGACTATATGAACAGGGGCTTATCGACAGCTCCTTTGGCGGCGGCTTTGAAACCGTTAAGGGTATGGCCATGCTTACCGCATCCGGTGATAGCTTTTATCCGGAGGAAGTCCGCTCCGCTATTTTCCGGCAGGCAAAATCGTTGCTGGAAGAGGGCATCAGTGAAGAGGACTTTATGCGGTGCAAGCGCAGCGCCCTGGGCCGCCGTATGCGGGATTTAGATAGCTTTGACAGCCTGTGTTTCCGCATTTGCGCTTATCATTTTTCCGGCTTTGACTATTTTGATTTCCCTAAGGTTTATGCAAATATCCGGCAGGATGACCTGCTGGAATTTGTCCGCAGGACAGTTACCCAGGAGCGGTGCTGCCTGTCGGTGATAGACCCCATTACAAAGGAGGCATAATCATGTTTTTAAGTGCATACAACCCTTCTGACTATTCCCTGATCTCTTTCCCCGGCTTGGGCATTCAGTGGGATCCGCTGCGTAATTTCTTTATCGGCAACCTGAACATCCACTTTTACGGCGTGATCATCGCTTTCGGCCTGATGCTGGCGGTGGTATACGGCCTGCGGCGGAGCAAGCAGTTTGGCCTGACGGAGGATCATTTGATCGATGGCGTGTTGTGGGTAGTTCCCTTTGCCATTCTTTGCGCCAGAGCCTATTATTGCGCCTTTGCCTGGCACGAATTTGCGGATGATCCCATTTCTGTGCTGTATATCTGGAACGGCGGTCTTGCCATTTACGGCGGCGTTATCGGCGCCGTGATCGGCGTGATCGTGTTCTGTAAGGTTAAGAAGATCTCCATTGGCGCAACCTTGGACTTGGTAGCCATCGGTTTTTTGATCGGACAGGCTATTGGCCGCTGGGGCAACTTTATGAACCGGGAAGCTTTTGGCGACCCGGTGAGTCAGGATTTCTTCCTGGCGATGGGCCTTTTCAATGAACGTACCGGTCAGTTCCAGTATTTCCACCCCACCTTCCTGTATGAATCCCTGTGGAATGGGGCAGGCTTTGTTATTCTGCATTTCCTGTCCAAGAAGCGGCAGTACGACGGCCAGATCGCCTTGGGTTATGTGGCCTGGTATGGCTTGGGCAGAGCCTTTATTGAGGGTTTGCGCACCGACAGCTTGTGGTGGGGTCCGTTCCGGGTCAGCCAGCTTTTGGCGGCTGTGAGCTGCCTGGCGGCTGTAGGCGTGCTTGCCTTTATGGCGTTCCGGAAGCATGACCGGGAAAACCTGTTTGTAAACAAAGTAAAGGCTGCGGCAGCGCAGGCGGAAGAAAAAACCGAAGAGTAAAAGAAAATCGCAGATGCCAAGGCATCTGCGATTTTTTTATTTGTCTATCAGCCGGGTCTTTTCCAGCTTGACTCTGTAGAAGTAGGTAGCGGTCATTACGCTGCACAGCAGCCAGCCTGCCGGGTAGGACATGCTGATGGGGATCACCTCGTTGCACACCTGGCTCATAATAAACAGGTAGATCTGCCGGAATGCCACGAAGGAAGAAAGCATCATGATCATAGGGACAACGGAGTTGCCTGCGCCCCGAAGAGCAGAGGCATAAACCTGGTTAAAGCCGCAAAGCACATAGAAGGGAGTAAGCACCCGCAGGAACAAAGTTCCGGTTTCCACCACCTCCGGCTTGCTGTTAAAGAACCGGACAATATCCGGGGCGAAGATCACCACCGGGATCATTAAAAGGATGGTAACTGTAGCGGTAATGATATTGGCGCAGGCGACGCCCTTCTTTGCCCGCTTGGGAAGATTAGCGCCCAGATTCTGTCCCACAAAGGTGGTGACAGCCAGGGCTACCGACTGCATAGGCAGGAACAGTAACTGGTCTACTTTGATGTAAGCTGTCCAGCCGGACATATAGATGGATTCTGTAAGCCCTTCATCAAAGTGGGTGATGTAGGACTGGACAAATACGTTAGAAAAAGAGGTGACTGCCAGCTGTAGAGCAGCGGGGATGCCTAAGAGCAAGATCTTTTTCAGCAGGTCGCCGTGCAGACGCAGCTTCCTGGGGGTGATCCGGATGGCGCTCTTGGTGGTGAGCAAGGTGATAATGACTAAGGCTGCGCTGACACCCTGGGAGATGATAGTCGCCAGAGCAACGCCGGCAACGCCCATATTGAACTGCATAACAAACAGCAGGTCAAGGCCGGTGTTTAGCAGGGCGCATACCACCAGGAAATAGAAGGGGCGGCGGGAATCGCCGATGGCCCGGAGAATACCAGCGCCCATATTGTAGATCAGCAGGCCGATCAAACCGTAATAATAGATGCTCAGGTAGGTCATTGCCTCATCCCGGGAGCCTTCGTGCAGGTTCATAAGCTGCAGCAGGTAAGGGGCGGAGATCAGACCGATGATGGTAAACAGCACAGCCATAATGCCGGTAAGTACGATGGCGGTGTGGGCGGCCTGGGAAACCTTGTCTGGCTTGTTGGCGCCGAAATTTTGGCTGATGACCACGCCTGCGCCGGTGGCAAGGCCGGAAAACGCGCCAATGAGCATATTCACAATGGGCGCCACCGCTCCCACGGCGGAAAAGGCTTCGTTACTGACAAAATTACCTACGACCCAGGTATCTACCATATTGTAAAGCTGCTGGAACAGGTTACCCAGCATCAGCGGCAGCGCAAATCGGAGCAGGTGACCGAAGATGCTGCCTTGGGTCATATCCACGCCGGCTTTTTTACCTGGCAGCCGTATGGCGTGAGAGGACATAGCAAACACTTCCTTATTATATAGTGTTTTCATTATAGCACCGGGGTTTATAGGTTGCAATAAAAAGATTGCGAAAAATGTCGAGGGGTGGTATATTATAGGGTAGATACTGTATATTCAGAAAGCGAGGAAATATATGTTCTGTATCAAATGTGGAACACAGCTAGATCCGCTGGAGCAAACTTGCCCCAACTGCGGTTTTGATATGAAGGAAGAAGACTTAGAAGCCGGTATTATGCAGGCTTTGGATGTAGAACCCAAGGTGGCAGAAGAACCGGGCGAGGATGCGGAAGCCTTGGCAGAAGCCCTTTTACAGGCGCAAAAGGTTGAGGAACTGGATCTGGAAAATATTCTGGCGAATAATTACGATATGGAAAGCGGTATTGAGGATCTGACGGAAGAAGAGATCTACCGCTCTTGGGCTAATGTGCCGGAGGAAGAACCCATAGAGGATGTGCCTAAGCGGAAAAAGCTTTGGGCAGTTTTAGCCGGTGTTTTCGGTGTGCTGGTAATTTTGGGCCTGGGTGCGTTTTTCGGCATCCGTTATTATCAAAATGAACTTACATACGAAAAGGCGGTTGCCTGCCTGGAGCAGCGGCAGTATGATGAAGCCCTGAGCCTGTTTATGAGTTTGGGCGATTTTAAGGACAGCCCTGCTTATACCGGTCAGCTGCAGGAAAAATTCCAGGCTTATAACAACGCCGTTAACGGTATGAAATCCGGAAAATTCGATGGCGTGGAGGAAGTCTTTACCTCTCTGGGTGATTTTATGGACAGCCAGCAGATGCTGGAAACCGGCATTACCTGGAATAAGGCAGAATATTTGCTGCGCTGCGCCCAAAATAAGAATAAGGCCGGTATGGAACTTTTGGCCGGTGTGGATGATACTACCGAGGATTACCTGGTTTGGGTGCTGATGTTTATGAGCGCTAAGGAGCACTATAGTCAGATCCTGGAGTATAAAGATGCTGCCGAGAAGATCCAGCTGTGTTACCTGGGCGCTGCCCGGGTGCTGGCTTATGACGGACAGATGGATGCGGCCCTGGTTTATAAGGATATGATGAACGAGGCCAGTCAAGCGCTCTTTATGGAAGAGGTCAGGGCTCTTTGCGCTGACGACGCGTTTTTGCAGGCGCTGAAAACATCTTTGCAGGCTCGTAAACGTCTGGACGCAGAAGAGAGCGAGGACCTGCGCCGGGCGGTGCAGACGGAGCAGAGCTACATTGGCAAGTATCAGAACATCTATTTCCTGGATAAGAATCTGCAGAAGATCGCATTTTCTTATATGGAGGGCGTTTACCTGCAATGGATCGCTCTGGATGGCCAGGGTCGCTGTGTGGATACCGCTGCCTGGGCAAGGGGCGAATATCAGCGGCGGCAGGCGGTAAGGGATCTTTTCCAGCAGTATGGCTTTTTGGCGGATGATATGGCATTGGCTGATTATTATATGGACGGCCTGGATGCTGCCCGGGCGCAATATCAGATCCACACCAGCATTGCCACCGCCCTGGCTGAAAATTTGGAGGGGATCGGGCGGCTGTCATTGAATGCAGCTTATAAAAATGATTCCGGTTATGCCTTCAATGTGACCTTTATCTTTACCTTCTATCAGGAAAATGAACAGGTAGCCCAGACCACCGTTACCATGGCTATGGGTAAGGGTCAGGAAAAGACCCTTAAGGGCAAAGCGCCTAATACGGATTATGACCGCTGGAGCTTAAGCTGGGAAGTATTTGATGTGACCGGAAACGGCCAGGTGGATGTGAGCGGTGTATACGGGATCTACAGTATGCTTATGCTGGAATACGATTCTTTGTTCTTGCTGGAAGACCTGGAAGCTGCCGGTCGTGGAGATGATTCTGTGGAGTTGTTCGACGACGGAACAGGTATTTTGACGACTGACGGTACTCAGCAAAGCATTCAGTATGAAAATGGCGTATTTTGGTTTACAGATACCCCTGAAAACCGGATCTCCTTCCAGGTAGTTGGCGGCACGCTGACATTTACCCTGGGGGAAACAGAATATACTTATCAGAAATAATAAATACCCGGTGCTTGCGCACCGGGTGTTATAAAAGGAGTATCATTATGGCAAAGATCTATATGGCGCCCGGCGCTTACGCAGTGGGCGATGTAACTCTGGGAGAAAATGTAAATATCTGGTACGGCGCTGTGCTCCGGGGCGATATCGGTAAAATCACTGTGGGCGCAGGCAGCAACATTCAGGATAACTGCGTGCTTCACGAGGAAACTACTGTGGGTGAAGATTGCACCGTAGGTCACGGAGCGATCCTCCACGGCTGCACCGTAGGCGACCGCTGCCTGATCGGTATGGGCGCCATCGTCTTAAACGGCGCAAAGCTGGGTGCAGAATGTATGGTAGGCGCAGGGGCGCTGGTTACCGGTAAGACCGATGCTCCCGATGGCAGCTTGCTTTTGGGAAGCCCTGCCAAGGTGGTAAGACCTTTGACGGAGGAAGAGCGGCAAAATTTGCTGGAAGATGCTAAGGTTTATGTAGAAAAGGCTAAAATCGGTCTGCCTGCTTTGGAATGGTAATGGTCAGCACGATCTGACTTTCCGTTTCCCGCCGCTCAGAAATGGCTGCGATGCCCGATTGCTGGATGCGGCAGAGGGTCTGGCTTACATTCTTTAAAAACGCGCGGATATCCACCCCCGGGGAGCTTTCCCTGGGGGTATTTAACAGCTCGTCGATGTACTGCTCGGTGCGGGCAACGCTCATTTGGTTGCGGCTGATGGCCTGGATCGCTCGCAGTTTATCTTCTTCGGAATTCAGCCGCAGCAGCGCCCGGGCGTGACGCTCTGTCAGCTCTGCGTCCCGCAGCGCCTGCAAAACCGGGAAGGAATGGCGCAGCAGACGCAGCTTGTTGGCGACGGCGCTTTGGCTCTTGCCCAGCACCCGGGCGGCCTGCTCCTGACTCATATTCCACTGATCCATCAGGAAACTGATACCCCGGGCTTCTTCGATAAAATCCAGGTCTTGCCGCTGCAGGTTTTCTACCAAAGCGGCCATGCCGGATTCCTTGTCATCCATCGTCATCAGGATGCAGGGGATCTCCGTAAGCCCGGCGATTTGAGCGGCTCTTAAACGCCGCTCCCCGGCGATCAGCTCATAATTGCCTGCTCCGGCACGGCGTACGGACAAAGGCTGCAGGATGCCGTGGCGGCGGATACTCTCTGCCAGCTCCTCCAAAGCTTCCTGGCGGAATATTTTCCGGGGCTGAGCCGGATTGGGGTGAATGGAGCGAGGCGGCAGGAAGATCACCCTGCCGGTCTCCATATATGTTTTCAGTTTTTGGCACTGCATAAATATGTCCTCCTGTGTATGGTGAAGTCATTTTATAACCGGTTTTCACAGAAAAAACACGAAGGCTGACTTTCGAAAAGGAAAATTCCTCGACGGCAAACTGCACCGGATTGCAAAGCTATACTATTTGTGCTAAAATAAGGAAAATTCCGGTGAAAAGGAATGTTTGATTTATGAGAAAATTGTATTATGAAGATAGTTTGATCCGCAACTTTTCCGCTGTTGTCACCGCCTGTGTGCCGGTAGAAGCCGGCTTTCAGGTGACGCTTACCGCTACCGCCTTTTACCCGGAGGGCGGCGGCCAGGCTTGCGATACAGGCTATATTGGGGATGCCAGGGTGACGGACGTTCGGGAAGAGGGCGAAACAGTGCTGCATCTGTGCGACCGGGCTTTGGAAGCAGGCCAGCAGGTAGACTGCCGTATTGATTGGCAGCACCGGTTTGACCTGATGCAGCAGCACACCGGCGAGCATATCGTTTCCGGCGTGATCTTTGATATGTTCGGTTATCAGAATGTGGGCTTCCACGTGGGCGCGGATGTGATGACCGTGGATTTTGACGGGATGCTGTCGGAAGAACAGCTTAAGGAAGTGGAGCTGCGGTCTAACCGGGCGGTGTGGGAAGATATTGCCTTGCGGTGCTGGATTCCCGACCCGGAGGAACTGAAAACCGTGGTTTATCGCACCAAGCGGGCGCTGCCCTGGCCGGTGCGGATCGTGCAGATTCCCGGTGTGGATAGCTGCACCTGCTGCGGCGTGCATACTGCCACTACCGGACAGGTGGGATTAATTAAGCTGTTTAGCTGCGTCAAGTTCCACGGGGGCGCCCGGATCGAAATGGCCTGCGGCCAGCGGGCTTTGGCGTTAATGAACCATTATTATGAAGAAAACCGGCAGGTGAGCCAGGCTTTTTCTGCCAAAGCCACCGAAACCGGCGCAGCTGCCCGGCATATGAATGAATTGCTGGATGCAGAAAAGTTCCGGGCAAATAACCTGCAGCGGCAGCTTTTTGCTTTGAAGGCCAAGGAATTTGCTGGCCAGGCCTTGGCGGTTTGCTTTGAAGATGGCTTAGAGAGCGCTCAGGTCAGAGCCTTTGCGGAAGAGCTGGCCCAGGTGTGCAAGGTGGGCGCGGTGTTCTCAGAAGATAGCAAGGGCGGCTACAGCCTGTGCCTGGCGGGAGATGCGGAGCAGGTGAAGATCCTGGGCGCTGCCCTTGCGAAAAACCTTGGCGCAAGGGGCGGCGGCAAGCCGGGGTTCTATCAGGGCAGCGTCCCGGCAGACCGGGAGAAGATTCAGGCGCTCCTGAAGACGTTTACCCCTTAATTTCGGCAATATCCCCAAGATATTTTGGAAAATTTTGCGGAATTTTACAAAACACCTACTTTACAAGAAAGGTATGTTATTGTATAATGAAGCCGTATGGGATTTTAACATCCCATTAGTTACGTATAACCTGCCGCAAAGCGGCAAGTATGAAAAATGGAGGAATTTACCATGTCTGTAAAAGTTGCTATTAACGGTTTTGGTCGTATCGGCCGTCTGGCTTTCCGTCAGATGTTCGGCGCTGAGGGCTTTGAGGTTGTTGCTATCAACGACCTGACCTCTCCCGCTATGCTGGCTCACCTGCTGAAGTATGACTCCACTCAGGGCGCTTACGCTAAGCCCTTCGGTGCTCACACTGTTGAAGCTGGCGAGGACAACATCGTTGTTGACGGCAAGAAGATCACCATCTACGCTAAGGCTAACGCTGCCGAGCTGCCCTGGGGCGAGCTGGACGTAGACGTCGTGCTGGAGTGCACCGGCTTCTACACTTCCAAGGCTAAGGCTCAGGCTCACATCGACGCCGGCGCTAAGAAGGTTGTTATCTCTGCTCCTGCTGGCAACGACCTGCCCACCATCGTTTACAATGTTAACCACGAGACCCTGACTAAGGAAGACAACATCATCTCTGCTGCTTCCTGCACCACCAACTGCCTGGCTCCCATGGCTAAGGCTCTGAACGACCTGGCTCCCATCGAGTCCGGCATTATGTGCACCATTCACGCTTACACCGGCGACCAGATGATCCTGGACGGTCCTCAGCGTAAGGGCGATCTGCGCCGCAGCCGCGCTGGTGCTATCAACATCGTTCCCAACTCCACCGGTGCTGCTAAGGCTATCGGCCTGGTTATCCCCGAGCTGAACGGCAAGCTGATCGGCGCTGCTCAGAGAATCCCCACCCCCACCGGCTCCACCACCATCCTGAATGCTGTTGTGGCTAAGGAAGTGACCAAGGACGAGATCAACGCTGCCATGAAGGCTGCTCAGACCGAATCCTACGGCTACACCGAGGACGAGATCGTTTCCTCCGATATCATCGGCATGACCTTCGGTTCTCTGTTCGATGCTACCCAGACCATGGTCAACAAGCTGCCCGGCGGCATGACCCAGGTTCAGGTTGTTTCCTGGTACGACAA
>JAZSPA010000050.1:0-13960 GCA_045537165.1 Faecousia sp.
GATTGCGGCTCTTGCCTGCTGGCTAGAAAGTCTGCTGCCCATCCATCTGATTGGCTCTGCAGTCATTGCCATGTTTATCGGTATGTTTTTGAATCAGTTTGTCCACAAAACTGATGTGTTTGCATCCCGACTGTAATTTACATCCAAGTAGATTTTGAAATTTGCCATCATCCTGCTGGGCCTGTCGCTGAATATTTCCACCATTCTCCATGTGGGCAAAATGTCCTTGACAGTCATGGTGTTTACTCTACTGACCTGCTTTGGCGGTGGTTACTTCATCGGCAAGGCATTGGGACTGAACTGGAAGCTGAGCAATCTCATTTCTGCCGGTACAGGAATCTGCGGCGGCTCTGCCATTGCCGCCATCGCACCTACCATCGACGCAGACGATAATGATGTGGCTTATGCCATGTCTGCCACCTTCCTGTTTGATATGGCGATGATCGTGCTGTTTCCCATTATGGGCAGAGCCTTGGGCATGACCAATGAAGCCTTTGGCATCTGGGCGGGCACAGCGGTGAATGACACTTCCTCTGTGGTGGCTACCGGTTATGCTTTTTCTGAGGGTGCAGGAGACTTTGCTACCATGGTGAAGCTGACACGCACACTGGCAATTATCCCAACCGTGATTACCTTCGCCTTTATCCAGCTCAACATTAAGCGCAAGGAAGTCCTTGCCAATCAGAAGGATGGCAAGGAGCTGAAAGCGAATTTCTCTATTGTAAAGATCTTCCCCTGGTTCATTCTGGGTTTCCTGGCTATGTCCATTGTGGCGAGCATCTTCCCCATTCCGGCAGAAGTTGTGACCGGCACCAAGAGCGCCAGCAAATTCCTGATGGTCTGCGCCCTAGCAGCTATCGGTCTAAATACCTCCTTCGCCAGCATGAAGAAGGCAGGCATCCGTCCCATGATCCACGGGTTTATCATTTCTGCTCTGGTAGTGATCGTCGCTTTGCTGGTGGAGATGGCTATGGGGATCGTATAAATACTTGACTGAAATAACACCGCCCCGGAGCATTACGCTTCAGGGCGGTTCTGTATATTCTGCCAATGGCAGGTATTTGCTCAAAGCAGGTATGGCATCAGCCGGGACAGAATGTTCTTTGCGTGGTCTGCAATATCTTCAAATCCGGTCATTCACTAGGATACTGCCCTTCATACCAAGAGCCAGTCCGGCATCCCTGGCAAGGGTAGATTCCGGGGTGACACCGATAGCTAGCACCACCATATCCGCATGGATGGACGGCTGATCTTTCAGCAGCACATCCACTCCACCGTCACGCTCCGCAAAGCCCTCTACGCTGTAGCCCAGCGCCAGCTTGACACCGTGTTTCCGCATTTCGGCGTGGATGAAAGAAGCCATATCCAGTTTTCCCTATGTTGCATTTGCGGCACTCCTTTCTTATTTATACGATGTATTCCATTAAGGTGTCGGCAGCCTTTGCAAGATATGCCGCAAATTCTGTTCTTAATTCGGGCGGAATACGACCGGCGGAAACCTCATAATTTAACGGGCCTTCATATCCGGCCAGCGCCAAGCCGTGCATAGCATCAACCCAATCTACATTGCCCATAAAAGGCGCACTATGGGCATCTTCAATACCACTATTATCGTGGATGTGGACAACCTTCAGCCGTTTTCCTATATAGGCCAAAGCATCGGATTGCTTAAAGCCGCTGATGTTTGCGTGCCCAAAGTCCCAGCAAATGCTCATGTCCAGCGCATCGGCCAGTTCACACAGATCTTCGGCATTGGAACAGAACCTGCAGGTCTGGCGGGTACCGGGCAGCGGAGGCATATTTTCAAGGGCAAGATCTACGCCCACCTTTGCGGCATATTCGGCAAAGGGCATTAAATGGGCCAAAGACATATCGTACTGCTTCTGCCGGTCATAGGCTTTGACCGTTACGGTTTGGGAGCCGGGATGCAGCACTGCGTGCTGAACGCCCAGCGCTTTGGCAGCGTCAATGGAAAAGAGCATTCGCTTATTAAAAAGTGCCGCGTATTCCGGGTCAGAGGCAACCTTTTGGTTATAAAGCGGAAGATGGCACACTTTAATAGGAATTTCCAACTCTGCAGAATCCTTCAATGCTTGCTCTACCACCGGCTGCCACGCGCCATCAACGGGCAGTAAGGATTGCAAGTTGAAGTCTGCTGCATCAAAGCCGGTAGCTTTCAAAAATTCCAAACCGGTACGAATATACTCTGACATATTATCGGTAATATAGCTGTGTAGCCCTAAAGAGGTGCATTTCAACAGTTTCTGCATATTTTATTCCTCACAAGATTATGATAAAGGCATTTTATCATACGGCTATCCGAAAATCAAGAGCCCCTTTTGGGGAGAATGATCTCGGATCAGCATCAAATCACCGGGAGAGAAACTCAAATTCACACCGCCATTGTGGCACATTTCTATGCATCGTTAATCAAACTCGAACTTCCCTACCACACTTTTATTATACATCAAAAGAGATTCTTTTCAACCAAAAGCAAGATCACACTAACCATCGACGAGGCATCTGAACTCAGCAACATCGGTATTAACAGAATTAATGCCATGCTGCGCCAACCGAACTGCCCGTTTGTTTTGTTCGTCGGCACAAAGAAACTGGTCAAGCGCAAGGAGTTTGAAGCGTTTATCAGCAAAAGTCTTTATATCTGATAACATCTCACAAATTCTTATGGAAAAGTCTTCATTATCATCTTGTGAAAAGATGCGCGCTGTGATATAATATGATACAGATATATCCCCTTTTCTGCTGATTCCAGCGTTGAATAAAGGTTTTTTCAAAGGAGAATAGACATATATGAAATTAGGTATCGTGGGACTGCCCAATGTTGGCAAGTCCACCCTTTTTAATGCTATCACCAATGCCGGCGTCCCGGCGGATAACTATGCCTTCTGCACCATTGATCCCAATGTGGGCGTGGTAAGCGTTCCCGACGAGCGGCTGCAGTGGCTCAGCGATTTTTACAGCCCTAAGAAGACCACCCCGGCGGTAATCGAGTTTGTGGATATTGCGGGTCTTGTCAAAGGCGCATCCAAGGGTGAAGGTCTGGGCAACAAGTTCCTTTCTAACATCCGCACTACAGATGCTATTGTACATGTTGTGCGTTGCTTTGAAGATAGCAACGTTACCCACGTAGAGGGCAGCACCGATCCTCTGCGGGATATTGAGATCATCAATCTTGAGTTGGTGATGGCGGATATGGAAATGGTGGAGCGGCGCATTGACAAGGCGCAAAAGGCTATGAAGGGCGGCGACAAGAAGTTTGCCAAGGAAGCAGAGCTGTTTGCAAAGCTGCTGGAGCACCTGAACGAAGGCAAGCTGGCCCGTACCTTTACTGATGACGAGGAAGATATGGCCATCATCGCCACCTCCGATCTGCTGACCTTGAAAAAGACTATTTATGTAGCAAACCTGGCAGAAAATGAGATCAACGAGCCGGAAAACAACCGCCATTATATGGCTGTAAAGGCTCTGGCCGCCGAAGAAGGCAGCCAGCTGATCCCCATCTGCGCCAAGCTGGAAGCAGACATTGCCGAGCTGGACGACCCCGACGAAAAAGCAATGTTTATGGAAGAGCTGGGTGTGAACGAATCCGGCCTTGACAAGCTGATCCGCAGCTCCTATGCCCTGCTGGGTCTCATCTCTTTCCTCACCGCAGGCACAGACGAATGCCGCGCCTGGACCATTAAGAAAGGCACAAAAGCGCCCCAGGCTGCCGGCAAGATCCACACGGACTTTGAGCGGGGCTTTATCCGGGCAGAAGTGATTGCCTTCCAGGATATGAAAGAATGCGGCACTATGGCCAATGCCAAGAGCCTTGGTAAGGTCCGCAGCGAAGGCAAGGAATATATTATGAAGGACGGAGATATCGTCAATTTCTTGTTTAATGTATAAAACAACGGGCTGCAAAAGCAGCCCGTTTTCTTTTTAGAAAATTAACACGAATGCAGTCAGCAGCACCAAAAATGCCACATTAAAGCCGGTGAACATCAGCATATAATAGCCGGTTTTCCCGGGGTTACGCTTGGTGTATTCCCGGAAAGTGATAAGACTTGCCAGAGAGGAGATCAGCGTGCCAACGCCGCCGATATTCACGCCCAACAGCAGTTCCCGGTAATTTTCCGTGAACTGAGAAAGCAAAATCGCCGACGGCACGTTGCTGATGACCTGACAGGATGCCACGCTGAAAAGGAAGGTGCTTTTTTCTAAAAGCCAGGAAAACAGATCTCTTACCTGCTGGATCCTTGCCATATTGCCGGCAAACACAAAGAAAAACACGAAAGTAAACAGCAGCGGATAATCCACCATTTTTAACGCCTTGCGATCAGCAAAAATCAGCACTGCCGGAATCACAAGCAAACCGATCCAGTAAGGGATTCCCCGGAACACAATGGCGATGGCCAGCGCAAACAAGAGGCTATAGAGAGCGGTCCGTCCTGCAGGCAGCTTTGCCCCGTCGCTTTTCATTTGCAACGGCTCAGGCTTCACAAAGATCAGGCAGCACAAAGTAATCAGCGTTACGGACGCAATAAAGGGCGGCAGCATGATCTGCACAAATTCCCCATCCGGAATATTAAAATAAGAATACAGGTAAAGGTTCTGGGGATTGCCAAAAGGCGTAAGCATACCGCCAAGATTCGCGGCAATATTCTGCATTATGTAGGTAAATGCCATATAGCTGCGCTTATCGGTGGTGCTGAGTACAAAATAACCCAAAGGCAAAAAGGTTAAAAGCGCCATATCGTTGGCAATCAGCATAGAACCAATAAAAGTGATGTACACCAGCGCCAAAACGGCCAGCCGGGCATTTTTAAAAAGCTCCACGATCTTCTTTGCCAAAATATAAAACAGCTGAATGTTCTTCATGGCGCAAACCACCGCCAATACGCAGAACAAACAGGTCAGGGTCTTCAGGTCAAAATAGCCCAAATACTGTGCATCCGGCGGCACAATAAAAGCGGTGACCAGCGCCGCTAAAAAAGCAACCACCAGCACCACATTTTTCTTCAAAAAGCTGATCATTTCCGTCCCTCTCTCACCCTATCAAAACCGGGCGGCTACATCATACAACACCAAAGATCAAAATGCAATCCCTAAAATCAGAAAGCCATTGCATATAATAATAGAAGGCAGAAATATATTTGAAAAAAGCCACAAAAAAGTGTTGACAAATTTTGCGCCCTGTGTTAGTATATTCAAGCGGTTGGGAACACCCTTCCGTGATATGCGCGAGTGGTGCAATTGGTAGACTCGCTAGATTCAGGTTCTAGTGCTCATTCCAGGCATGCAGGTTCAAGTCCCGCCTCGCGCACCAGAGAAAAAGGACATCCGAAAGGATGTCCTTTTTTTGGTGCTTGGGGACTTGAATGGGCGATATATGTGCTTTTTCTTGCATTTATTTCGTGGCTATGATAAAATCATTTATTATGTACAATCTCTATGGGAAATGACAGAAAGGAGAAGATCCATGGAATTTTTACCTATTTGCAAACAAGATATGCTGGATCGAGGTTGGAGCCAGTGCGACTTTGTATATGTGATCGCTGACGCCTACGTGGATCATCCCTCCTTTGGTCACGCCATCATCAGCCGTGTGCTGGAAAATGCCGGCTACAAGGTGGGCATTATCTCCCAGCCGGACTGGAAGAATCCCAAATCCATCGATATTTACGGCAGACCCCGCTTAGGCTTTTTGGTCACCGGCGGCAATATGGATTCTATGGTGAATCACTATTCTGTCAGCAAGCACAAGCGGAAAAACGATGCTTTTACCCCCGGCGGCGTTATGGGCAAACGGCCTGATTACGCCACCACTGTATACTGCAATCTCATCCGCCGCACCTACAAGGATGTCCCCATCTTAATTGGCGGCATTGAAGCCAGCCTGCGGCGTTTGGCACACTATGACTACTGGTCCGAAAGCCTGAAGCGCTCTATACTGCTTGACAGCCAGGCAGACCTATTAATGTACGGCATGGGCGAAAAGAGCGTTGTGGAGATCGCCGATGCCCTGAATGCCGGCATGGATGTAAAGGACATCACCTACATTGACGGCACGGCCTACCGCTGTACGGAAGTGGATGACAGCATTCCATCCATTACCCTGCCGGATTACGAAAAAATGAAGGAAAATAAGCGTCTGTACGCAGAAAGCTTCCGTCTTCAGTATGGCAACTGCGACCCCTTCACCGCCAAGCGGCTTATTGAGCCCTATGGCAAAGAATTTGTGGTGCAAAACCCGCCCCAGAAGCCCCTTACCACCGAGGAAATGGACGCCGTCTATGCCCTGCCCTACTGCCGCAATTATCACCCCTGCTACGAAAGATTAGGCGGTGTGCCTGCTATTGAAGAAGTGAAATTCAGCCTGGTGAGCAACCGGGGCTGCTTTGGCGCTTGCTCCTTCTGCGCCCTGACCTTCCACCAGGGTCGCATCATCCAGACCCGCAGCCACGAATCCATTTTGGCAGAAGCGGAACTGATGGTAAAAGACAAGGATTTCAAGGGCTACATCCACGATGTAGGCGGCCCTACTGCCAACTTCCGCCACCCAGCCTGTGAAAAGCAGCTCAGCAAGGGCGCTTGCGGCGGCAGACAGTGCTTATACCCTACCCCTTGCAAAAATATGAAAGCAGATCACTCCGACTATATTGCCCTTTTGCGGAAGCTGCGGAAGATCCCCGGCGTGAAAAAGGTATTTGTCCGCAGCGGCATCCGGTTTGACTATCTGCTTGCCGACAAAAAGGATACCTTCTTCAAAGAGCTGGTACAATACCACATTTCCGGCCAGCTGAAGGTTGCCCCGGAGCATGTTTCCGACAAGGTGCTGGATCTGATGGGCAAGCCCCGCAACGCAGTATATAACCGCTTTGTGGACAAATACTATGCCCTCAACAAGCAATACGGCCTAAAGCAGTTCTTAGTGCCCTATCTAATGTCCAGCCACCCCGGCTCTACCCTGACGGAAGCCATTGCCCTGGCAGAATACAACCGGGAAATGGGCTATAATCCGGAGCAGGTGCAGGATTTCTATCCCACCCCCTCTACCCTTTCCTCCGTAATGTACTACACCGGCATTGACCCCCGTACAATGCAAAAGGTGTATGTACCTACCGACCCTCACGAAAAGGCTATGCAGCGGGCGCTGATCCAGTACCGCAATCCTAAGAACTATTATCTGGTAAAGGAAGCCCTGATGAAGGCCGGCAGAACGGATCTCATTGGCTCCGGGCCTAAGTGCCTGATCCGTGCCGTTCCTCCCAGAACACCCAACCACACGCCGCCCAAGCTGCCTGCCAAGCTGCCGCCTAAACGGCCTGCAAAACGAAAAGGAAGGTAATTATGTCCAGAAAAAAAGTAAACACCCAGCCCTTCTGGCGGTTTATGTTCCTTTTATACTGCGCTGTGATGCTGTGGCTGCTGTACGGCCGGGGACGGGGCGTCAACCCCAACATTCCCTATTGGGAGCAGGTGGCCTACAACGTCTCCCTCACCCCCTTCTATACCATCCGCACCTTTTTCTATATCGTGCGGTATCGACCGGATCACCCGGAATTTTGGCTGTGCCTGACTAATCTGATGGGCAATCTGTTTTTGTTCATCCCCGCAGGCTATCTTCTGCCCCGAATTTTCAAGAAATTCCGCCCCTTCTGGCGGTTTTTCCTGAAAGGCTTGCTGATCCTGCTTATGGTAGAGCTGACCCAGCTGTTTAGTTTGCTGGGCGTATTTGATGTGGACGATCTGATCCTGAATATGGCAGGCTTTTGTATCGGCTATTTCATTTATTTCCTTTTTAAGAAAAGATAAAAGTACCCGGCAGTTCAAACTGCCGGGTACTCAGTCTGTCATAAAACATAGTTTTTTGACAGACTGCAGGGGTCACTAAAGCCGCCAAGACAAGCAAACCGAACGCGTAGGCGTACATGGGTACGTTAGTCGTTCGGTTTGCGCAGTAAGTCAAAATGCCTTGCTTTGCAAGCTTTTTATGCTTGTAGGTATAGTTAGATTGTATTTATCAACATATCTTTCTAAATAAAGTTACCGCCAATCATCAAAAGTTGCATTTTGACGATTGGCGACTTTTTTGACACACTGAGTACTCGGCAGTTCAAACTGCCGGGTACTTTGCATAGGATGTTCCATACACTGCTTATCTTGAGGTGGTACTATGGAACATACAGTCAACAGCATTACCCTCCGGGGCAGCCTGCAGGCGCTCCCGGTATTTTCCCACGAAAACCACGGACGAAAATTTTATCGGTTTACTTTAGAAGTCCCCCGGCTATCCGGAGCAATTGACCTGCTGCCGGTGGTAGCACAAGCCCACATTGTAGAACGGATAGATCCCACCGCCGGGTCTATGCTCACCGTTACCGGGCAGATCCGTTCCCACAACATGCGCGCTGACGGCGCAAGGCGGCTGCTCATTTTTGTATTCGCCAGCGACATTGTGGCAGAAGACGGCGAGCCGTTAAACGAAGTTTACTTACAAGGGCCTTTGTGCCGAGAGCCAACATACCGCAGAACCCCTCTTGGCCGGCAGATCTGCGACGTAATGCTGGCTGTGCCGAGAGCCTTCCATCGGGCAGATTACCTGCCCTGCATTCTTTGGGGCAGGATCGCCCAGGAGGTTTCCGTCTGCCACACATCGGATGTTTTGTGCGTTCAAGGGCGGCTGCAAAGTCGCATATATACCAAGCTCACAGAGGAAGGGGCGCAGGAGCGCACCGCCTATGAAATTTCCGCCCTGACCGCTCAGATTGCAGAGCCGGAAAGCGAATAAGCCATGCCGGGCAGCAAAGGAAGACTAAGCTTCCTTGCTGCCCAAAGCCAAGCGGCTATATATGCCGCTATGTCATTTTATTTACCCCTACTTGACCGGGTGCGAAAAATATCTTTTCATTTTTTGCGCCCTGTGATATGATGAAAGAAAAAAGGCAAATTCACTATGGAAAAGAAAGTTCAGCATATTATTGCAACCCTAAAAGACCGTTACCCGGACGCGCCCTGCGCCCTGCATTATAAAAAGGACTATGAGCTGATGATCGCCGTGCGGCTATCCGCCCAATGCACCGATGCCCGGGTGAACCTGGTTACTCCGGAGCTGTTTGCCACCTACCCTACTCTGCAGGCATTCGCGACGGCAGACATTACCGATGTGGAGCGGATCATCCACTCCTGCGGCTTCTTCCGGCAAAAGGCAAAGGATATTGTCCTTGCCTGCCAAATGCTCCTGACGGAGCATAACGGCAAAGTACCGGATACCATGGAAGCCCTGTTAAAGCTGCCCGGCGTAGGCAGAAAGACCGCCAATCTGCTTTTGGGCGACCTATATGGCAGACCCGGCAGCGTGGTATGCGACACCCATTGTATCCGTATATGCGGCAGACTGGGACTATCTGAAGGCACTGATCCTGAAAAGGTGGAACGGCAGCTCCGCGCCGTACTGCCCCCGGAAGAAAGCAGCGATTTCTGCCACCGTATCGTTCTTTTTGGCAGAGATACCTGCATCGCCCGCAATCCCAAATGTACAGATTGCCCTCTGACTATGCATTGTCGGGTATGGAACGCATAAATACACCCCTTGTCCGCATAAGCTGGACAAGGGGTGATTATTTTGAACCGTAAAAAACCCATCTTTTACAGCGCATTGATGCTTACCGGCGTAAACCTGCTGCTGCGCTTCATTTCCACCGGCTTTCAGGTGTATCTTTCCGGGCAGATCGGGGCGGCGGGCATTGGTCTATTGCAGCTGGTGCTGTCTGTTGGCATGATGGCCATGACCGCCGGTATCGGCGGCATTCGTACCGCCACCATGTACCTGACCGCAGAGGAAATAGGCCGCAAGACCCCCAAGAATCTGCGCTGGGTGCTAAGCGGCTGCTTTACATATAGTCTTATTTTCAGCGGCTCTGTTGCCCTCCTGCTGTATTACTTTGCCCCCACTATTGCCACCTACTGGATCGGTGATAGCCGTACTGTGGACGCCCTGCGGCTCTTTGCGGTATTCTTACCCATCAGCTGCGCCTGCGGCGTAATGACCGGCTATTTTACCGCCCAGGGGCGTATTGGCATACTTTCCATTGTGGAGATCGCAGAGCAGCTTTGCTCCATGGGCATTACCGTTACCCTGCTTACCCTGTGGGCAGGCAACGATCCTGCCCTTGCCTGTCAAAGCGTCATCACCGGCAGCGGCGTAGGGTCTTGTTTGACTCTCATCCTTTTGCTTCTGTTCAGCAAAAAGCTGGCTGTACCCTCCGGAAGGCCTATCCCTATGGCAAAGCGGCTTTGTCAAACCGCCCTACCCCTGGCTCTGGCCGATGACCTGAAGGTTGGTATCAACACAGTGGAAAATCTAATGGTACCCAAGCGGCTGGCGTTATATCCCAGGGTGCGCAATCCCCTGGCAGCCTTTGGTATCGTCACCGGCATGGTGTTTCCGGTGCTGATGTTCCCGGCGGCCATCCTGTTTTCCCTGGCAGAATTACTCATCCCGGAGATGGCAAGATGCCGCTCCGCCGGCAGCAGAAAGCGCATTCGGTACTTAGCCGTCAAAAGTCTGCGGGTGGCGCTATTATACGCCTGTCTGTTTGCAGGGCTAATGTTTTTACTGGCAGAGCCGCTGTGTATGGCTTTGTACAATAATGCGGAGGCGGGTAAATATCTGCGTATGTTTGCTTTGCTCATTCCCATGCTTTACTGCGACGCCATCACCGATTCCGTTATTAAAGGTTTGGGGCAGCAAACCGCCTGTGTCCGCTATAACATTCTCACTTCCGCTATGGATGTAGCCCTTTTGTTCCTGCTGCTGCCAAGATTTGGAATGACCGGTTATTTTATCAGTTTTTTTGTGACACACCTGATCAATTTCGGCCTAAGCCTGCGGCGGCTGCTAAAGATCACCGGACTTTCCTTCTCCCCACAAAAGCCGCTGCTGATCCTCATAAGCACCGGTATTTCCCTGTTTATTTGCAGCTTTGCGCCAAATATTCTGGCAAAGGCTGTTACCTTCCCGGCTACATTCATAAGCCTTTTGGTGCTGATGAACGTAGTAGGCAAACGGGATTTTGTATGGATGAAAAAATTAATAAAAGCCGCCTAATGGCGGCTTTTATCTTATAATGCTTTCAGTACTTCCAGCAGATAATTCCAGGTGCGTTCAGTAGATGCAATGTTCAGCTTTTCTCGGCTGGTGTGGATATCCTGCATCTGCGGGCCAAAGGAAACGCAGTCCAGACCGGGCAGCTTTTCCCCTAAAAGGCCGCATTCCAGGCCTGCGTGGATGGCTACCACCTGGGGCTTTTCGCCGTAGAGCTTTTCGTAGGCGCTTACCATGGTATCCCGCAAGGCAGAATCCTTTTTATACTCCCAGGCCGGGTACTCGCCCCGCTGGGTATAATTTCCTTCATACTTTGCCGCAACAGAGCGCAGCTGCTGCAGCAGGGCTTCCTTCTCGGTGTTCAGGCTGCTGCGGACAGCAAAGGTCATATCCAAAGTGCTGTCTAAGTTCATAATGCCCAGGTTCAAGCTGGTCTGCACCAAACCTGGGATGTCCTGGCTCCAGGACTGCACACCGTTAGGCACTTCGTTCAGCGCGGCGATCACCTTATCCGTGCCGGCAGAGCTGAGGGCATTACCGCCCAAGGCATCCACGTCTTCGCCCCGGACAATGGCTTCCGGCTCGTCAAAATTACTGCGGATCTCCTTTTGCAAGCTTTCCGTGATGGCGTTGATCCGCTCCAGATTCATACCCATGGCGACCATGGTAGCCTCGCAGGAACGGGGAATGGCGTTATCCTTGGCACCGCCTGAGAGCTTAGTCAGGCACAGGGGCATCAGCTCCCGCACACGGGCAAGGAGAATGCCCATGATCTTATTGGCATTGGCAAGGCTTTTGTGGATCTCCACACCGGAATGGCCGCCCCGGAGGTTTTCCACCACCAGCTTAATGCAAGGGCCGTAAACCGCTCTTCTTTCAAAAGGCAGGCTGATGGTGCTCTTTGCGCCGCCGGCGCAGGAAACGGTGAGAATGCCCTCATCCTCGGAATCGATATTCAGCAGCTTTCTGCCCTTTAAGTCAGAAAGGTCGATACCGGCAGCGCCGTCCATACCGGTTTCCTCGTCCACGGTGATCACCACTTCCAGGGGCGGGTGGGCAATGGTTTTATCCGCCAAAATGGCCAGGGCATAAGCAACCGCAATGCCATCATCACCACCCAAAGTAGTACCCTTGGCAAAGACGAATTCGCCATCATGGGTCACATCCAAGCCGTCTTTTTCCATATCCAGGGGGCAATCGGCATCCTTTTCGCACACCATATCCATGTGGCCCTGAATAATCACCGGTTCGTGATCCTCATAGCCTGCGCTTGCAGGAGCAAACATGATCACATTGTTAAGATTATCCTGGCGATAAGCGATCCCCTGTTCCTTGGCAAAGCTTACCAAGTAATCGCTGATGGCCTTGGTATTGCCGGAGCCATGGGGAATGGCGCACAGCTTTTCAAAATAATAAAACACCTTTTCAGGCTTTAAGCCTGCTAATTTTACAGCATTCATAACGAAACTCCTTTTAGTAAAAAAGACCGTCCGGTGGACGGTCTTTTCTTTTACATTACACTAAGCACAGAGCCAGGGTCAGAACTACCCATACCAGGGCAACCCACTTGGTAGCGGAAGCCAGGAGCTTATCCATGCCACCCTTGCTATTCTTATTCATATAAGAATCGCTGTTACCGGTCACAGCGCCGGACAGGCCAGCTTCCTTACCGGACTGCAGCAGCACCACCAGTATCAAAGCCACACTGGCCAGCACTTCCAGGATCGTCAAAATCGTCTCTAACATATTTGTAACCTCCCAAAGGATCATAATTTCATACAAAGCCAAAGTATTGTAACACAGCCCTTTTCAAAAAGCAAGTGTTTTGTTGGATTTTCTAAGGTTTATTACTTAGTAACCCAATTTCCGGTAGCCGCACAGGTCAGATATGCGTTAATAAAGGGGTCCAGCGCACCATCCATAACCGCATTTACATTAGAAGTTTCGCAGCCGGTACGAGTATCCTTAACCAGCGTATAGGGCATAAACACATAGTTGCGGATCTGGCTGCCCCACTCGATCTTCTTCTGCACGCCCTTAATATCGGAAATCTTATCCAAATGTTCCCGTTCCTTGATCTCCACCAGCTTGCTGCGCAGCATTCTCAAACAGTTTTCCTTGTTCTGGAACTGGCTGCGCTCGGTCTGACAGGCAACCACAATGCCGGTAGCCTTGTGGATCAGTCGCACGGCAGAGCTGGTCTTGTTAATGTGCTGACCGCCTGCGCCGGAGGAACGGAATACCTGCATTTCGTAGTCTTCCGGGCGGATCTCCACATCCTGGCTGTCGTCCTGAATTTCGGGAATGACTTCAATGGCCGCAAAGGAGGTCTGCCGACGGGCATTGGCATCAAAGGGAGAAACACGCACCAGGCGGTGAACGCCGTTCTCACCCTTCAAAAAGCCATAAGCATTTTCACCTTCAATGATGATGTCTGCTGACTTCAGACCTGCTTCGTCGCCTTCCAGGTAGTCCAAAATCTTATAGGTATAGCCGTGGGCTTCTGCCCAGCGGGTGTACATCCGGTAAAGCATCTGGCACCAGTCCTGGGCCTCTGTGCCGCCGGCGCCGGAGTGGAAGCTCACAAGGGCATTGTTGCGGTCGTAATTGCCGGTGAGCAAGGTCTCCAGGCGGCACTTTTCCATATCCGCGCTTAATTCGCCGAAGCCCTCTTTCAGCTCCTCCAGCATAGAGTCATCGTCTTCCTCTGCCGCCATTTCGCAAATGGTCATCAGGTCTTCCCAGGCAGAGAGCATACGGTTATAATTCTCGATCTTATTCTCCGCGCTCTTGGTCTTCATCACGATCTGCTGGCTCTTTTCGGGATTATCCCAAAAGCCGGGAGCTTCC
>JAZSPA010000010.1:0-50333 GCA_045537165.1 Faecousia sp.
GAGTTTTCTCCTCTCCTGCCGTAGGAAGGTTCTGATAGCACTCAAAGCCGTTCGTCAGGGGGAAGAAATACTTCCGGGCCACAATATTTTCGGTCTTCAGCAGTTCATAAACCTGATCCCGGTTGTACTTGTAGCCGTCAAAAACCACCGGGAAATAGGCATAGTTATGCTTCACACCCTCCTGGTCTGCGCACAAACGGATGCCCGGAATACCGGAAAGTCTTTCCCGGTAATGCTCCACAACGGCTTTCCGCTTTTGGATTTCCTGATCCACATGCCGCAGATTGCAGATGCCCATGGCTGCCTGGAATTCATTCATTTTGGCATTGCCGCCAACATGCTCGGCATTCTCCTGCCCACGGATGCCAAAGTTCTTCAGTTCGTCCAGCCGGGAAACCAAAGCATCCTCCCGGTAGCTCAAAGCGCCGCCTTCAATGGTATTGAACACCTTGGTAGCGTGGAAACTAAACATAGAAACATCGCCAAAGTTGGCACAATTAACGCCATTGCGCCAAACGCCAAAGGCGTGGGCAGCATCGTAGATCACCTTCAGACCGTACTTTTTTGCAATGGTATCGATGGCATCTACGTTGCAAAGATTGCCATACACGTGCACGGGCATAATGGCAACGGTTTTATCGGTAATCAGCCCTTCGATCTTTGTCACATCCATCGTATAATCAACATCATTTACATCGCAAAAAACAGGCACCAAGCCGCAACGCACGATGGAATGCGTGGTAGATACAAATGTAAATGGCGTGGTGATCACCTCGCCGCCTGCAGGCAGGTCCATCGCCGAGAGCACGTTCTCCAACGCCAGGTGACCATTTGTATAAAGGGTAATATGGGGTGTATCCAGATACCCCTCCAGCTGCGCTTGCAGCTGCTGATGTTTTGCACCCATATTGGTCAGCCAACGGCTTTCCCACAGTTCTTTAATCTCTTCGCAATATTCCTCAAAGGAAGGCATGGAAGAACGTGTTACAAGTATTTTATTGTCCATTCGCCGATCCCGTCCTCATCGTCTATTTCAAACATAGATTTTTCCTGGAGCATTACATCTGTTCCCAGGTTTTTCTTTACTACGCGCTCGTACATGCTTGTTGCCAACGCAATATCCAAGAAAGATAAGCCGACACTATTGAAATAAATGAATTCTTCCTGCGTTTCTCTGCCTTTCTTGCTTCCATTGATAATTTCCGCAAGGTTGGCGTGAATATCACTATCTGTGAGCAAGCCCTGTTGATACATTTGGCTGATCGTCTGTGTTCTGTGTTTTACAACTTCCCAGTCGTCCACAACAATCTTATCGGCTTTTTGGGCAACTGCAAATTCGTCCTCCAAACCAGCAACGTGGCAATAGAAAGCGCCCTTCTTTATCCAATCTGCTTTCAAAAGAGTCTCCTGACCGCTGATGGCAGTAACAATAATATCTGCATCGGACACTGCCATTGAATAATTTGAGTTGCAGCAAATAAATTCCACATCCGGATGGAACTTTTGCATCTGCTCCACAAACTTCTGCTCACTACTGTGGGTTCTGGAGGCAATATAGCAGGTCCGGATGCTGGGGCACACAGCCTTCATCGTCAAGAAGTGTGTCTTGGCCTGTTCGCCAGCGCCAATGAAACCAATCACCTGTGCGGCCTGCCTTGCCAGATATTTTGCTGCTACCGCGCCAACAGAAGCAGTGCGCAGATTGGAGCAAAGCGTTCCCTCCATAAAAGCAATGGGGAAACCGGTCTCCAGGGTGGACAGCAGCAGTACTGCCGTTAAGTTAGGCAGGCCGAATCTTTGGGGATTTTCAGGGAAAACAGACACCCATTTCATGCCGTAAACATTATTAATTGCAGCAGGAAGGCAATTAATGCGGCTTTGCGAAGCCTGGTCGAATACCTGCACAACCTTGTCAGGAAAAACTACGCTACCATTTTCCCTCTCCAAAAAAGCATTCTCAATCACGTCAATTGCGTTTGGAACATCAAAACATCCTGCCGCAAGCAGATCTTTTTGTGTAATTACCTTCACACTGATATGGCTGTCCATATACATTCCCCTTTTAATTAAAATATAACTGATCGGTATTCATCAAATAAAATAGTTGTTCATTACCGTATTCGTCCTCAACATGAAGGGTGGATTTGATCTTAACTAGCTTTGCGTAAAAATCATCCCGATCTGCGAAGGTAAAGTGCACATAGTAGAACACCTGTTGTGCCGTTCCCCAATCCCGAATCTCATCTCCGAGAAAATGAACTGGCACAATTGCTTCCACAAACTCCTCTGCCTCCAGTTCATCCCTTCCGGAAATCTTAGTCACCTTTCCCGGACGTGTGTGGATCGGCAGAATGCAATACCTTGGTTTTTCACTGTTGTACGCATTAACCGTTCCCTGATAGGGCCTGTCCACCGCAGCATCCACGATCAATCGCAGCTGATCGATACCGGTGTAGTACTTAACCGGATAGTTAGTCATCGAACCACCCAAGCGAAGAGCCATCTCATTAAAGACAAACCGCTTACCGTCGTTAAACGCCTCGATCCAAATCGGTCCATTTTTAATTCCTATCCCCTTAAACATCCGAATGGCCTTTTCATTTACGGAATCCAAATATCGCTGCTCATCATTGGACGGGAACAGCTGGATACCCATAACCATTGAACCATTTTCAAGTTGACGGGAGTACTTATCAGAGATTCCGGAAAAGAGAATCTGCCCATCAACCGCGGTATAATGTATCAGGCATGCATCACATTGCATATACTCTTCGATAAGATAATCGGAGGAGAAGTTCAGCGCATTCTTTACGCCCTGTTCCAGCTCCTGATAATTATGGCAAATGGAGAAGCCCCGGCTTCCATCGCTATCCGTCGGTTTCACAATCACAGGAAATTCAATGTTGGGATCATCTAAACGGTATGTCCTTGCCACATCAATCCCATTGGCTGTACACAGTTTCTTAAATGCTTTTTTGTTGCTGCAATTATCCCACTGCTCCAATGTGCACCAGGACGGCAGACCCATCTTCTGACACAGCTCGATGCCCTTTCGGATGCAAAACTCATGAACACCCGCAATTACACCGTCTATTTGCTCCGTCTCCGCCTTTTCAGCAAGCACATCTACATCGGAAATGGAAATATCCCAATCTGCATCCGACAGCATCTTAGCCGGAGATTCTGCTGGAGAAAGGTAATCTGCAACAATTGTATATAGACCATTTTCCTTAGCACAGGAAACAATATCCGTACTTCCAATAGGCTTTCCGCCCAGAACAAGCAATTTCTGTTTGGCCATTTACAGCCCCGTCCTTTCTATCACCAATACTTATCTTGCGCGCAAATAATATGGGATATAGTTATCTTGATTCTTTTTGTCTTTCAGGAAGGCCAGTACCTGTTCGGTTTTATCCCCAAACAATGGCCCGTTGGTATACTGATAGAAAACCGTGCCTGGCCACTGAATATTCCACTCCAGGCATTTGGGCTCCCCTTCCTCATTGATGGTGAAATCCCATCCAATTATATCGAAGTTATCTGCAAATAAATGATTCTCTCTGATAATCCGCTTGATTGCATCCCAAGCAGGTACTTTGACACCCTTTGGCAGCTCCTTCACACAAACGCCATCCTGATCCAGCATTTTGTCAGCAAAGCAGCCATCCTGTGTGATACCAATAAGCCGAACCGTTTCTACACCGTCGACAAATGCCACGTCCGTAATAGAGCCATCAATACCGGCACGCACAGCACCGTACAGGATGTCAACTTCACCATCATGTCTCCACGAGCACACCCGCAGCATATTAGTAGAGCTGGCGTTAAACACACGCAATGCATCATGCTGGTGGATACGTTTTTGAATGATAAAATTCTTTCGGGCAGCGCACTGATTCAGCATACTAACGCAATCCTCCTGGGACGCAATGCTAAACATTTCTACACCTCTGCCGAATCCGGAATCCCGGGAGTTCTTCACAATCACTTCCCCAGGTCCTTTCATAGTTTCCCATACTGCCTTGGCGAAGCTAACAATTCCGCGCTCATCTCTGCTCAGATATGTACCATCCACAGTAAGAAAACGATCGCGAATACACTTTCCATATGTTTCCGGAAACGGCACACCCGGCAGCAATCGGTCAAACAGGTTCTTATCCCGCCATGTATCCTCATAGGCGCTATCATTGTAGTACTCATAGACGACAAGACCTGCCACCATATCCGGCACGAACCGGGGATCGCGGATACCTGTAACGTGATAATACATAGCATGCCAGCTAAAATCGCATATCTTGATTCCGTACTGCGCCCAATAAAGTGCTATATCACGTTTTTCCTCCGCAGATAGCGCAGGAACTTGATGCCTTTCGCAGTATTCCCGGGCAGTCGTCTCATGGGACTGCATAAAGCCCCGGCGCATCATATCATAATCGCGCTTGTCTTCTGGACAATTAATATATTTTTTTGACCATCTTCCACGTATCAAATCCATAGCAAATATCCTTCCTCTGCCGATATTACCGCAGTTCTACCCTTATGTATTGATGGATGTTCCCCATATAGTGAGTCAGTTCACACTGATCATTGAAACGGAGCACCAGCGTTCCGATAGCAAAGTTGGCGCCGGTAAATGCGTGGATTTCCTCGCCGGGTGTTACCCACAGGTCGGTCTCTGCAATGAATCTTTCAAATCCGGGAGCAATGTCCAGACCGCCAAACTTACCATCACGGTCGCTGTGAAGAATCAACTCCGCCCAGGCACCGTTATAAACAGGGTCTGCCTCTATCCCCTGAACAGGCTCGCCAACAGCTGCTCGTACTGTATTTGTAATCAGATCCACACCGGTAGCATAACGCAGCAACTCGGAAAGGCGATTACCGCCGCCTCTGGGCGAAACTTCCATAATATAAGGTTTTCCGTCCGTACCCATGCGAGTTTCTATGTTAAAGACAGAAGTTTTCATGCGCAGCAAATCAAACAACCGCTGCAACTCACTGCGTAATTCGCGCTGTATCTCTGCCTGCATAGTAGACGGCCAGCTGTAAGCAGAAGGTGTATAGGGATTAGCCGCATCGGCATCAAACCGCTGATTACTAAAGGAACAATACACCAATTTCCCATCTACAGAAAAGCTATCCGAGTCAGAGGAATAACCCTGCTTTTCAATAAACTCCTCCATAATAAAGCTCTTTGTTTTCGAAAAGCCGATAGCATATTCAGCCGCCGCCTGTAGATCTTCCACCCGGTCAACGCGTGTAACGCCTTTGCTTCCGGCAGAATCCGTGGGTTTTATAATCACAGGCCATCGGAATGCATCTGCATCAGCAACTGCGTCCTGCCAGTTCGTATAGCCCATTGCCTTGGGTACGTTAAAGCCGTTATCTGCCAGGAACTTCCGGAATTTCGCCTTGTTCTGAAGGATCTCCACCGAAGCATAAGGGTGAGTGGGTAAGCCCATCTGCTCCGCCACATAGGCAGCGGTTTCTACACCCGGATCGCAAGCAAAGGATGTGATACCGTCGATCTGCAATTCCTTGGCTTTTGCCAGAACAGCTTCTTTATCGATGATGCTGACATTTGCGTATTCATCAGCATATTTATGAGCAATATTGTCAGGTAGATAATCGCAGGTGATTACATATAACCCCAAATTATGTGCCGCTTCAATAACGGGAAGCAGATATCGAGATCCTCCCAACAGCATTATCTTCTTCATAAAATCACCTTTCAATGGTATTTTTAATTCTCTTTCGAATGCCGGTAAACAGCTTCTTGCTCTCACCGGTAAGCACCAAACGGGCCGTACGCTCTACGCTGCGGCAGAAGCTCTGCCACCGGCTGGCCACGCCCAGCTGCTTTTCTCTCTCTTTTTCAAATTTCGCATCCGGAAAGATAAAATTGGGATGCTTCAGAGGAAATTCGTATTCGTAGGTAACCATACCATACTGCTTTTGCAGCTGCTTTGGCATAGAACGCATAGACTTACCTGTATGGGTGGAACCGGCGCCTACGCCATTGTTAGCAATCATATTACACTTAGGCACAATGACCAGTCGATGCTGTAAATACTCCGCATGGCGTGTATAGAACTCGCTGCCAGGACCATGGTTGGCATATGTGCCCTTCTCCGCAAAGCTAATAAATTGCTTTCTTAAGTACCAAGGCAGATCGCGTCTGACATGATTCATAACATAAGGGTTTTTAGCAAAGGACAAGTCTGCATCCCGACTCTCATAAGTTCGACGCCAAATAGCAACGCCGGAAGAGGCAGGTACACGCGCAAAGAAATAGTCATCGGGCGTATCTTCCCATTTCTCGCAAAGATTCACACCGGTTATTTTTGTGATGCGCTGGTCGTCCTTGTATTTCTCCAGCAGTTCTGCACAGAATCGGAAGAATGATACGGCAGGAATCTGATCATCCTCCAGGAAAATACACCGGTCCACCTTGCTCCATATAAACGGCGTGTACTTATCGCTCATACCGTACATACCAACATTCTTTTCTTCAAACAGCCGGTACACCGTGCATTCCCAGTCAATGTCTTCGGTAACAGCACGGCTCTGGCGGATCAACTCTGCATCAGTGGGAACGGTTTCCCGAGGGCCGTCAGAACGGATAAACAGGATACTGGGACGGGCTTCCTTAATGACAGCCCACTGCTGCTTAAGCATTTCAGGGCGCACAAAGGCCTGGATGGCAACAGGTACATCGACCAAATAGGGTTTCATATAGAAGCCTCCTGATAAACTTATTTTTTAAAGGATTTCAGCTTACCCAGCAAATAGGTAAAGCTCTTGTTTTTAAAAAGAACTGCCGCAAGTAAATACCAGACAACGCCGACAAGCACCTGCAGGCACAGCGCAATGATTGGCGCAATACCTTTACATACATAACCAACAAGCATACACACCGCAGCCATAGACACAGCAGCAAGCATATTAGCACCGATATCCAATAGCTGCCGAATCAATGTGTAACCAAACACACGCTTATTGACAATCATATAAACGAGGGAAGACATTACCGTTGTAAGCAGCACGCCCAAGGCAATATAGATCACACCAAACTGCACCGTCGCAAGCACAATCACAATGCCAACGCACTTGGTCACCACACCTACCTTCAGGGTGATATCGCTCCTGCCGATGCCGTTTAATGCCTGTGCGGCGGTGGTTCCGATAGGTTGCAGGAAAAAGGACATGCAGAATATCTGCATATACACCACACTAGGCAGCCACTTCTGAGTGAGCACCACAAGCACAAAGTTCTCTGCGCAGGCAAACATACCAAACAGCAAGGGCGACAACAGGAATGTACTCAGGGTAATGGTCTTACGCATCAGTTCACAGACCTGCGCCTTATCATCCTGATACTTGGAATATGCAGAAAACATGACCTTTTGTAATGCATAATCCGTATTCGTGGCAATCAGTGAAGGAAAGGTATTTCCCTTACTATAGTAGGCCAGCATATTGGAAGAATAGTTCTTGCCAATTACCAGAGAGCTGATTTGGTTATAAAGCATATTCAGCAATCGGTTGAAGAGAATATTAGCGCCGAAGCGGAACAGTGACGCCGACCTCTTAAAGCAGAAATTCAATCGAGGCTTCCAGGAAACTGCGACCAACTGAGTTAAAAGCAATGCTATTTTGGCGGACAACTGCTGAAGGATCAGGGCCCACACACCTGCGTTTAAGCATGCTGCCACGATTCCAACCGCACTGGAAATCACCACGGATATAATATTGATAAAGAAAAACTTCTTAAACGCCATATCCCGGTAAATAACGGCACTTTGGATGCTCGTTACTGACCCCACCGGTAGAATCAGTGAATAAATTCGTATGACATTGGTCAACAAGCTGAAATCATAGTTAGAATAAAACGATGCAATCAGTGGTGCACAGAACCACAAAACAGCGCACAAAAGCAGCGATATCAGCAGATTCAAGGTGAAGATCGTATCAATCTCGCTTCTATGCAGATCCTTCTTTTGGATGATAGAAGAACCAAATCCAGTTTCGATGACAACCGTAGCCAGGTTTACAAACACCGTGATCAAGGCCAGGATGCCATAAGCCTCCGGCATCAAGATGCGAGCCAGGATAATGGAAACGATCAGCTGTGCACCTTGGGTTCCAAGCCGTTCCAGCAAATTCCACACCATAGAGGATGAAATAGAATTCCTTTTATTCTCCATAGGGTGAAAAGCCTCCTTTCATAGGGTTGGTCATTCTGTATCCGCCTGCCCAGACATATATATTCCAGCCGGAATCTGCACACACATCAGCGTAAGCCACAAAGGAAAATGTTTACCTGTCATAGGACAACCATATACAGACAGTACCAGCATTGCGAGCACCAGCATTTTGGTGCAGGTATTGCCTTTACGGAACACGAACACAAAGAACAATAACCAAAGCGCCGTTCCAATAATTCCCAATGTAAACAAGAATTCAGAAATGGACGAATAGTTAATGTAATTAAAAAGCACGCCCAGTTCATAGGTATTTTCCACAACGTAATTGCCGAAACCTGTTCCAAAAAGCAGCTGCAGAGGAGAAAGCAGCGACAATGTCTGATAACCGGAGGATCTTGCACCAATTGCGCTTTGACTGCCCGTCCCTTCTGCCCGTTCCAGGGTAAACTCCAAAATGCCGGTGCTGTACAGCAAAGCCGCTGTGGCAGCTACCGCAACGATCAGCAGCAGATCCTTTGCCTTCATACCTTTTTTCAAAACCGTATGCAGCACCCAAAACGCCCACATAACTGCAGCACAGATCACGCCTTGACCGGATGTGGAAATCACCACGGCAATGGTAGCCACCAAAGCATCCAGACGACTTCTGTCTCTTTTTCCATATTGCTTTCCAAAAAGGCTGCACACGATAAAGGGCAACAGATTATAGCCCAGCTCCGCAGGCTCAGAGTAAAATGCCCGCAACCGTCCAATTTCTCCCTCGGCAGAGTTACTGGCCGATCCAATACGGTTGGGCAATACAATACCCGCACCATAGTAGAAAACCGCCTGGATAAGGATATAAATACTTGCAGCATATGCAATCACGCGGTACAGCTTCATCAGGTCAGTATAACTCACCCGATTGTTTCCCAAAAAGAAAACGATCAGCAGATACAGGCAATAGCGGCCCATTCGCAGAATGATTTCAGAGTTTTCAGAGTACTTTGTACCAAATGCCAAATTCAGTATTGTCACACCAGCTATATAAGCAATAATCGCAAAAATGCGCCGGTTAATGGGTAATATTTCCACAAAAGGATGACTGACCACAAACACTATTAAAGCCGTAAGCATCACGACCACGTCCATATCCAGCGGGCCAACCTTATACTGCGCCAACACCGGCAGCAGCACCAATGCAAGCATATAAAACCTGCTTAACGCAGATGGTTTATGCATGTTCACCTTCATCTCTCCAATCATTCTTATAACAAGCCAGATAGCCGTCCGTCATTCTTTGTATAGTAAAGGGATAAGCGGTTTGCTTCTCCAATTTCAATGCCTCAGTAATTGCTTCCAGAGCAGCATTAGGCGCAAAAGTTTTCAGCACAACGCCAAATCCGTTCAACGGCTCAGGACAAGCTGTGGAATCCATCACAACTGCCGGCGTGCCACAAGCAAGCGCTTCTGCTGTAACCAGTCCAAATGTTTCTTCCAAGGAGGGATTATAAAATACATCGGCAGCACTGTAATACTCTATCAGTTTTTTCTGATCCCACACCCGCTCCAAGCCGATCATATTCTCGGGAAGGAGTTTCGCCTGCTTCGATGTAACACCGATTATCAAAAAATGCCAATCTGCAGGGGCGATCCGGGCAGTCTGTAAGGCTCTTCCAAAGCCTTTTCCTTCATCCCAACCATCGGATACCAATAAGATAAGTTTTTTGTTTTCAACACCAAGCTCCTGCTTCACAGCATTTTTCACCGGGTAAAATTTTCCGTAATCAATGCCGTTGTATACCCGCACTATCGGGTACTGTCCCAAAAATGAACGTTCTGCTTCTGACTTCAGCCAGTCAGAAACTGTAACAACAGTCATATTAGGCACACCGGTAAACAAACTTTTCTTATTAACATAGTTGCTTGCGCTGTTATCTATTAACAGACTGGCAGGATAACTACTCTTTTGGGGGCATTCCATACAGCCGGTTCGCCACTTTGCGCAACCAGCGCAAGTATAGTGGACACAGTGTCCGGTGTAGGCCCAACAATCGTGGAGGGTCCAAATCACCTTACCGGTAAACTCATTCTTTAAATAGGCAAACAAAAGCTCAATGTTTATATAATAACCGTGCAAATTATGCAGGTGAATCACATCCGGCTGATACTGCCGGATAAACTTCAGCAGCTTGCGTGTTGCCCGACGGGAGTAAAATCCGCACTTGTCGGTAATGCGTGCCATGGCTGCATGCCAATAGCTGGAAAGCTTCCCGCCAACAAAATATGTATGGGGGTCTGCTACCTTTTCGCCCCGGCCATAAGCGACCATATAGCTATGACCATCCTGTTCCAGGCGCTCACCAATCTGTTTAACGATCCGACCGGTGCTGCCGCGGCCATATACGGTATTAATAAACAAAACCTTCATTATTTGCTCCCTGTGATTACCGCCACATAGCGGGCGATATTCCTACCTCTTGTAAAATAATTACGGAAAACACCGTAAACAGGCTCAGGCTCAAATTGCATTGTGCGTGCCTGCCGAAGAATACAATCTGCCAGAGCTGCCGGATCCTCCGGATCAACAGAAGCACCGGCGCCAGTACCTGCAAGCAGACGGCTAAAGTCCGATTCTGCGCCAAAGGTAAACACAGCGGGTCTACCACAGGAAAGCACCACACCCGTTTTACTGGGCAATGCACTGCGCGTTCCATCTTTTACCAACGGAATCAAATTCACATCGGCAGCGCTATAGATATGCACTGCAAGATCGCTGGGCTGCATAGGCAAAAATGTCACATTAAGCAAATCCTTTGCCAGCTCCTTGATTGCCTGACAACGAGCGCCATCGCCAATGATCAAAAAGCGAATATCCTCATATTCTGCCAACCTGCGAGCCGCTTCAATAACGATTTCAAGATTTTGCATTCTGCCGATATTACCGGCATAAATGGCATAAAATTTTTGTTCATCCAAGCTCTGCGCCTGTACGAAACGATTCTCCTCCCAAGGAATAGATACGATCTCATCTGTGTAGCCCCAATTGTAAATCACGGATATTTTCTCCGGATTGACCCCTTTAGAGGCAATAAAACGGCGCATATCATCAGAAATACAAATAATCCGATCTGAGCGCTTATACACATATCTTTGGAAGCTTTCAAAAAAACGATATAAAAAAGAGCCATCCCGAATCAAACCGCTTTGCACAGCATTGTCCGGCCAAACATCCTGCAGCATGGTCACCACCTGCATCCCCCGCTTTTTGGCGGCTTTAACAGACAGCCATGAGGAATAGGACGCATCCTCGAATAGCACATCTGCCTCAATCTTTCGTAACTTGCGGGCCATTTTCAGATTGGTAAGAGAATCCTTTAGATAACGGGAAATGATGTTGCCATGAGACGCAGCCTTACGCTTAACGGGAATGTGCTGCAGCTCCAGACCCATTTGATATTCTGCATCTGTATCATTCTCAACGGCACAAATACGGGTGACCTGGTGTCCTTCTTGCAGCAGACCTTCCAGAATATCCCGAAAAAGATGGTTGAAAGGGCTTTTCTTATCAAACAAGATCGGTGTTGCGACCACAATCCTCATAAAAACCTCTTAATCGATGATAATTTTAATTGTTTCTTTTGCCTTGCAGCAAGCGGCCACCGCAGCTTCCGCTGTGTCGGCCTGGGCAATAGCAAAGCCCATACGGGAACCACTGCTGTTGATGTTTTCCACTCGCTCACCCACACCGTGAACAATGCTGATCTGACGAATACAGGGCAGCATTTCAGCTTGATCCACACCGTCTATCTGCCGAACCAGTCCAGGCTTTTGAGAAAAGTAGCGGATGGCACTTCCCTTCCGGAACTTATGCTCCAGATCCGGCTGCTGTCCGAGCGCAATATTAATACAGCAACTTACCATATCCACGCCAGTGGATAAAGGCACCAAATGTGTGGTTATACAGTCACCGCCCAAGCGTGCGCCCAATTCAACGATCTTCGGGCCATCCTTGGTAACAATGATCTCCGTATGGGAAGGCCCATTTTTGATGCCCAAGGCATAGTTGGCGGCAATGGCAATCTGCCGTATCTTTTCTGCAGTTTCCTTATCCAGCACAGTCGGCTGAGAATGCCCCATTTCCACAAAATGAGGAGCGCCGGTAGTCAGCTTGTCCGTGATCTGAATTACGTGACACTTGCCATCCACGCTGAGTGTCTCAACGCTTACCTCCGGGCCGGACATATACTCCTCAACAACTACCACTGCTGTACGGGAATTGGGCACACAATAGTCGTATGCCTGGCGTACAAGCGTTTCATCCGTAGGGTCATTTACCCGGAAGATTCCCCGACTTCCGGAGCTGTCGGCCGGCTTAACCATAAAAGGTTCTGTAAAATTCTTGACTGCTTCCAAATATTCCTGATAATCAGCCGCTCTGTAGAAGGCAGGTACCGGGACATTTGCATCCTGCAGCGCTTTTCGCATTTCTGCTTTGTCTGTAGCTTTCAGTGCAGTCTCATCTGTCACACCTACTAAGCTCATCTCCCGCGCCACTGCAGCAACTGTTCGCACAGGCATATCCGTAGCTAAGGTCATAATGCCGTCGATTCGATGGCGCTTTGCGGCAGCCAATACTGCGGGAATATCGATCGTGCTAACCACTTCTTTGATAACACCCTTCACCTGAAAACCAACGGCATCCGGATTCATATCTGCAACGACCACATCCAGCCCCATCTCCACAGCCTTTTCTATGGCCGGAAGCTGCAAGATGCTGGCACCAAGAATCATTAATTTCTTAGCCATACCAAAGCCCCTTTGTTACTTACATATAACTTTCGCAATCTGTCTGCCAATGTACTCCATATCCGCTGTATCATAACGTTGATCGCAAGGCGCAGCCAACATATGATTGCAGGTATATGCCGCCACAGGACAAGCCTCCTGCTTTTCCTTGCTTAACGGCCAAATGACTGTATTGAAGATTCCCATTGCAGACAACTTGGTCTGCACCGCATCCCTAGATTCTGCTAAAAGCGGAACATATAGGCCGCTTGTAGGCAGATCTTTTTCCAACGTAGAAATACCGGCCGTTTGCAGAATATCCGTCAAATAACGGCTGTTTTCCGCCCGTTTTCTGCGAATCTGCTCCCAATTTGCATTGCGCACTAATTCATAGGAATATTGCGTCATTGCAAACGGAAATCGGTCTGTATCCAAAATATCAGAAGCCTGGGAAAACAGAGCGCGAAAAATAGGTTTCTTTGTTTGATCACCGGTTTGCAGATAATCATGACGCAGCTGCTGTGCCTCAGATCTAACCTGTGCAAAAGATATATCCACACCGATCTCTCTGTTAACAAGCTTTCTTTGCGCCCAAAGCAAGCCGCCATCCGGCACATTGATCCACTTCCGCAAACTTGCAACCGTATAATCCGGCTCAAATTGTCGCTGTTTTTCCCATATAAGATTATGCGTCCTGTCTTCCACAAAGATCAGTCCGGGTATGGTTTCACGCAACTGCTGCAACTGAGCATCGCTTAGAGAAGGAATACCAAAATAATCAAAATACAATAAGATAGATCCGCTCTTAAGCATGCCACTAAGCTGCTGTATATCGGCAGTATAATCCTTATTCAAGCGATAATACGTTAACCGATGTCCATACATTTCAAAGGGCATACTCATAGACTCACAGGAAAGGGCAGGCATATACACATTCGCGGGAGCAAACTCCCTTGCCACTGCCTTTAGTGCATCACGCCCACTTCTAAAACAAATGCCGTTGCCGAGCATCTGTCCAGCAGGTTTATCAGCCGTTTCTTCCCAGAGCGGACTTACTCGTTGTGCAGTATACTCATAACCGTATTCCTTGATCATCCCGGGACATCTCCTTTATTCAGCGCCTAAGACCTTCCAACTCCTGTTTAGCATCTTCATCCAACTGATTGTTCTGCTGTTCAACATCTTTATAGGTGTTTTCCTTGCCAAGCACAGTTAAAACTGTCCGGAAAAAGATCTTCACATCTAACATAAATGTGCAATTTTTTGCGTAAAATACATCGTTATGCATTTTTTGCACGCCATCGGCAGCGTTTCGGTAATACGCCTGGCTATAGCCGGTAATACCGGGTCGGACCTTGAGGAACTCTTTAACATCCTCCGGATACCGATCCAACCAATCCGGTGGATCAGGTCGCGGCCCGATCAAGCTCATTTCACCTTTAAGAATATTAATCAGCTGTGGCACTTCATCCAAGCTGGTCTTTCTTAAAAATCTGCCTACCCTTGTCACACGTGGATCATCGTCACCGTTATATGTAGAGCCATCCTGCAGACGAATATCCGGTGCATTATTACGCATAGAACGGAATTTGTACATCTTAAACAGCTTTCCATTTTTTCCGATACGCTGTGCATTATAGAACACAGGCGCACCGTCTTCCAATGCGATGGCCGGCGCTACAAAAATAAAAATAAGTACAAACAACGCTAATCCGATCAGCGCAACAATCAGGTCCAGCAATCGTTTAACAAATCGCTTATACATACCCGTTCTCCCTTAGATATATTCCTTTACAATTTGCGTATATTTTTCAATCACATAATCCACCTGCTCATTTGTCAGGCTAGTATGTAACGGCAATGTAATCTCATTAACAAACATATCATAGGCATTAGGGAAATTATCGATGTTAAAACCTAACGCTTTATAAGCGGTCATCATAGGCAGTGGCTTATAATGTACGTTGCAAGCAACCCCTTCCTCTGCCATACGGGTAATGATCTGCTGGCGCTGCTCCAGATTGATCCCAGGCACCCGGGTAATATACAAGTGACCACTGCTTGTAGTCTGATCCGTGTAATGCTCCAGCACCCGAATACCCAGGGGCTTAAATGCAGCATCATACTTTTCAATAATCTGTCTGCGTCTTTGCAGCATTTGGGAATAACGAGCAAATTGTGCAAGACCCATTCCAGCAGCAACATCTGTCATGTTGCACTTATACCAGGGGCCGATAATATCATATTCCCATGCGCCAAGCTGGGTCTTTGCCAGGGCATCCTTTGACTGACCATGCAACGAAAACAGCTGCAGCTGCCGATAAATATCTTCATCATCGATCCCGTCAATTGTTTTCCAGGTCAACGCGCCGCCTTCAGCAGTCGTAAAATTCTTTACTGCATGGAAACTGAAACTGGTGAAATCCGCAATGCTGCCTACCATCTTGTCTTGAATGCTTGCGCCAAAAGCATGCGCGGCATCAGCACATATAGCGATTCTGCCCAAAGCTTTCTGTACAGAACTTGCCGGAACAAAAAGGTTTCGTTTTTTTTCTACAATCTCATAAATGCGTTGATAGTTTTCCGGAATACCAGCCAAATCAACAGGTATAATAGCCTTGGTCTTCGGTGTTATCGCAGCTTCCAGCGCAGCATAGTCCATCTTCAAACTATCCTTTTGCGTATCTACAAAAACTACAGTAGCTCCAACATGACAAACAACAGATGCGCTGGCTGTATATGTGTAGGCCGGGACGATCACCTCATCACCGGGGCCAATTCCCAAAACTCGCAAAGCCATTTCAGCACAAGCTGTCTGCGAATTTAAGCAGACAGCCTTCTGCGTTCCCACATAAGCAGCGACTTTTGTCTCAAGTTCTTTCGTCTTAGGCCCGGTAGTGATCCAACCGGACAAAATCGCTTGACTAACCTGCAGCACTTCCTCCTGTGTCATATCAGGGGGCGAAAAAGCAATTTTCATACTCTTTTCCTCAGCTTTCTGAATAATATAAACAAAGACCGAAACTTAGGAGAAAATCTTTCCACACTCTACCTTTGTATACGCAGGCACAACTGCACCGGGAACTACAACCGAATTGGAATCAATATGGCAGCCGTCACTAACGTGGCAGTTATTTTTCAGCACGGCGCCCGCGCCAATAATGCATCCCTTGCCAACGGAGGCCTTAGGCTGTACTACCGCCATCGGTTCTACTATAGAACCGGCTCCGATCCGCGCTGTGGGAGATACATAAGCCTGCGGCGAAATAAGAGGATGGATTTTATATCCGGCAGCTTTCAACTTCTTCAGCCAGTCCATTCGTATAGATGTTTTACCAATGGCCACGAAAGCATATGCATATTCGCCAACAAAGTCTTTATACATTTCCAGCTTACCAATTGCCCGCTCGTTGGTATCATCCAAGAAAGCAATTTTGTCAAACCGGTCCATAGATATAGCAACCTCTAAAGCCATTGCGCCATACTGCCCTGCGCCTAAAATAAGCAAGCTTTCCTTCATAATCTTTCCTCCTCTTTTTCTTATCCGAAACTTCCCTCTCAATTAGTATGTTGGCATACAGACACACCTACCCATACTAATATACATTATTATAATACAATTGTCCTATATCGTCAACTACTTTGCGTAAAAAACGAAGTGTTTTCAATAGCTTTTTATCGCATTTATTGACAAAATTTGCTACTTTCTCCTTGCACTATTTTCCATAGTATTGTATAATATATCTACACTAAAAAAGGAGGCAAAAATTATGAATATGCTCAAAAAATACTTTCCTCTCGCATTCGCCGCAAAGAAAGACATTACCGCCCTTGTAATCAACATCATCATTCACATCGTGGTGAATGCTGTGCTGGGTGTGGTCATTGGTATCCTGGCGAATATCCCCCTGGTGGGCATCATCGTCGGTGCCGTGGGCGGTCTGATCGGTCTGTATTTCCTCATCAGCCTGGTGCTGTCCATCCTGGATTATCTGAAGATCCTGAAGTAAAATCCTATAAAAAAGAGGCTGCTTTCGCAGCCTCTTTTTTATAGATTAGAAATCACTTTTCCTTGCAGATAATCAAAGCACAATGCCCGTTTCATCCGCAAATAATGGTCTGCGTTATTACCTACACGCACAAGCTTCAGCTGATGCAAATTAACGTCGACAGAAACCACATTGAAGCAATCATATGTTTTCGTGCCACGTACCCGCTTACCATCACACCAATGGGGCCAATCGGTAGCGCAGGCCGCTACCACATTCAAGATGCCTTTATCTGTATAACCGAAAGTATCAAAATGATCGTGACCGGCCAAATGACATACATGCATGCCACCGGCATCCTTAAATGCAGCAATCGCTTGCTCAAAGTCATACTTTGGATGATCGCCGAATCGATCAAAGTCCTCTATTGTTTGGAATGTTACATCCATTTTATGGGTCACTTGACCCGTAGGCTCATGGGCAGCAGTGATCACGTGCAAGCCCTGTTCCCTTGCCTGGTCCAACACCTGCTGCAGCCAATGTAGTTGCTGATCCGCATCATAATAGCAATCCAGCACAATGAGACGTAGGTTAGATTCCGGAAAATCCTTATAATAGGTCATAGAACATTCCCCAGGCATAAAGATTACATCCCATCCCTCAGTATGATTAAAAAGCAGGTTAAAGGTTGTTCCTTTATCACTCACCTGCCCTGCAGGGTCAAGATATGTATCATGATTACCGACACAATTGAGCACCGGGCCGCTTTCCGGGGTTGCGACAGAATAAAGATCGGTATATGCCAGCTGGCAATGATTACAGTAATCACCGGTGTGCAGTGCAAAGCGGATATAATCCCGGTAATAATCCATATACTCGGTCATCCGAGTCCAAAGTTCCGCTTTTGCGTGCACATCCGTCAGGTGGATAAATTGCAAAGGCGTATAAGAATCCTCAAAAAACTTACTGCGGCCGGCAGACGCCTGAATAACCAAAGGCTCTACATCGCGGTTTAGTTCTATGATAGAAGGAATATTCTGATTATCGGATGCAGAAAGCATTGCTCAATCCCCAATCTCGGTATAATAAAAGGTTTATTTAAAACTAACAAACATATCATAACGCAAAAATATTGAAAAATCAATGCAAAGTATTGCATATCATCAATCCAGCAGAAATACGCACTACGCATGATGAGATACAGCCCCAAAGGGGCTGATGATATACGCCGCACTTCGTGCGTCGATAATATACCAAGCCTGCGGCTTGAATAAAAAATTCCGAAAGCAAATGCTTTCGGAATTTTTTGGAGGTACCGCCCAGATTTGAACTGGGGAATGAGAGTTTTGCAGACTCTTGCCTTACCACTTGGCCACGGTACCGTATGAAATAAGGAACGCGAGCGCGTTCCTTATCTTTTTGGAGCGGGTGACGAGGCTCGCTTGCATTTTCGCATTCTGCAAAAATTAATGTTTCGCTCCGTCGAGCCGTCGCGAGTAACAGTCCACCGGACTGTTACAACTAATTTTTCGAGCCAAGCGGCTCGGGGGAAAATTGGAGCGGGTGACGAGGCTCGAACTCGCTACCTCCACCTTGGCAAGGTGGCGCTCTACCGGATGAGCTACACCCGCAAAATTGGTGCCGACCGTCGGAATCGAAATCATTCGATTCCGCAGCCAACACAAATATGGTGCCACCGGTCGGAATCGCTTTTCTGCGGAAAAGCCACGGCGGTTACAAGTGTCCACCGGACACTTGTCAAGAGCCGCCTTTCGATCCCGACAAAAGGCTATGCCAAAAGAATTGGTGCCTCCGGTCGGAATCGAACCAACGACACGTGGATTTTCAGTCCACTGCTCTACCGACTGAGCTACAGAGGCATATTGTGGAGAGCTTGCGCTCTCCACGTAAATATGGCGACCCGGAACGGACTCGAACCGTCGACCTCCAGCGTGACAGGCTGGCGTGCTAACCGACTGCACCACCGGGCCAAATGTGGTGGGAACAACAGGGCTCGAACCTGTGACCCCATGCTTGTAAGGCATGTGCTCTCCCAGCTGAGCTATGCTCCCAAACCGGTCTGCCAAGATTGTTACCTCAGCGGACGTGGATTATTATACACAGGAGAACCTGATTTGTCAAGGTTTTTTTGCAATTTTTTATCAGGAATTTTACAGCATAAAATAACCGGAAAAATCCCAAAAATGCTAAGAATTCAGAACTTTTTTAACTTCCTCTGCCTGAGAGCTTCCAGGCAGAGGGGATAATCTTTATTCTTCGTTTTCTGCCTTTCGGATTTCTTCCAGCAAGCCATCCAGCATTTCCCGCTGACCCTTTCTGGGAGGGATCTGAATAATGTCAAAGCTGGAGCTGCGGTTGCCCTCTACAATCAGCGGGCCGTCCTTACCAATAGCTACGTCCCAGCCAACAAGATGGATCTCATCGTTGACAAGCGCCGCCTCCAAAACCATCTTCTTGACCTCTTCCCAATAAGGGATCTTGAAGCCATCAAAGCGGATACCGGTGGAGCTGAATTCGTGCTCGTTCAGCTTCTTGTCCGTAGCGTTGCCTACAAAGCAGCCCTTTTCAATATCTACCAGCACGGCGCTGCCGCCCAGGTGGAAATTATCTGCAATAGACACGCCGCTGCCTACACGGGAAGCTGCGTACATGACCCAGGATCTACCCTTCACAGCGCCGGTAAGCACACGGATGGTATGCACACTGCCAGGGCCAAGGATCTCCCAATCCGGGTGCTGCTTGATGAGCTCTTCCACGCAGGCTTTGGTTTCCAGGGCCTTTTCATAGAGCGCCCGGCGGTCTTCGATTTCAGCGGTAACCATCTTAGTCACGCCCTCGCCGCACTGACCGATCTGGGGCTTGAAAACAAACTCCTCGTGTCTATCCAAAAAGGCATTAAATGCCTCAAAGCCGCCATCGGGATCAAAGAAATCACGCCTAGTGTATTTTCCGTAATTTTTATGGAAATTCAGCTTGTTGGACATATAAGGAGACCACTTGATATTAGCAATAATGGGTGTCACCTTGTCCAGGTAGCCCACGCTTACGTAAGTGCGGCGCTCCTTAAAGCTCTTTTTGTGGAACTCATAGTTCAGGTAATCCTGCAGACCGGAGCCCAGCAGCAAGGTGCTGAGGGCCGTATCCAGGAACATCCACCAGGCAGGCTTGCCGTTCTTCTTGGAAAGCTCCTTCAGGTCCTTATAATATCTGCCGTAATTACCCTTTAATGCAAAACTGATAATACCCATTATTCTTCCTCCTTTGCTCTTGTGAGCATTTGACGGACATCATCCGGTGTAAATTCATAGACCGTATCGCAGAACTGGCACTCTACAGGCAGGGTCTTCCCTTCCTCAATGATCTGCGTCAGCTCCTTTTCACCAATGCTGATCAGGGCCGCTTCCACCCGGTCACGGCTGCAATAGCATTTATAGGAAACCTCAGTAGTTTCCATAAACAAGATGCCCAGGTCACCGCACACCTGACCCAAAATATCCTCCGGGGTCATCCCCTGCTCCAGCATAGCCGTTACCGCACCGGCACGGCGTATACCCTCTTCCAGCTTGTCAATGGTTTCCTCCGGTGCGCCGGGCAGCAGCTGCAGCAAATAGCCGCCAGCCACCTTTACTGAGCAATCCGTATCCACCAGCACACCCAAAGCGCAGGCTGTAGGGGTTTGCTCACTTTGGGCAAAATAGGCCGTCACATCGTCGCCGATCTCACCGGAAACCAGGGGCACAGAGCCAACATAAGGCTCTTTCATCTGCAGATCCCGAATTACTGTGAGTGTGCCATCTGTGCCCACCGTTGCGCCCACATCCAGTTTGCCGGGATACTTTTCAACCAGCGGCACCTTCGGCTCATACACATAACCACGGACATTTCCCTCAGGGTCAGATACGCAAACAATGGCGCCGATAGGCCCGCCGCCCTTGATCTGCAAGGTCATAGAGCCGTTTTCCACCTTCTGCATATTGCCCATCATAGATGCCGCTGTCAAGGCTCTGCCAAAGGCAGCGGTGGCATTGGGTGTCGTTCCGTGGATCTGCGCGCCACGGGAAACCAGTTCGGTTGAGCGGATGGCAACGGCCTTTACAAAGCCGTCCATGCTCATACCTCTTACCAAATAATCACTCATAGGAGCTTTCCCTTTCTTGCTTTAAAGTACATCCGCTGCTCCCCCTGCTCCGGCTGGCAGAATTTTCTATCGCCATAGCAGGCAATAGCTGTAAAACCAGCCCGACGGAGAAAATCGGTCAGTTGCTGGCGGCTGTAGGCATATTCCCGATGTTCTTCAAAGCTTCTGTACCAGGTATCCTCACGGCGCTGGAATAAATCCATCCCGTAAGAACAAATATTTGTAGATTCGTCAAATTCGCCCCGCCAGACGCAAAACACATCTTCATCTTCATCGATAAACATTTGCCCGTCCATATCACGGAGCTTTTCCGGGGTATTTACATCAAAAATGAAGATACCACCGGGATTTAAGGCCTTATACACCCGGCAAATGGCCTGAAAGCATTCTTCCGGGTCGGTAATGTAATCCAGGCTGTCCAAGGCGCACACAGCCAGGTCAACCCCTCTGGGAAGGTGCAGGTGCTGCAGCTTCTGGCACACAAATACCGGAGGATTCTCCAAATCCTGAGCCTTTTGTGAAGCTATGCACAGCATATCCTCAGACATATCCACCCCGGTCACCTGTAAGCCTTTTTCCGCCAGCAGGCAAGCCACAGAGCCTGTGCCGCAGGCAAGGTCCACCGCCGTTCTGGGCGCAAGACCCTCGTTTACAAGTATAGCGTCATAGAAAGCCACCACTTCCCCGTAATCCACATCCCGGGTCAGCGCATCGTAGCTTTTCGCCAGTTCCCTATAGGCATCCATAGCCTTCCTCCACAAAAACACATCCCGGACAAAATGTCCGGGATGGTATTTGACGTAAAATTAGCGGTTGAAGATAGCGAAGATATCCTCGATGTCACCGTTGTCGCCGGACTTGGCATTTTCAGCCTTCTCAGCCTCAGCATCAGCCTTGGGCTCGAAGCCGGTAGCAATAACGGTAACGCGCATCTCATCCTCGAAGGACTCATCCCAAGTAGCACCGAAGATGATGTTAGCATCGGGATTGGCAGCTTCCTGCACGATGCCGGCTGCGGTCTCCACATCGTCCAAAGTCAGCTCGGAAGAACCGGTCACGTTCACCAGAACGCCGGTAGCACCGTTGATGGAAGTCTCCAGCAGGGGGCTGGCAACAGCGGCCAGAGCAGCCTGCTCAGCCTTCTCACGGCCGGAAGCAGTACCCACGCCCATGTGCGCGCGGCCAGCGTCCTTCATAACAGCGGAAACGTCAGCAAAGTCAAGGTTAATGACCACATTGCCATTGTCGCCCACCAGCTCAGAGATGGACAGAACAGCCTGCTTCAGCACATCGTCAGCAATGCCGAATGCGTTAGCAAAGGTGATCTTCTGATCGGTAACGTACTTCAGACGGTCGTTGGGGATGATAACCAGGGAATCCACCTTGCCGGACAGAGCAGCGATGCCCTCTTCGGCCTGACGCATACGGTTAGCGCCTTCGAACTTGAAGGGCTTGGTAACAACGCCAACGGTCAGGATGCCGGCCTCACGGGCAAGGTCAGCCACGATGGGAGCTGCGCCGGTGCCGGTGCCGCCGCCCATACCGGCGGTGATGAATACCATATCGGTGCCTTCCAGCACCTTAGCGATCTGAGCTCTGCTCTCTTCAGCAGACTTCTGACCGACTTCGGGCTTGGAGCCAGCGCCCATACCACCCGTCAGCTTTTCGCCGATTTGTACCTTGTTGGCGCAAACAGACTTATTCAGGTCCTGCTTATCGGTGTTGATAACAACAAAATCCACACCGGTAACACCGGAACCGATCATGCGGTTAATAACATTGTTGCCGGCGCCGCCGACACCGATAACTTTAATTTTTACTACGCGATCCTCAGACATATGCGTTTCCTCCTATGTATGGTGATGCAGACCGGCAAAGCCAATTCTGCGCCATTTATATTTTTACCTTTATATTCTACCCCAAAAATTTGTTTCGGTCAATAGAAAATCTTACATTTCTACAAAGAAATTGCAAATTTTTTGCTTGCTTTTCTAGGATAACGGGCTATAAACCACACGATCCGGGAACAGCGTGAAACTGGCATCCAATTCGCCGCTTTCATAGCTGCCCATTTGGTCAATGGCCTGCTTCATAGCATTCACCTTATAGAACATATTTTGCCGGTCACCCAGACGCACCTCAAAGCGGGTGCCGTAGGAAATACGAATATCGGTGATATCTGTTACATCCACATGGAGAACCTGTCCCAGAATGCTGTTATCCTCCAAAGCCTGCAGCACCGTAATGGCTGCGCCCAGGCGGTCAGCACCCGTTATTGCCACAGGAATCGGATTGCCTTCGCTGTCGGTTTCCGGCTCCGCCTCAAAAGCAACCGCCGAATCGCCGACCTGCGCATTTGTGATCTCCACGCCCAAAATCCGCAGATGATCCTGGGCTTCTGCAGGTGTAGTACTGTCGATAATACGCCCTGTAGCATCTATGAGCCACCACATCCCCGCATGATCGGAAATTGCGTAGGAAACGGTGATCTCCTCTACCTGGATCACCACTGTACCCGGCAGACGGATGGCCACCTGAACGCTCTTGATATAGGGCAAATTGGCAATAATATTGCCGCTGATTTTTGCTTTACTCAAGGTAAGCAAATTTTCACCGTCCCGGATGCCGGAAGCCTCCCGCACATCCCATGCCTGGTATTTATTAATACCTGCCACTTCCACATTTTCCACCTTAAAAAACAGGGAAAGGCCGAAAAGTAATGCCAGCACCACTGCCAAAACCGTAGCCAGCCGCAGAATAAAACGGTTTCTTTGAAAGGGCTTGGGCTGGGTATATACCACATCTTCATCCTGCGTTTTTGAACGCCTGGACGAAGGATTCCTTCTTCTCTCTTTCTCCATAGTGAAACTCCTTTGTTCAGGATTTTTCTGCAATAAGCTTTTCCATAGCGGCGCACAGCCGCTCTGCAGAATCCGGGACAGACAGTTCCTGCAGTTTCTTTCTCATGTAATTATACCGGGTTTTATCCTGCAGTAAAGCGGTAATTTCCTCCATCAGCTTCCGGGCAGTACACTGGCTTTCCAGCACCAGCACACCGCCGCCCCGGTCACACAGCGCCCTGGCGTTCTTTTCCTGATGGTTATCGGTTACATTCGGCGACGGGATCAGCACGCAAGGCGTTCCGGAAGCCGCAATCTCATTGCAGGTAGAAGCGCCGGCTCTGCTGATGATCACATCACAGGCAGCCATCACCGTGGGCATATTGTAAAGATATTCTACCATCTGAATATCTTTATCTCTTTCCAGGTCAATCCCCTTCTCTTTCACAAGCTCCGGCATCCATTCCCAGCCACGGGAGCCGACGGCGTGAATATGGCGGAACGGGAATCCTGCTTCCTTTTCCAGGCGGAACAGCTCTGCCACACACTCGTTCATAGCCTTTGCGCCCTGTGAGCCAAAGGCAGAGACAACTACCGGCTTATCGTCAAAACCCAGTTCCTTCCGGGCAGCGCTCTTTTCCGTATAAACAAACTCTCTGCGTACCGGCATGCCTGCCAGCTCCACCTTAGAGGGCTTTTTATAATGCTTGATGCTTTCTTCAAAGCACACCAGCACCTTATCCACCTTACCTGCCAGCAAACGGGTGGTAAGACCGGGCATGGCGTTACTTTCATGCACACAAGTAGGAATGCCCATCTTTGCACCGGCCTGCAAAGCCGGGTAGCTTGCGTAACCGCCAGTACCCAAGATCACATCCGGCTTAAATTCCTTAAAAATCTGCTTGCAGCGCTTAACCGCCTCGTATACAGCCACAACAGCCCAGGCATTACTCTTGATATTCTCCCAGGTAATTTTCCGTTCAATACCCCAAATCCGGATAGGAACAAAGTCATACCCAGCCTTTTCGATCAGCTGCTTTTCCAGCGGATCATTTCCGCAAATAAAAAGGATCTTACTATCCGGGTGGCGCTCTTTCCAGGTATTGGCAACAGCAATAGCCGGATTAATGTGTCCGCCGGTGCCGCCGCAGGTAAAGATCACATTCATGGTAACTCCTCCTGCCGGGAAGCCCGATTTACCTCCCGGGATATGCTCAAAATTACGCCCATTTGGGCAAGATTCACCGCCAGCGCCGTGCCGCCATACGAGAAAAACGGCAGCGCAATACCGGTAGATGGCAAAAGGTTGGTAACAACGCCCAGATTCAGCACTGTTTGTACAGCGATCAGGGTGATAAGCCCGGAGGCTAAAACTGTGGAAAACCGGTCACGGGCGTGCAATGCAATATAATATCCTCGCAGGATCAGGGCCGCAAACAGAGCCATCACCAGGAAAGCCCCAATCAGACCGATCTCCTCGCAGATCACCGCAAAAATATAATCGTTATATTGAAATGGCAGATACAGATATTTTTGCCTGCTCCTGCCAAATCCTAACCCGAAAAGCCCTCCCGAGCCAATGGCGTAAAGGGATTGCAAGATCTGATAGCCGGTATCCGCAGGGTCATTTTCCGGGTGCAGCCAGGCGCTCACCCGGTCGCCGGCGTAGCCCATAAAGCTGATATACACCACTACAAAAATCCCGGCTACAGCAGCCCCTGCCATCAGCCAGCGCATATTCGTACCGGCAACAAACATCATCACTACCGCCACCATACCCATGAGCAGTATAGCAGACAGATGCTTTTCCAATGCCAGGGGGATCAGAATGCCCAAAAGCGCTGCACCGAAGCCCAGCACGCCGTAACGGAACTGCTTTGCAGCTGCGCCGTAGCTTTTGGTCAGCCGGGCAAACAGCAGGATCAAGGTAAATTTTGCAATTTCCGAAGGCTGAAACTGCAGCCCTGCAATATTGATCCACCGCCTTGCGCCGTTAACAGACTGTCCAAACAAAAGCACAGCCAATAAAAGGGCAATGCTGATGCCGTACAGTGGCCAGGCGGCTTTCAGCCAAACCTGAGCATCCAGCCGGGAGCACACCCACATAGCCCCAAGGCCGATGAGAGCGCAGGCCGCCTGCTTTTGCAGGTAGCGGGTAGATACAGTATAGCCCGTATCATACTGGCTTTGGGCAGAGCTGGCTGAGTAAAGCATCGTCAGGCCAAAACCCAGCAAAATGCAAAGTATTACAAGAAAAGGAATGTCCACTTTTGCGCCGGGGCGTTTCCCCCAGCGGTCCTCTTTGCCGTGCAGAAAGCTCTGCCCAGCCATATACTTCCCCTTTCTTTAATTGCGAATTAAATGGCAGGAAAACCGGTAACGGCAAACCAAGCCAGTACACACATAATGGCAGAAACAAAAGCAAAAACCAACACGATCTTAACTTCCTTCCAGCCGCACATTTCAAAATGATGGTGGATAGGCGCCATCTTAAACAGGCGCTTACCGTGGGTCAGCTTAAAGTAGCCCACCTGCAAAATCACAGACAGGGTCTCCATAATGTACACAAAGCCCACAAGCAGCAAAATAAGGGGCATATCCAAAGCGAATGCCAGGGCGCATACTACGCCGCCCAAAAACAGAGAACCGGTATCGCCCATAAACACCTTGGCAGGATGCCAGTTGTAGAACAGGTAAGCGATCAGGCCGCCAGTCAGGGAAGCAGGCAGCAAAGCGATCTCATACTCGCCCTTAAACACCGCTACAGCGGTAAAGAAGATCATAACAGGAATGGTAACCGAGCTGGAAAGACCATCCACGCCATCGGTCAGGTTCACCGCATTGACGCAGCCAACCATAACAAACATAGCAAAGAAAATATAGGCGATGGGATGTACCTCAAAGGTCACCTGGAAAAACGGGTTACAAAGATTATTATCGTTGCACAAAGTGCCGTCCAGGAACAAAACATACAGATAAATAGCAGAAACAGCCATCTGTAAAAGAGCCTTCTGAATGGAAGTCAGACCCAGATTCCGCTTATACTTGATCTTGAAAAAATCATCCAAAAAGCCTACCAGGCCAAAGCAAAGGGACAATGCCAGCGCATACAGCACCGTGTAGGACTGCATAAAGAACAGGTTACCCACAAGGCACAAAATAGCGGCGAAAATGAACATTAAACCGCCCATCATCGGCGTGCCGGCTTTGTTATTATGCCAGGTAGGGCCTACCTCACGAATGGACTGACCTGCCTTCAGCGCCCGCAGCACAGGCAGCAGAAAATAGCCCAAAACGCCGGAAAGCACAGCGCCGGCCAATGCAGTTATGATGATTCTTTCCATGGAATTTTCCTCCCATTACTCTTCTGTCTTTAAAAACTGCTCCAAAATAAGCTCCATCCGCATACCGCGAGAGCCCTTGAACAGGAGCACATCGCCGGGTTTTGTCAGCTGCCGCAGCGCATTGGCAAGTTCATCCCGATCTTCAGATGCTTTAACGCAATCCTTCATACCGGCAGCCACAGCACCGGAGAGCATATACCGGCTGTTAGGGCCGTAGCACAGCAAAACGTCTGCTTTTTCTGCGCACAGGCGGCCCACCTTTTCATGCGAAGCCCGGGCAGCATTCCCCAGCTCCAGCATATCGCCCAAAACAGCGATTTTTCTGCCCTTGCGGTTACCAAGAACATTCAGCGCAGCAGCCATAGACTCCGGGCCTGCATTATAACAATCTTTGATAATGGTGCAGCCCTTGGCCTCAAAAATCTCCTGGCGGCCGGCCATATTCTGAAATTCGCCCAGGCCCTTTTGGATATTTTCGGCTGTTACGCCCAAAGCGTTGCCAACACTGACTGCAGCCAGCGCATCAATTACGTGGTGCATACCCTCCAGGGGCAGCTCCACAGGAAATTCTCTGCTTTCCAAGCATGCGGTAAAGGTGATTTTGCCTTCCGCTTCCTCAATATTCTTACCCAAAACCGGGGAGTCTACATTCTTATGACCAAAGTACACCGCCCGGTCACCCAGCTTGGCTTCTGCTGTGCGCAAATAGGCATCATCACCGTTCAAATGGAGCTTTCCACCGGGCTTCATACCGGAAAGGATCTCCATCTTTGCCTGCAAAATGCCCTCCTGAGAGCCCAGATGCTCAATATGCATCGTACCGATATTGATAATGACGCCCATATCCGGCTGGGCGATCTTGGAAAGATACGCGATCTCGCCAAAATGGTTCATACCCATTTCCAGCACAGCAACCTCCGTATCCTCCGGCATAGAAAGCACCGCCATAGGCATACCCAGGTCGTTATTATGGTTGGCCGGGGTCTTAAATACCCGGTACTGGGTAGACAGGACAGAAGCGATCATTTCCTTGGTGGTACTCTTGCCTACAGAGCCGGTAACGCCCACAACGGTCATACCCAAATAAGCCCGGTAAGCCTTTGCGATCAGACCCAGGGCAATACGGGTATCCTCCACCAAAATAGCGGGAACATCCCCCATAGGCTTGCTGCACAGCACCGCCGCAGCGCCTTTTTCTAAGGCTTGAGGCACAAAATCATGGCCATCTCGGGCACCCAGCAGCGCCACAAACAGCTGTCCCGGCTGCACCTTGCGGGTATCGTTATTTGCGCCGGTAAAAGCAATATTTTCATACTTTGCATCCACTTTACCGCCGCACCAGGCAGCCGCCTGGGCCAATGTGATCGCGCCCATAATTACGCAAGACCTTCCTTCAAATAAGCTTCAACGATGAGCCGTTCATCCATAGGATACTTCACGCCGTTGATCTCCTGATAAGTTTCGTGACCCTTACCGGCCAATACAATTATATCATCCTTTTTGGCAATGTCCATAGCATATCTGATTGCCTGAGGACGATTTTCCAGAACAACAGGGTTATATTTTGCAACATCTACACCCTTCAGGATATCCTGCAAAATAGCACCCGGCTCTTCGGTACGGGGATTATCCGAGGTCAAAATGGCAATATCCGAAAGCTCTGTGCCGATTTTACCCATAATAGGCCGCTTGATGGGGTCACGGTCGCCGCCACAGCCAAACAGGGCGATAAGCCGACCTTTGCAAAAGCCCCGCACAGAGCTAAGCACATTTTCCAGGCCATCCGGGGTGTGGGCATAATCGATGAGGATCGTATAGTCCTTACCGGGAGTGGGAACTACCTCTACCCTGCCCTTAACACCCTTGGCGGTCTTGAGGGCTTCGGCTGCTGCGCCCAGGTCAATACCCAGCTGTAAAGCGATACCCAGCACGCTCATAGCATTATATACCGTAAACTTACCGGGAATAGGCAGGCAAACCTTCGCCTTCTGATCGCCGTAAACCGCAATAAAGCTCACGCCGTCAGATAGCAGCTGCACATCGGTTGCGTAAAGGCCGGCAGCGGTCTTTTGAGATGTCGTCAGCACAGGGCAAGCGGCTTTACTCAGCATAAATTCCGCCCAGCTGTCGTCACGGTTGATAACCGCCTTTTCACAGCGGGAGAAGATCTTGGCTTTCACCGCAGCATATTCTTCCATGGTCTTGTGGAAATCCAGGTGGTCTTCCGTCAAGTTAGTAAAGGCTGCTACCTTATAGGACAGGCCGCCTACCCGATCCAAAGCGATGGCGTGGGAAGAGACTTCCATGATCACGTGACTGCAGCCGGCATCACGCATCCGGGCAAACAGCGCCTGCAGATCCAGGCTTTCCGGAGTAGTCCGCTGAGAAGGAATCACTTCGTCGCCGATCAAGTTCTCCATCGTGCCGATCAGGCCCACCTTTGCCCCCTGCACAGTTTCTAAAACGTGCTTGAGCAGTAAGGTGGTAGATGTTTTACCGTTGGTGCCGGTAACACCGATCACTTGCATCGCTTCAGCAGGCTTTCCATAGAAATTGGCGCCGATCTGGGCCATCGCCAGTCGGTCAGACTTCACCTGTGCATAAGGCACATTTGTGCCGGGTGCCTTTGCAGTAACCACCGCAACAGCGCCCTTTTCCATAGCCATGGGGATAAACCGATTGCCGTCAGCGGCAAATCCGGACACTGCTATAAACAGATCACCAGGCTGCACCTTACGGGAATCATAGGCAACACCGGAAATTTCCAAATTTTCATCTGCGCATAAGTTAATAAGATCTACGCCTGCAAGCAATTCCTTCAGTTTCATATTTTTCTCCTAGGCAGAGAGGACTTGAACCCAAGCAGGTTTTCAGGCACCTGCATTCCCCAATACATCAGAAAATCCCTTGATAATACACAAAGTATTGTCTGCGTGATTTTCTTCGTCTTGGAAAATGCGGGTGGCTGAAAACTGCGAAGCACCTCTCAGCATGTAATATTTGATAGATTTTTGGCGCAGATGACGCCGCCTTGCTGGCGCAAGGCAAGGAAGATAAGGCAAAAAGCAGCAAATAGGGCTGCTGAGAGGCTACTTGGGTTCGAGTCCTCTCTGCCTACTACTCTGCAAAGTATAAGATCACTTCACTGTTACCCTTGATCATGGTGTTCTTTCCGGGAATCTGCCCGGTAACCACACTTCCGCTGCCCTGGATCTGGGCTGTTAACCCCAATTCCTTCAGCAGCTTTTTTGCTTCTGCCTGGGTCATTCCTGTCATATCCGGCAGCTCTACTGTCTTTCCAGCTGGGTCATTTTCTTCATAATAATTTTCTACGCCCAGATACGGCAGGATATCTGCCATCACTGCGCCCACAGTAGGGGCAGCCATGACACCGCCGGAAATATAAAGACCGGTGCTTCGGGACGGGGTATCCAATGCTACAAGTACAATATACTGCGGATCGTCCATTGGCGCAACCCCTACGAAGGAAACAATTTTATCCAAAGTAGGATTTCCGTTTTCGTCCAGCACATCGATCTTCTCGCTTGTGCCGGTTTTTCCGCCAATGGAAAAGCCATAGACACCGGCATTTTTCGCCGTTCCCTCGGTTACTACCGACCTTAAAAGCTGACACATAGTATCAGACGTTTCTTTCTTAATAACCTGTCGCAGAACCGTAGGTTCTTGGGAAAACACCGTGTTTCCCGCAGCATCCACCGCTTCAGAAACGATGTAAGGCTCTAACAAATATCCGCCGTTTACCACCGCTGCGATGGCTCTTACCAGCTGAATGGGGGTGAGCTTAAAGGTCTGCCCAAAGGACCCGGAGGTTAAAGACGCCGTTCCCCATTTATCCGTGTTGGTCACCAGCTCCTTGGAGAAGAACACGCCTTTACTCTCCCCTCGCAGGTCGATGCCGGTCTTTTCCATCACGCCAAAGTTTTTCACATACTCGTAAAACCGGTCGCCCCCCAATTTAAGCGCAATATGGGCAAAAGCCAGGTTACAGGAATTTTGCAGCGCCTGGGGTGTTTGTTCAGAGCCGTGGCCGGCGGAGCGCCAGCAATGCAAAAGCTGGCTTCGGCCTGGGATATGCTCTGCGCCTTTGCAGTAAAAAGATGTATTCAGGCCGATAGCACCGCAGTCCAGCGCCGCCGCCATAGTAAGCACTTTGAAGGTAGACCCCGGCTCATAACCGTCGGATATGCACCGGTTGCGCCACTGCTTTAGCCTGGCATCCGTCAATGCCTGGGTATAAGCCCCTTTGGCTTTTTCATATTCTTCCGTTCCTGCCGGCAAAGCCTCATAAGCTGCCTTCATTTCGTCCAAATGAGTTTTGACAGCAGGATCATAAATTTCCTGATAATTGTTTGGATCGTAGCCGCCCAAGGTGGCCATCGCCAATATTTCTCCGGTATTCACGTCCATCACCATACCGAACGCGCCATTGAGAACAGTGTACCGGTCGATTGCCGCCTGCATTTGCTTTTCCAGACAGGCTTGCACCGTGGTATCGATGGTCAGCACCAGGCTGCAGCCTGCTGTGCCTGCCAAAAAATCCTCATAGGAATAGGGCATATCCATTTCGTTGCTGCCCTTGGTGGTGATCACCTTTCCGGCGCCGCCCTCCAAAAGATCGTTATAGGCCGCTTCAATGCCCTCGCTGCCGGTGTTGGATAAATTGGTAAAGCCGATCACCTGGCTTGCCAGCGCTCCGTAGGGATATTCCCGCACCACACCGGGCTCCAAGTGGATTCCATTAATACCGTTTTCGTTAATATAACGGCGAATAACCCCGGCGGTATCCGTATCCACCCGGGCAGCGATCTGTTTATAACGCTTGGTCAGATCCTTGGATTGCGTCAACACCCAATCTTTGTCCAGCTCCAAAGTATCCGCCAAAAAAGCAGAAACCGCTTCCAAATCTACTCTGGATTGCTTTAATTCGTGGGGGTCTAGGTAAACTGTTTGCACATCCCGGGAGCAAGCCAGGATATTCATATTTCGATCGTAGATCAGCCCCCGCTGGGTGCTTACATTGGTGATCCGGGTCTGATTATCCAGCGCCAGCTTTGCATAGTAGTCGTAATCCGCCACCATCAGGCTGTAAAGCCGGCCTAAAAGGGGCAAAAATGCAGCGATTCCCAGCACAATGGCAATGATGGTAATACGTCTGCGCTGGCCGCTGTCCCCACGCACCCGGTAGAATCGGTCCTTTTCCTTCCTGACAGCCATAGCTCCCCACCTCTTCCCAATTACTTAAATGGGCAGCAAGGGAAACCCTCGCCGCCCATTGCAGCTCTATTGGAAGTTTATTGGTGGGATGCACTTTTATGCAAACAAGCCGGTAAGAAATGCTACAAACCGTTCCCAGCCGGTAGGCATTTGCTCCTGGGCAGGCGCTTGCACAGAAATGGTATCGTTACGCACATCCTCAGCAGGAACCATACCCAAGGCAAGGGCTGTCTTTTCGATTTCCTGCAAATCATAGCCGCCGGCATAGGTCTGCTTCAGCGTTTCATTTTGCTGCTCCAGCTGCTGCACATAAGTGCGCATCTGTACATTTTGCTGCCGCGCCTGCTGCAAGGATGCCAGGCCTACTGCCATACACACAAACAGCGCTGCTGCAACAGCGATAGAGAAGATAGCTACAGGGTCAATATAAATAACCTTACGGCGAGCAGACTTTCTGGCTCTTGCCCGGCGGGCCTTCTTCTCTTCCGGAAACAGCGGCGTTACCTGCTTAGCTGCAGAGCCATCTGTATAAAACCGGATATACTGCACATCCACTTTGGCTGCCATACTGTTTCCTTCCTTTCTGATAACTCACAATTTCTCGCAAACACGCAGCTTTGCGCTGCGACTGCGGGGGTTTTCGTCCAATTCCTCCTGGGTAGCCACGATGGGCTTGCGGGAAATGAGTTTTACCTTGGGTTTCTTTCCGCAAACACACACAGGGAAGCTGGGAGGACAGGTGCAGCCCTTGGCTGCATCGTTCATAGCGGTTTTTACGATCCGGTCTTCCAGCGAATGGAATGTGATCACCGCCAACCGTCCACCAGGATTTAGCAGGTCAAAAGCATCCTTCATAACCCTTTCCACACTGCCCAGCTCATCGTTTACAGCGATGCGGATAGCCTGAAAGCTCCGTTTGGCAGGGTGCTGCTTTTCTCTCAGAGCTGCGGGGGGCATAGCGGAGCGGATAATATCCACCAATTCCAAGGTGGTTTCAATAGGCTTTTCTTCCCGCCGTCTGCAAATCGCGCCGGCGATCTGAGGGGCGTAACGTTCTTCACCATAGGTGTAAAGGATGCGCTTTAGTTCTTCCTGAGACCAGGTATTTACCACCTGCCAGGCGCTCAAAGCATCCTGCCGATTCATACGCATATCCAGCGGCGCATCCACCATATAGGAAAAGCCGCGGCTGCCGTCATCCAGCTGAGGAGAGGAAACTCCCAAATCCAGCAAAATACCATCTACGCCGGGTATTTCTAATTCCTGCAGCACCTGAGCCATTTGGCTGAAGTTTGCATGCACCAGCTTCACCCGGTCGCCGTAAACAGCAAGCCGCTCTCCTGCGGCCTGTAGGGCCACCTGATCCCGGTCGATGCCGATCAGCTTGCCGGTAGTCAGCCGCTTTGCGATCTGGCTGGAGTGACCTGCGCCGCCCAACGTGCCATCCACATAAATGCCGTCAGGCTTAATATCCAGTCCGTCCAGACATTCGTCCAGCAAAACGGATATATGATGAAATTCACTCATAGACCAATGGCCTCCAAGGAAGCCAGGAGCTTTTCGGGGGTAAGGTTCTCCTGCTCGAAGCGGGCGAACTCCTCTGCGTCCCAAATCTCTGCCTGACCGGCTCTGCCAACTACCATCACTTCCCTGCCGATGCCGGCATAATCCAAAAGGAACTGGGTAAGCATAAACCGGAACTGCTTGTCCGGGGTGCATTCATTGGCATTAATAAAGATCAGGCTGGTAGCGGCAGAACGCTGGGAGATAGGCAGATTGTTATAATTCTCCACCAGCGTGTTCCAATCCTTGGCGGTATAAACCGTCAGGCACCGATGTCCGCAATTGACGCCCAGGGTCACGTAAAAATCTTCGCCCAGCTCAGCGCGCAGCTTTGCAGGCACGAAAAGCCGGTTTTTATCGTCCAGCTTTGCGGGATATTTTCCGATCAATTGCGTTCACCTCCACTCCATTTTACTCCACTTAACTACCATTTTGCTCCATCTGATGACAGTATAACGGATATAAAATGAAAAATCAATATTTTTTTACAGAAATTTTCGATTTTTTTCGGCAAAAATCACCTGTTTTTCTAATTTTAGAACACTTGTTCTAAAATATACGCCTTCATATAATAATTTTGCAGGTCAAAGCTCTTGACCTGCAAAATTTTCATCCAAAGTATACCTTATCGCCCCGCAACTCCCCTCTTGCCCGCAAAGGCTTTTTACCGCCTTGCAGCAAATATACCGCCAAGGGACTTTCCACCTTATCCTGGATCAGCTTACGGATCTGCCGCGCGCCCTCTGTCTGCTTGCAGGCATCTGCCAAGGCTTCCGGCAAATTCTCCGGAAGCTGAAGCTGCAAGCCGCTGGCCTGAGCCCGGACTGTAAGCCTTTGCAGCTGCTGCTTTGCAATGCGGGCAAGCTCCGGTTTTTGCAAGCTGCTGAAGCATATCGTTTTATCAATACGCCCCAGAAACTCCGGTGTAAAATGCTGTTTGAGTGCCTGCGCCGATTGCTCCTGCCTGCCCTCCGGCTTAAAGCCAAGGCCGTCAGAGCGGATCTGTGCGCCCACGTTGCAGGTCATCACTACCACCGCATTTTGAAAGCTGACCTTTCTTCCGGCGCTGTCGGTGAGCACGCCCTCTTCCATAATTTGCAGCAAAATTCCCGCCACATCCGGGTGGGCCTTTTCCATTTCATCCAGCACCACAAGGCAATAGGGCCGGCGGCGGACCGCTTCCGTCAACTTACCCCCTTCTTCATAGCCCACATAACCGGGAGGCGCGCCGATGAGCCGAGCAACAGAATGCTTTTCCATATATTCCGTCATATCCAACCGGATCATGGCATCCTTGGTGCCGTAAAGCTCCCGGGCCAGCACCCTGCACAGCTCGGTCTTCCCCACACCGGTAGGCCCGGTAAACAAAAAGCTTGCCACCGGCCGACCAGGATCCCGTACGCCTGCCAAGCTTCTGCGCAGCACCTGGCAGACCTCTTGCACTGCAGTATCCTGACCGATCACATATTTTCCCAGCAAGCTTTCCAAATTCAGCAGCCGCTCCCGTTCATCAGACGTAAGCCTGCCGGTGGGAATGCCGGTACGCTGGGATACTGCCCAGGCCACATCTGCCGGGGTAACCGCTCTTGCTCTGCGGCCATCCGGGTTTCTGCCGGTAAGACGCTGCATTTGATCCCGCAGCTGAGCTGCCTTTTCAAACCGGCTTTGCTTTACTGCCTGCGTCAGTTCTTCCTCCAGCTCCTGATGCCGGTCGCCGCGTTCAGAATAAAGTTGCTCCATCCGGGCGTGGCTCGCCCCCTCGTCCAACAGATCAATGGCTTTATCCGGCAAATACCGCACAGAAAGGCGTACCGCTTCCAGCAGTGCTTCTTCGCAGATACGGATATGATGATGCCGCTCCAAGCCCGGCTTCAGCCCCTGCAGAATGGCCATGGTAGCATCCTTATCCGGCTCTTCCACCTTTACCGGACGAAAACGCCGCTCCAAGGCTGGGTCTTTTTCAATGTACTTGCGGTACTCCGACATGGTGGTAGCACCCAGCATCTGCAGCTCTCCCCGACCCAAGGCGGGCTTGAAAATATTAGCAGCGTCAATCGCGCCTTCCGCAGCGCCGGCGCCTACGATGGTGTGCATTTCATCCACAAAGAGGATCACATCCCCCGCCCGGCGGATCTCTGCCAGCACGTCTCTAAGCCGTTCTTCAAACTCACCCCGGTACTTTGTGCCTGCCACCAGGTTTGCCATGTGCAGGCTTACCAGCCGCTTATCCTTCAGCTGCGGTGGCACATTCCCCGTCGCCATCCGCTGAGCAAGGCCTTCCGCAATAGCTGTTTTACCCACACCGGGCTCACCGATAAGGGCAGGATTATTTTTATTCTTACGGCTAAGAATACCGATCACCGTATCGATCTCCCGGTCTCTGCCGATCACCGGTTCCATAGAAGATGCCTTCTGTATAAGGTCCTCGCTGAACTGATCCAATAATTTCGTAACCACCGCCTCCTTCTTATCCATTAACTTTTTACCCCCTCCTCCAATAAAACCCGCCGCAAAACGGGGAAACCGGCCTCGGGGCTGCGACTGCCGTCCCATAGCTCCCCCTCCTCGACCATCCATTCTCCCCAGAGCAAAGAAAAATATACGGTGCGTAAGAAAAGTCCTTGCATTTTCAAAAATCCATGCTAGAATAGTACCGAGGTCCTTGAGGGCCAACTGAAAATACATAATTGGAGGGAAAATCATGGCTTACAAAATCACCGATGCTTGCGTGAAGTGCGGCTCCTGCGCCGACAACTGCCCCGTTGAGGCTATTTCCGAAGGCGACGAGCAGTACGTCATCGATGCTGATGTCTGTGTCAGCTGCGGCGCTTGTGCCGACAACTGCCCTGTTGAAGCAATCGAGGAAGGCTGATTGCCCGACTTCTCTCAGCCTGCGTACCATGTGCGCAGGCTGATTTTTTTGTAACTGTGAAAGGAGGCATTATGGAACAGCTGCATAACGGTTTTACATTGGAGCTTTGCCCCGGTGCTTTTCCTTTAAGTACCGATTCTATTGCCCTTGCCGATTTTGTAACCCTGCCGAAAAGCGCCACCGTGCTGGATTTGGGCAGCGGCTGCGGCACTTTGGGGCTTTTACTTTGCAGTAAAGATCAAAACTGCGCTGTTACCGGCATTGAGCTGGATGACAACGCCCATAACATGGCGCTGCACAACGCCCGATCTAACAATATCCCCCTGCGTCTTAAAAGTATATGCGCCAGCGCATCCAGCCTTGACGGCATCGTGGAAAACGGCAGCTTTTCCTGCTGTGTGTCCAATCCCCCCTATTATTCCGCTGGCCCTGCCAGCAAGAAAACGCCTTTGGCCCGCCGGGATGATGCGCTTTCCACCGAGGATTTGTTTCGCAGTGCTTCCCGGGCGCTGCGCTATGGGGGAGATTTCTTTTTAGTCCACAAACCGGAAATGCTCTCTCACCTTTGTGCCTGCGGCGCAAAATATAAGCTGGAAGCCAAAAAGCTCTGTCTTCTGCATCACAAAGAAGATGGCCCAGTGAGCCTGATCCTTTTGCAGCTGCGAAAGGGCGCAAAGCCGGGACTTATTATAGACGAAAAAGCTTTGTATCACCCCGACGGCACACCTACCCCCTATTACCGCCGTCTTTACCACCTTGAGGAGGAATGACCATGGCTGGAATGTTATACTTAGTTCCCACCCCCATCGGCAATCTGGGGGATATTTCAGAGCGTTGCCGTGAAACTTTGGAACAGGCAGATTTTATTGCCGCCGAAGATACCCGGGTCACATTGAAGCTATTAAACCATTTGGGCATTAAAAAAAGCCTTGTCAGCTACTACGAGCATAACAAGGCGCAAAAAGGCGATGCAATTGTAGAAAGAATCTTATCCGGCCAGACCTGCGCTTTAGTTTCCGATGCCGGCAGCCCTGCCATTTCCGACCCCGGTGAAGAGCTGGTAAAGCAGTGCGCTGCAGCAGGCATCACCGTTTGCGCCATCCCCGGTCCTTGCGCCGTGATCACCGCGCTGAGCATTTCCGGTCAGGCCACCGGCCGCTTTACCTTTGAAGGCTTTTTATCCACCGCCAAAAAAAGTCGGGCAGAGCACTTAAATTCTCTGCTGAGCGAGACCCGGACAATGGTATTTTACGAAGCGCCCCACAAGCTGAAGCAGACCCTCCAGGATATGCAAAAGGCCTTTGGCCCGGACCGGCCCATCAGCCTGTGCCGGGAGCTGACCAAGCTTCACGAAGAAGTGATCCGCACTACCCTGGCAGGCGCCATCAGCCTTTACGAAGCCCAAGAACCTAAGGGCGAATTTGTTTTGGTGCTGGCCGGTGCGCCGGAAGCGGTCAAACAGACGGCCTCCCCTGCTGATGCGGCCGCCCGGGTACAGGAATTGGTGGCAGCGGGTATGAGCCGCAAGGACGCCATCAAGCAAACCGCCAAGGAGCTGGATCTTCCCAAGAACGTGGTATACGACGCAGCCATTCAGGAATAAAAAAGAACGAGGGCATCACCGAACCTAAGCGGATGCCCTCGTTTTTAATCTTTTCCCAGCTTGCGGACGCACTCCATACACACGTGCTTACCCTCATAAAGGATCAAGCCCTTTGTAGAACCGCAGAAAACGCAGGATGCTTCGCACTTACGCAGAACGATCCTGTCCTCCTCCAAATACACTTCCACTTCGTCCCGCTCTGCGATATCCAGCGCACGGCGCAAACGGATGGGAAGTACGATTCTGCCAAGCTCATCCACCTTACGGATAATACCCGTAGATTTCATATGACAACCAACTCCTTCAGGTTATAATCCAATCGACTGATTTTTCATATTATACATTATTCGACACTTTGTGTCAAACCTTTTTTCGGAAAGTTTTTAATTTTTTCCCATAAACTTGCCTATGGAGGTGAGCAATATGGTAATGAGCTGGATATGGACAGGGATGATCGCCTTTTCTCTTGCAGGAGCAGTGTTTCTAGGCAACGCGGGCGCTCTGGCCGGGGCTGTCACTGAAGGAGCGCAAAGCGGCGTCACCCTCGCCATTTCTATGGCTGGCGCCATTTGCCTTTGGTCCGGTGTAGGTGCGTTAATGGAAAAAACCGGCATATCGGCTTTTGTCAGCAGGCTGCTGCGACCAATATTGGGGCGGCTCTTCCCCAGTGCGAAAAACGACCCTATTTTAGCCGGTCATCTCAGCGCCAATGTGTGCGCCAACCTTCTTGGCTTAGGCAACGCCGCCACCCCTATGGGCATTCAGGCTGCCCAGCGATTGGCCTCAGGCAAAAAAGGTATCGCCACAAATGAACTATGCAGGCTCATCGTCTTAAATACCGCATCCATCCAGCTGCTGCCCACCAACGTTGCCGCTGTACGCAGCAGCTTAGGCTGCGTCCGGCCCTTTGACATTCTGCCGGCAGTATGGGTCACCAGCTTATGCTCCGCAGGCCTTGGCATCACAGCCGCCTGGCTATTGGGGAAACTATGGAAAAAATAACTGACTATATCGTACCGGCGATCCTAATGGCAACTTGTCTGATCGCCCTTTACAAAAAAGAAAACGCTTACGATATTCTTCTGGATGGTGCAGCCGGGGGCTTAAAGCTTCTTGTTACGCTAATTCCTACCTTAATCCTGTTACTTACCGCCGTGACCATGCTCCGGGCATCCGGGGTAATGGATCTAATCGCAAGGATTGCCTCTCCGGTTTTTTCTGTATTCGGCATCCCCCCGGAAACTGCTCCTCTGGTACTAATCCGCCCTATCAGCGGCAGCGCCGCTTTGGCGGTTGGTGCAGACCTGATGAGGCAATACGGGGTAGATTCCTACATAGGCCGCACTGTGGCCATTATGTTAGGCTCGACGGAAACCACCTTTTACACAATCAGCGTTTATTTCGGCGCGGCAGGCATCAAAAAGACCAAGTATACCATCCCCGCTGCCTTGTTTGCCGACTTTATAGGCTTTTTTATGGCCAGCCTGACCGCAAAATTCCTTATATAAAAAGTGGTGTCGTATTTAGGTACGACACCACTTTTATTCATTTTCTTTCCACGATCTCTTTGGTAGCCTTTACAATGCAATTTGCAGGATAAACACCTCGCAAAGAGGTCAAAGGATACACAGACGTATTCCGGCCGATCACCGTTCCGGGATTCAGTACACAGCCGCAGCCAATATCCCCGTGGTCACCAATGATGCCACCCAGCTTACGCAGGCCGGTCTCATAGCTTTCCGTGCCACGCACCACAACATTCTTGCCGTCAGACTTAAGATTTGAGCAGATAGAGCCTGCGCCCATGTGGGCAAAATTGCCCAGCACAGAATCACCCACATAATTATAATGCGGCACTTGTACCTTATGTAAAAGTACGCAGTTTTTCAGCTCTGAAGAATTACCGATCACACAATCCGGCCCGGTAATTACACTGCCGCGAATATATGCGCCGGGGCGGATCTCAGTATTGTGACCAATGATGGCAGGCGCTTCTATAGTAGCTGTAGGGGCGATCTTCACGTTTTCCCCCACCAATACCTCCGGGGCAATTTGGGTAAAGCCCTCCAACCCGGTTTTGATCAACTCCCGGATATAAGCCTTCAGCTCCGGCAACATCTGCCAGGGATACAGGTGCTTTTCAAATAGGGGCCTCAAATAACTGACCTGACAGTCAAACAACTCCGCCGTTTTTACTTGCTCAACCAATGCTATGCCCTCTTTCCACGATCACTTCTATAATTTCCTGAGCATAAGATACGCAATCATCGTATTCTTCACATTCAACCATTACCCGGATGAGGGGTTCTGTACCGCTTTGCCGCAGAAGCACCCGGCCCTTGCCGCCGATCTTATCCTCTACCTGCTTTACGGCCTGCCAAACTGCATCATCCGCAAGCACGGCAGCCTTATCCTTCACAGCTACATTCTTCAGATACTGGGGATAACACTTTACAGGCTCAGCCAGCTTGGCAAGGGTGGTTTTCTGGTCGCACACCTCTTCGGTGATCATAATAGCCGTCAGCAGGCCGTCACCGGTGGTGGCGTACTTTTTCAGGATGATATGACCGGATTGCTCGCCGCCCAGGGCATAATCATTCTGCTGCATGCACTCATAAACAAAGCGGTCGCCCACAGCGGTCTGCTCACAATGAATACCGGCTTCCTGCAAGCTTGCCACAAAGCCGCTGTTGGACATCACAGTAGCAACCACCGTATTGCCCTTCAGCATACCCCGGGATTGCAGACGCTTAGCCAGAATATACATCATAGCGTCGCCGTCCACCACGTTGCCGTTTCCGTCCACAGCAATACAACGGTCTGCGTCGCCGTCAAAAGCAAAGCCCATATCCAGGTGCTGCTCTTTTACCAGCTTACACAGGTTCTCCACGTGGGTAGATCCGCAGCCGGTATTTACATTCAGGCCGTTAGGCTCAGCGCCGATCACCGTTACATTGGCGCCCAATGCGCTGAACACCGCGCTGGCGATCATCCAGGATGCACCATTGGCGCAGTCAAGGCCAATTCGCAAATTCTTATAAGAACGGGCAGCCAAGGAAATGAGATAACCCACATAGCGGTTTCTGCCGGAAACATGGTCTACAATGCAGCCAATACGATCCCGCTGCGCCAAGGGCAGATCATCTCCATTAATACCCAAAGCAGCCAGATCCCCATCCAGGTATGCTTCTATGTAGGCAGTAGTCTTATCATCCAGCTTTTCGCCGTAGCGGTTAATAACCTTGATACCATTGTCGTGATAGGGATTGTGGGAGGCGGTGATCATAATGCCACAGTCAAATTCCTCCTGCCGGGTCACGTAGGACACGCTGGGAGTGGTAGTAACGTGGAGCATATAAGCATCCGCGCCGGATGCGGTAATGCCGGCCACCAGGGAATACTCGATCATATAGCTGGAACGACGGGTATCCTTGCCGATCACAATGCGGGGTCTGCCGCTGGGATTATTGCAGCCAGAAAGCTCAGAAGAATAATACCAACCCAAAAAACGACCTACTTTATATGCCTGCAAGGAGGTCAGGCCAACATTGGCCTCACCCCGGAAACCGTCCGTGCCGAAATATTTTTTCTTTTTAGAGCGGTCTGCAGCTTCAGAAATATCGATACCGGGCCGCAGCAGGGTATCCACAGAAACCTTAAAAATATCGCTCAGCTGTAAAACATTATCAATTTGGGGAAGCGCCTGGTCCATCTCCCACTTGGAAATAGACTGACGGGAAACACAAAGCTTTTCTGCCAGCTGCTCCTGAGAAAGGCCTTTCCCCTGGCGCAGCTTGGAAATCTTTTCACCGATCGTCATAACATTTGCTCCTTTTCAGAAATTGAGCCCAAAACTCTACAAATATAATTGTAGCAGAACATTGTCAAATCGCAATCAACCGAACTTGGATTTTTTTGCAACCTGCAGTTGCGTAACACACAAATCCTATCACATAATATGCATTTAATCAACGGTAAATTCTGTCATTTTGTAAAGAAAGCTTTGCCAAAAAATCGCAGCGGTATTTACCGCTGCGATTTATATTAAAATGTGGCTACATCAGGATCTGCCGGCTGGGCAGGCTCCACTTCCAGCGCCGTGAGTACAGGGCCAAGTTCGCCCTGATACAAAGGGTGTTTTTCCGCAGAAATGCTGGCTTTTACCTGCACCCAACCCCGGGGTGTTAACTTGGCTGCATCTGCATATTTACAGGGAATGCCGCAGAACTGAATATCGTCTGCACAGCAGGTCATCACAAACCGGCCGGGGGCGAACATGCCGTTTTTCTCCCGACGAAGCAGCGCCACCTGCGCCTTGAAAGACACAGTCTTGCCCGCATACTTCTGGGGCTCTTCCGTTACATCCCGATACCAAAGAGCATAATCCTGATCATTTACCTGGATCACAGGGGCATTAATATCAAAGGGCAGCGGATCTTCCACATCATCAAAGGCAGTAGAGCCGTCCAAATAATCATAGAGAATATCCATCCGCCGATTAGCCGCCCGCACCAGCTTGTGCAGCTCCGCGGTGTCCGCACCCGGCTGCAGCCGGTTAAACACCACCATCTGGCCGCCCACCAGCTTGTCCATGACCAGATTGCGCATATTGGCGTTATATGCCATGATCGTGGTAGAATCGGCAAACATAACCTCCTGGGCCACTACCCAACTCTCCGGGAAACGGCTGTACAGGTCGCCAACCAGCTGCATACCGTTCAGCTCTGCCACTACCCGCTCTGCCTTATACTTTTTCTGCAAGGAAAGCAGCTGCTTAGTGGTAACTGTCTGCTGATCCAAAATCTCTAAATAGACATTGGGATGGGGGTAAGTTGAGAAATCATACTCCTCCTCCCCTTCTTCGAACACCAGCAGCAAGGTGCGCTCACCGGCATTAAAGCGGGGATCTTCCAGGGTTTCCTGGATAAACTTGGTCTTACCGGAATCCAAGAAACCGGTAAATACATATACGGGAATTTGAGTCATAATCGCTCCTTACACGCCAAATAGCGCAGCAACCGCCTGCTCGTTCAGGTTAGCGCCGATGACGCACAGCTTACCGGTAACCGCAGCAGCGCCAAAACGCACGTTGCGCTCTTCCGGCACATAGTCAAAATGAATCCAGCCGCCGTCAACGCAGGCAACAATGCCCTTAGCACGCAGAACAATGCCGCAGCTGCCTGCATCCAGAGCCTTCAGGGCATTTTCAATATCGGCAATAGCGAACTTACGGGCAGTTTCTACGCCCCAGGAAGTAAATACTTCGTCGGCGTGATGATGATCGTGATGATCGTGGCCGCAGCAGCAATGTTCGCCATCGTGATAGTGGTGGTGATGCTCATGGTCGTGGTCGTGATGACCGCAGCAGCAATGCTCTTCATCATGGTGATGGTGATGATGCTCGTGGTCGTGGTCGTGATGACCGCAGCAGCAATGCTCGCCATCGTGATGATGGCGATGATGTTCCTGCTCCATACGGGCCAGCTCCGCTTCCACAGAAGCCTTGCCTTCCATCGCCTCCAGCAGCTGCGCGCCGGTAAGCTGATCCCAAGGGGTAGTCACGATGGCGGCATTCTGATTATGCTCCCGGAGCATAGCTACCGCAGCATCCAGTTTTTCCTGGGAAATAAAATCTGTACGGGACAAAATCACCGTACCGGCAGTTTCCACCTGATCATTATAGAACTCGCCAAAGTTCTTCATATATACCTTCACCTTGGAAGCGTCCACCACAGCCACAGCAAAGCCCAGAGAAGCATCCTCACCGGTAACCTTTTGCGCTGCAGCAATCACATCGGAAAGCTTGCCCACACCGGAAGGCTCGATCAAAATGCGGTCGGGATGATATTCCTCAATCACCTGATGTAAAGCCTTACCAAAATCGCCCACCAGGCTGCAGCAAATGCAGCCGGAGTTCATTTCGGTAATATTAATACCTGCATCCTGCAAAAAGCCGCCGTCAATACCGATCTGACCGAATTCGTTTTCGATCAGCACCAATTTTTGACCTTTGTAGGCTTCCTGGATCATCTTTTTAATAAGGGTAGTTTTACCTGCTCCCAAAAAGCCGGAATAAATATCAATTTTTGTCATAATATGCACCTTCTGTTTTTATATTATAGGAATATTATAACACAAAAAAAGAATATGACAAGTGACTTTATCGACAGCTTTTCCTTGAAAGTACCACTCTTTTTCCGTTACTCTACGAAAGGCGGTATCAATCCCCTAAGTGCGACAAAACCGCTGATAGCCCAACATGGCTCCCCCATGTTGGGCTATCATTTTTACAATACCGGTATAATGAGCATCTTCCCCACAGGCGGTTCTTCCGTGAGAGCATTGGCCTGGCGGATCGCTTCGCAGGAAGAGCCGCATTTTTTTGCCAGCTGCCACAATCCCCCCTGCCCCATACGACGCAGGATCACGCTGGGTCTGGCAGGATCTTGTTCCTTAATTTGTCCCAACTCCAAGGCTGTGACCATAGGAATATTCTCCCCGGCGGCACGCATATTTACAAACTGCACATCCGTATGCAAGGTCGCGTCCTGGCCTGTAAGCGTGCTTTCCATTACGCCGGTAGGAACGACTACACCCAGCAGCTGGGCATTGGCTTGCGTATCCACGTCCATTTCGTCTTCCCAGCGAACGACCCCAGATTGCAGCGCGCCCTCTTCATCATAATACAGAACCTGCCCCATGGCCGGCAGCTGCACATGGGTGCCTTCCGGTGTCCGCTGCATCCGGGGCTGATCCGGCAGCACTACCCCATCGGCAATATGGGTCCCCTCTACGTGGAACGAATGATCCAAAGGTAGGGTTTCCGTACGCATATCCCAAACTGCAGGCAGCTCCAATTCCTTACAATGAGCCACCACATCCCGACGGGGGCTATAAGCGTCGGCAATCACTTCCACATCCGTATCCTCGCACACCACATACTGGCAGGTAACCGATGCCTTCATCCGAATGCGTCCCTGCTCATCTGCGTGCATTTCCATTCCGGTGACCTGGGGCAAGATCCATGCTCTTGCGCTCTCGTCAAAATCTCCCCCAAGCTCTGCAAACTGGGAAAAAGGCACATCAAAATCACAATTTTGCAAATAGCCGCCTTCATCGGTATAAAGGGCACTCACCGCACAATTGCCCCGAAATACCAGTTTGCCGGTCATTACTCTGCTTTCCAAAATTTGAGGCTGTATCCGGTAGCGGAGGAAGTTTTCCGCCTTAGGGCTGGACGGGGGCAGCTCCAGCTCTTCATCCAGGGTAAAGGGTTTTTCTCCCGCATCCTTCGGCAAGCACACAGGATATGTTTTCTTCAACACCTGCACGTCCTCCGGCAGGTCATCGCACCCGTATATGTCCGCATAGTCCGGTAAATATGCCTGCATCACAGCGCCCACATTCACCCGCACCATCAGCTTTCTGCTGGATGTCATCCGGGCGTCTGCGCTGCGCAGATAGCAGGTGGCTGCCATAATTCCGTCGGCCTTGGTATCAGGGGTATCCCAGTCCATCTGAAATGGAATCCAGGTTTCCACGCTGCGTACAGGACCGCCATCCTCCGGGGCGTACAGCACCCACACCATTACACCGCCGCTCAGGCTCAGGCTATCGCTCTGCCACTGTTTACTGCGCATAACCACCTGACCCCAGGTACCCAGCACCCGACCAATATCCGGCATGCCGTCCCCCAGCTTTACTTCCTGCGTCTGCTCCTGATTTTGGGATTCCCACTTTATGTTCTTTAAGCATCCGATCCCGGTTTTATGAAATTGCAATTCCACAATACATCACTCCTTATTCCGGTTAGCTACCACAGTATATGATGCTCGGGACAAGTTAATGCTTAAAAACAAAAAAGCCGGCTGCTCCTAAACCGAATCCAAAGCAATAACACAAAAAGCCACCTTCCATCCATGCGCCCAATAAAATCCCCAATCCAAAAGCCAATAATACCAAGCCCCATAATTGGTTATATCTGCACATAAAAACACCCCCACATTACTCTATGTGGGGGTGTTTGAAATTATCCGCCTAAGTAGGCCTTGCGAACCTCATCGCTTTGAGCCAACTCTGCGCCTGTACCGCTTAGGGTAATCGCGCCGGTCTCCAAAACGTATGCCCGGTCAGCGATCTCCAACGCCTTGCTGGCGTTCTGCTCCACCAGCAAAATGGTCGTACCTGCTTTGTGCAGATCCTTAATAATAGAGAAAATCTGATCTACCAAAATGGGGGCAAGACCCATGGAAGGCTCATCCAGCATCATCAGCTTGGGGTGGCTCATCAGCGCCCGACTCATAGCCAGCATCTGCTGCTCACCACCGGAAAGCGTGCCGGCGATCTGCTTACGCCGCTCCTGCAATCTGGGGAACAGCTGAAACACCATATCCAGGTCTTCCTTGGAAACCTTTTTCTGGGTAAAAGCGCCCATTTCCAGATTTTCCTGCACGCTCATCTGCAAGAAAATCCGCCGTCCCTCCGGCACGTGAGCAAGGCCCTGCCGCACCAGTTTATGACCTTCTGTATGAGCAATGTTCTTATCCAGAAAGGTGATAGAACCGGAACGGGGGTGCATCAAGCCGGAAACCGTTTTCAAAATGGTACTTTTGCCGGCGCCGTTGGCGCCGATGAGCGCCACGATCTCACCGGGATGCACCTCAAAGGAAACGCCCTTAACTGCGTGGATAGCGCCGTAATATACATGGATATCATCGACTTTAAGCATAATTACGCGCCCTCCTTCTTGCCAAGATAAGCTTCAATAACCGCAGGATTTTCCTTGATCTGCTCCGGTGTTCCCTTGGCGATGATCCGACCGTAATTCACCACAACGATGCCTTCGCACACGTTCATAACCAGGTTCATATCGTGTTCGATAAGGAAGATGGCAATTTGGAAGGTGTCCCGAATACGACGGATCTGGTGCATCAGCTCCGTCGTCTCACTGGGGTTCATACCGGCTGCAGGCTCATCCAAAAGGATCAGGGAAGGCTCTGTAGCCAAGGCTCTGGCGATCTCCAGTCTGCGCTGCACGCCATAGGGCAAGCTGCCTGCTTTTACGTCTGCCACATCGGCAAGACCCATAAATTCCAGCAGCTCCATGGCTTTTGCATTCGCTTTCTTCTCAGAAATATAATGGCCGGGCAAATGCAGTAGCGAAGAAATAAAATTGCACTTAATATGATTGTGCATACCCACCTTAACATTCTCCAAAGCGGTCATCTCAGAGAACAAGCGGATATTCTGGAAGGTACGGGCTACGCCCAGTCGGTTTACCTTGGCCGCGCTCATACCCTTGGTATTGATGCCGTTAATAAGGATACTGCCACGGGTGGGCTGATACACACCGGTAAGCAAGTTGAAAATAGTTGTTTTACCGGCGCCGTTCGGGCCGATCAAACCGGAAATTTCGGTAGGACCGATGGTCATATTGAAGCCATCTACCGCTGTCAAGCCGCCAAAATCGATGCCGAGATTCCGAACGTCCAGAACAGGCTGCTTGCCTTGGTCCTGCTTGCGGATCAGGTTGGTGGTGGTGACCTCGATCATATGCTTCGGGTAATTATCCTTCACGACCGGTCACCTCCTTTTTCTTTTGAAACAGCCCTTTTACGGCGTTTTTAATCTTATCCTTTTGCTGGGAGATAGCGCTCTTAACCTTGGGAGACCATGTGCAGATCATCAGAATGATCAAAATGCCCGCATACAGCAGCATCCGGTATTCATCCATAAATTCAGCAACCGCCTGCTGCCAGCCGCCTGCATCCTGCAGAGCCGCATTTTTCATAATTTCCGGCAGGATATACAGCGCCGTTGCGGAGATCACCGATCCCAGCACATTGCCCAAGCCGCCTAAAACCACATACAGCAGAATATTGATAGACTCGTTATAGCCCAATTTATCCGGCCGCAGATTGGTCATATCCAAGCCATAAAGCGCACCGGCCATACCGGCCAAAGCGGCAGAGATCACAAATGCCTTCATCCGAAATGCGGTAACATTAATGCCCACAGATTCCGCTGCGATCCGGTTATCCCGCACAGCCTTGATGGCCCGGCCTTCCTTGGAATTGATCACATTAATAACTACAAACAGGGTGATCATCACCAGCACAAAGCCCATGGTAAAGGTAGCAATCTTATTATCATAAGCCAGCTTTGTACCCATAGCGCCGGCAACGATGTTGTTTTTCCACTCCGGCGCAGTTTCAGAAAAAGCAAAACGCACTACGCCATCAGCATTGCCCACGTGCAGATTCTGCAGCAGATTACGCAGAATTTCGCCAAAAGCCAAGGTAACGATGGCCAAGTAATCGCCCCGCAGGCGCAATGCAGGAATACCTACCAGGAAACCTACCGCACCGGCTATTACCGCGCCGGCAGCCATAGCGATCAGCATACGTACGGTGGGGTCGGGCACAGAACCGGAGATCAGGGAAACTACGATCATACCGGTATAGGCGCCTACGCCCATAAAGCTGGCATGACCCAGGCTCAGTTCGCCGCATACGCCTACCAGCAGATTTAAGGACACTGCCAAAGAAATGTACACGCAGATGGGAACCAGCTGCTTATTCATAAAGCGGGAAAGCTCCCCTGCGCTTTGCTTGGTGCTTAAAATAGCAAATGCCAGGATCACCACCGCATAGGTGATGAAGTTTTTGACCAGGTTACGGTTGTTCAGTATCTTTTTCATTGCAGCCACCTCACACCTTTTCCTGGATCTTCTTGCCGAGAATGCCTGTGGGCTTCACAAGAAGAATGATAATCAGAACGGAAAACACGATGGCATCAGAGAACTGCGTAGAAATATAAGCCTTGCTCAAAGTCTCCACCAAGCCCAGCAGCACGCCACCCAGCATTGCGCCGGGCATAGAGCCCACACCGCCCAAAACAGCAGCGGTAAAAGCTTTGATACCGGGCATTGCGCCAAAGGTAGGCTGCAGGTTGGTCTTATGCCACAGCAGCACACCGGCAACAGCAGCCAGACCTGAACCGATAGCAAAGGTAATGGAAATGGTGCGGTTTACATTAATGCCCATAAGCGCAGCGGCATCCCGGTCTTCCGACACAGCCCGCATCGCTTTACCCGTTCTGGTGCGGCTGGTAAACCAGGTAAGCGCCACCATGATCACCACTGCCACCGCAATATTCACAGGCGCATCGCCGCTGATGTTCAGCGCGCCGCCAAACAAGCTGATATTGCCCATATTACCGGCATACACCTTGGGGTCAGCATGCCAGATCTGCTGGGCAGCATTCTGCAAGAAGATACTCACACCGATGGCAGTGATCAGCACTGCCAGACTGGGTGCGCCCCGCAAGGGCCGGTAAGCCAGGCCCTCAATGAGCATACCCAGCACCACGCAAACCAGCATAGCCAAAAGTACTGCCGCCATTTCCGGCATACCCATACGGCTGATGGCTGTATAAGCCATAAAACCGCCCACCATGATCACATCGCCGTGGGCAAAGTTCAGCATTTTGGCGATGCCGTAGACCATGGTGTAGCCCAGGGCAATGATCGCGTAAATACTGCCCAGGCTGATACCGGTAATCAGATAATTAAGCATAGATCACACCTCGGATCTTCTGTTTTCTGTCTTGAGTGGTTACTGGGAAAAACGAAGCGTGGGGAGGAACCGCCCAAAAGGCGGTTGCCTCCCCCATACGCTTAAATGGTTTATTTGGTGAGATTACATGCCCACATAGGCACCGTTCTGGATGACCATGCCCTTGGGGCTCTTGGAC
>JAZSPA010000045.1:0-36736 GCA_045537165.1 Faecousia sp.
AAGGTGCCTAACATATTGATATCGTACAGCTCCGCGAACTCGTAGCCAAACCCGAAGGTACCCGACGCGGGGATTACGGGGTTGTCAAGCTCGATGCCGCACAGATTGACCTTTAATTCTGCCATACGATCTCCTCCTTTCGGAGCACGGGGCCCTCTCGGCAGATGCGCTTGTTGCCCGTCAGGGTCTTGCAGGAGCATCCCATGCAGGCGCCGAAGCCGCATCCCATACGCTCCTCAAAGCTCATCTGTCCGCTCGTGGCGCTTGCCTTATGCACTGCCTTTAACATAGGCTCGGGACCGCAAGTATAGAAATAGGTATAATCCATACCTTCCATGGCGTTGGTCACGAAGCCGCGGACGCCGTAGGAGCCGTCTGCGGTGGCAACCGTCACGTCACAGCCGAGGGCGCGGAACTCGTCCTCGTAGAAGATCTCGTCCTTTGTGTTAAAGCCGAGGATCACCGAAACCTGCTTGCCTGCGGCACGAAGCTGCTTTGCCAGCATATACATGGGAGGTACGCCGACACCGCCGCCCAAAAGCACCGGTCTTTCACCGCTCACAGCCAAGTCATAGCCGTTACCCAAGCCCGTCAGCACATCCAAAGTGCCTGTTTGCATAGCAGCCATTTGGGCAGTTCCCTTACCTACTACTTTGTATATGATGGTAAGCAGATCGCCTGCCACATCGCACACAGAAATGGGCCGGCGCAGGTACAGTCCATCCAGCTGAATGTTAACAAACTGGCCAGGCGCAGTAATAGCGCTGTTATCACCCCGGAGGGTCATTTTGTAAACAGACTCCGTCAGGGGTACATTTTCAATTATTTCAAATAATCCCTGTTTCATCGCTTCACCCAATTAAGCGTCAATGGTGGAAATGGTCAAAGTGGTTTCTTCCAGTACATCCAACAAAACGCGAACAGTATCCAGCGCAGTAAAGATGGTCACGTTATTTTCCGTGGCGATCTTGCGGATCTGGTAACCATCGTTATTAGAGCCCTCAGAGCCAGGCTCCTTAGTGTTGATCACATAAGCAATGTGGCCCTGACGAAGCGCCTCGGGGATCTCCTCACTGCCGGAGCTGATCTTCTGTAGGATATGGGTGCGAATACCGTTGCTCTTCAGGAACATGGCTGTGCCGTAGGTTGCCTGGATATTAAAGCCCAGGTTATAGAACCGGCGGATCAAGGGCAGCGCTTCTTCCTTATCCTTATCCGCAACTGTAGCCAGTACAGTACCGTAATTCTGCAGATGAATGCCGGAAGCCTGAAGTGCCTTATAAAGGGCACGGTTCAGCTTGTCGTCATAGCCGATGGCTTCACCGGTGGACTTCATTTCGGGAGACAGGTAGGTATCCATACCACGAATCTTATTGAAAGAGAATACGGGCACCTTTACATACCAGCGCTTACGCTCCTCGGGATAAATATCGAAGATACCCTGTTCCTTCAGGCTCTTGCCGAGAATAACCTCAGTAGCAATATCAGCCAGGGAATAGCCGGTAGCCTTGCTCAGGAACGGCACAGTACGGGAAGAACGGGGATTTACCTCAATGATAAACACATTGTCGTCCTTATCCACGATGAACTGGATGTTATAAAGGCCAACAATACCGATACCCAAGCCCAGCTTCTTGGCATACTGCAGGATCGTACCCTTGACCTTATCAGAAATACTGAAAGCAGGATACACACTGATAGAGTCGCCGCTGTGAACGCCGGTGCGTTCTACCAGCTCCATAATACCGGGAACAAACACATTGATGCCGTCGCAGATGGCGTCAACCTCTACCTCACGGCCCTGGATATACTTATCCACCAGCACAGGCTTATCTTCGTCGATCTCAACAGCGGTCTTCAGATAATGGCGCAGCTGATCCTCGTTAGCAACGATCTGCATCGCGCGGCCGCCCAGAACAAAGCTAGGTCGCACCAACACGGGATAGCCAATCATAGCAGCTGCTGCGATGCCATCCTCGATCTTGGTAACAGCCTTACCCTGAGGCTGGGGAATGTTCAGCTCCTGGAGAATCTTCTCAAAGCTATCCCGGTTCTCTGCCCGCTCAATAGCAGCGCAGTCAGTACCGATGATCTTCACGCCTCTGTCCATCAGGGGCTGAGCAAGGTTGATAGCAGTCTGACCACCCAAAGAAGCAATAACACCCTCAGGCTTCTCAAATTCGATGATGTTCATAACATCCTCCGGAGTCAGAGGCTCAAAGTACAGCTTGTCTGCTGTTGTATAGTCAGTCGAAACAGTCTCCGGGTTGTTGTTGATAATAATGGCTTCATAGCCGGAATTCTTGATGGTGGTAACAGCATGGACGGTAGAATAGTCAAACTCCACGCCTTGACCGATACGGATAGGGCCTGCGCCCAAAACCACGATCTTCTTCTTATCCGTACGCACAGAAGCATTCTCGCCGGTGTAGGAAGAGTAGAAATACGGAATATATGCGCCGGTATGGCAGGTATCTACCATGCGGTACACGGGGAACATCTTATTTTCCTTGCGCAGATTGTAGACAGCGATCTCCTTGCAATCCCAAAGCCGAGCGATAAAGGTATCGCTAAAGCCCATCTTCTTGGCCTCAAGCAGAACTTTCAGGTTATTCACGTTGGCAGAAAGCTTCTTTTCCATAGCCACGATATTAGCAATCGCTTCCAGGAAATAAGCGGTGATCTTAGTGATCTCGTGGAGCTCATCAATAGAATGCCCACGACGCAAAAGCTCAGCCACCGCAAAGATATTATCGTCCTTAAACTCCTGCAGGTAATCCAGCAGTACTTCATCGGACTTACCGTCAAACTTATGCAGATGGAAGTGGCAAGCGCCGATTTCCAAAGACCGGACTGACTTCAGCAGGCACTCTTCCAAATTGGAGCCGATGCCCATAACCTCGCCGGTAGCCTTCATCTGTGTGCCAAGGGTGTTGGCGGCAGAAGAGAACTTATCAAAGGGGAAACGGGGTAGCTTAGCGATCACATAGTCCAGCGCAGGCTCAAATGCCGCATTGGTATTGGCGATCTTAATATCCTCCAGCGCCATACCCACAGCGATCTTCGCTGTTACTCTGGCAATGGGATAGCCGCTGGCCTTGGATGCTAAGGCAGAAGAACGGGAAACGCGGGGGTTGACCTCAATAAGGTAGTATTCGCTGGTAGCAGGATTCAGGGCAAACTGCACATTGCAGCCGCCTTCGATCTTCAGCTCACGAATCAGCTTGATGGCGCTGTCATTGAGCATCTTATGATCTTTTTCACTCAGGGTCATAATAGGAGCGACCACGATGGAGTCGCCGGTATGCACGCCAACAGGGTCAATGTTCTCCATACCGCAAATGGTGATGGCGTGATCCTGAGAATCCCGCATAACCTCAAACTCGATCTCCTTATAGCCTTTAACACTCTTTTCAACCAGCACCTGATGTACAGGAGAAAGCTTAAAAGCATTCAAGCCGATCTCGATCAGTTCTTCTTCGTTATAAGCAAAACCGCCGCCGGTACCGCCCAGGGTAAAGGCAGGACGCAAAACAACGGGATAGCCAATGCGCTCTGCAGCAGCCTTGGCTTCCTCGATGGAATAGGTGATCTCAGAAGGAATGGTGGGCTCACCGATGGACTGGCACAGCTCCTTAAACAGCTCTCTGTCCTCAGCACGCTCGATGGACTCACTGCTGGTACCCAGCAGTTCTACGTTACATTCCCGAAGAACGCCCTTCTTTTCCAGCTGCATCGCCAGGTTCAGACCGGTCTGGCCGCCAATGCCGGGAACAATGGCATCAGGACGCTCGTAACGCAGGATCTTTGCCATATATTCCAGAGTCAAGGGCTCCATATAAACCTTATCGGCAATGGTGGTATCTGTCATAATGGTAGCAGGGTTGGAGTTACACAGTACTACCTCATAGCCTTCTTCCTTCAGGGCAAGGCAAGCCTGTGTACCTGCGTAGTCAAATTCAGCAGCCTGACCGATGACGATCGGGCCGGAGCCAATAATTAAAATCTTTTTAATGTCTGTTCTCTTAGCCATAACTTTCTACTCCTTCACTGCTTCTTATATACTACTTTACCGTCGCAGACGGTCAACACACACATTCCGTTTACTTCCCAACCGGCAAAAGGCGTGGACTTACCCATGGAAGCAAAATCTGCAGGATCAATTTTATATTCCTTACTCAAATCCCACACGCAGAAGCTCTCCCCCAAATCGATGCCAAAACGCTTGGCGGGATTTACAGACAGCAGCTCTACCAGCTTTTCCAAGGTGATAAAACCGGTCTTCACCAACTTGGTATAAAGCACCGGGAAAGCGGTTTCCAACCCAACGATACCGAACAGGCTGCCTGCAAGGCCTCTGCTTTTTTCTTCCTTACTGTGGGGCGCATGGTCGGTGGCGATCATATCGATAGTACCGTCGGCGATGCCCTCCAAAAGCGCAAGCCGATCTTCTGCTCCACGCAAGGGCGGGTTCATTTTAAACCTGCCGTCTTCCTGCAAATCACTATCGTCCATCAGCAAATAATGCGGCCCAGTCTCGCAGGTCACATCCAGGCCTTTTTTCTTTGCCTGGCGGATCAACTCCACGCTCTCCTTCGCAGAAATATGGCAAACGTGGTAGCTGCAGCCGGTTTCTTCTACCAGCCTCAGATCTCTTGCGATCTGGGCATATTCGCTTTCGCTGCAAATGCCTTTATGGCCGTGTTCTTTGGCATAAGCACCATCGTGGATATAACCGCCCCGAAGAAGCTCATTTACCTCACAGTGGGCAACGATCATTTTACCCAAGCTCTTTGCCTTTAACATGGCCTGGCGCATCAATTCATCACTCTGCACGCCCTTGCCATCGTCAGAAAAGGCAATGACATCTTTTGCCATACAATCCATATCCGCGAGAACCTGCCCCTGTTGACCAACTGTGATCGATCCGTAGGGGTAAACATGAATACAGGCATTTTCTGTCAAAGCAAGCTGTTTCTGCAAATTTTCTACGCAGTCCGGCACAGGGTTGAGATTAGGCATAGTGCATACAGCCGTATAACCACCCCGGGCAGCTGCATTCGCACCGGTTACCATTGTCTCTTTATAAAAAAAGCCCGGCTCACGGAAATGCACATGCACATCACAGAAGCCGGGAAAAACAACATATTCACCATCAGAAGCAGAAGGAAATTCATTTGCAAACAACTTGCCGATAGAAACACCGTCACCAATGCAGCCAACGCTCTTTAACTTTGCGCTTTCGCTCATCATTACGGCATCCTCCCTCGACTAATATTTATCCTTGCAAGTATAGCACACCTATACATCATTTGTCAAACACAATATGACACTTAAGTACAAAAATTTTGCCCGCACAATCGTGCGGGCAAAAAAGGATTACTTAAATGCATCAAGCATCGTTTCGATCATCGCTCTATCCGTGCTAGAAACTATAATCGATACCATTCTATCACCATAGGGCATCAACACATATGTCTGATACATGGTAGGGCCATAGACATCAGTCGTAGCATCTGTACGTTTCATCGCCTTACCGCCGATAGCGTAATCGGTTAGACCGGAGAAGGAATATTCCATACCCGCTCGTTCAAGCTGAATTTTTACCGCATCAATATAAGCCTTAGGAGAAAGATTCGTTTTGTTTTTCTCACAGCAAACAATTACATTGCTGCCATCGGTGCCATACGCCATCATTTCGTAAATGGCATCCACCTTCGAATAATCCACAATGGGGTTTCCATTCCCATCCACAAGAATCGCATCTGCAGAAATTTGCATCATTTCTTCAATCTGCTCCTCAGTGGCAAATGTAAACCCATCATTTAGGCTGTAGGAAATATTGAGCCATTCGCTGGACCATCCTGCACTTGTAGTAACACCCCGAGAATACTCAGGCACAACACCTGCAGGCTCTACAGGCCCATTGTTTTGACCGCCGCAAGCAGCAAAAACACCGGTGATCAAGAAAATGATTAATACAATGGAAAATATCTTTTTCATACTTTGACCCTCCTTTTAAGGTAAAACCATTATAACATGATCATAGCCCTGATGCAAGGTGAATTTACACAAAATTCTGGACATCCAGATCTTCAAAGCGATACGCACGCTGCCATTTACCATCCTTCCTTATGATACTGCTGCGATGCCTGTGCAACAAACGAACAATATTGTAAACATCCACCCAAATCTCACTATTACATTCTTTTTGGCTTTCATCAAACACAAGCTGCAAACCAAAATGCAGATGCACCGTTTCAATGTTATTCACATTCTCTTTATCCGAGTAACCGGTTCTTCCCATAAAGCCGATCAGGTCACCGGCATCTACAATATCACCTACCTGCAAACCGTCAGCAAAAGGATGATCTTTTTGCAAATGGGCGTAATAATAGTAACGTTTGGAATCGAAGGAACGTATTCCAATCCGCCAGCCGCCATACCGATTCCAGCCCATAGCCTCCACCACACCGCCTTCTACCGCGGTAATAGGTGTACCTAAGGCGCCCATCAGGTCATTTCCCAAATGCTTTCGTTTAAAACCAAAGGAACGCTGATTCCCAAAATCAGCGCAATGGCTGTAGCCGTAACCAGATGCAATCGGACTATATGCTTTCAATCCGTATGCAGGCCTTTGTTCGCCGTTTATCTCAATAGAAAACGATCCTAGCAAGCCACCCAGCACAGCATCAAAAGAGGCATAATAATAGTCATAATATTTATATAAATTTCCCAGTATTTCTTCAGAACTTTTATCTGTTAAAAGATCGTTATACGCTTTCTTAACCGCATCGAGCGGACACTTACCCCCGGTTCGGCATCCGGCCACGGCCAAGATATTGATCCAGCTGATATGTTTTTCTTTTTCAAACGTCTCAATATCCCGATCCATGGCATAACAAAGAGACTCATAGGGAACTTGAAAATCCACCCATTTAATCGTCTCTGCCCTAACCGGTAAAATACAAAAACTTAGTAAAATCACAAACAAAAATAACCGCCGGATCACATCCATCACCTCAAAAGGTATGGTGTGACACGGCGGTATATTTCATCCCTTGAAATTATTTCAAATCATTCTGAATGCCTTTAGCAATCATCAAAATATCATTCATCGTTTCAATATGGCTGATTTTTTCTTTATAATAGCCGCTGTGGGATACGCCACGCAAATACCAGGCAAAATGCTTTCTGGCCTCCAGACAAGCAATATGCTCTCCCCTATCCTCACAGGCAAGTTTAAACTGCTCCACAGCTACATCGACACGCTCTTTAAGAGGTGGCCGCTCAGGAATTGGCTCGCCGGACATAGCTGCTTTTGCCTGCTCAAACACCCATGGGTCACCAAAGGATGCTCTACCGATCATAATGCCGTCTGCGCCTGTACGCTTCAAGCATTTTAGCGTAGTTTCTCCGTCAATAATATCACCGTTAGCGATCACAGGGATATGCAGCTGAGCTTTAACCTTTGTAATGGTATCCCAATCCGCAACACCGGAATAAAGCATACTCCGTGTTCTTCCGTGGACCGTGAGCATATCCGCGCCGCTATCTTCCATCAGTTTTGAAAACTCCAAAACATTGATAGATCCTTTATCCCAGCCCAAACGGCACTTAACCGTAACAGGTACATTAACTGATTTTTTAACAGCTTCCACGATGGATGCTGCCAACTCCGGCGTACGCATCAAGCCGCACCCATCACCGGAATTGGCAATCTTCGGCATAGGGCAGCCCATATTAATGTCCAGAAAATCGCAACCGGAAATCTCTAGAGCCAGCTGCGCGCCCTCGGCCATAATCTGAGGATCGTTGCCGAATATTTGTGCGCCACACACACTGCCTTCATTCTTTTTCAGCAGCGCTGCGCTCTTTTTATCCTTGTATACCAGCGCCCGGGAAGAAACCATCTCCGTAACAGTGATGCCTGCGCCAAGACGGGCACAAATCGTACGAAAAGCCCAGTCAGTAACACCGGCCATAGGGCCCAACGCCAAAGGATTATTTACTTCTATATTGCCGATACGCATAGCATCACCTCCAAACGAACAGATTATAACACACCTTGCAGCAAAGCGCAATCTAATATACGGTTACAAGTGCAAAACTTCGACTGAAAAACCTTGCAATTTACAGTTTTTTCCGCTATACTCTATATATTATTTGCAGAAAGGTGGCGTTTATAATGGATGAGCAAAGAAATAACGCCGATCGTCCGGTAACTCCACGGCGCAGAAAGCGCACAAAAACGCAAGTCTTTAAGGAAACATATTTGCCCGCTATTATTGCAGGCTGCGCTGTGATCCTGTGTATGGTTTTTGTGATCACATCCTTGGTTCGCTCCGCAGCGGAAAAGAAAGCTCAGGAAGAAGCTTACAATGCTTCTGTAGCGGCTGCCCAGGCGCAAAGAGAAGCCTGGGATAAAGAAGCTTTGCAGCTGCTTGAAGTTTCCCAGCAATTTGCAGATCAATACGAATACGACAAAGCCATCACCGTGATCGATACCTTTACGGGCGATCTTGCCGACTACCCGGAACTTCTGCAAAAGCGCAGCGACTATGTGCAGACCAAATCTCAGCTGGTGCTTTGGGACGATCCGTCTAAAGTAGTCAATCTTTCCTTCCAGCTTCTGATCGCAGACCCCGGCCGCGCATACAAAAACCATGCCTACGGCTCTTCTTATAACAGAAACTTCGTAACCATTGAAGAATTCTCCAAAATTCTTGAGCAACTGTATGACAACGGCTATGTGCTGATCAGCATGGACGATGTGGTAAAAGCCGAAGTAAATGAAGACGGACAAACTGTACTGTCAGCCAACAGTTTATATCTGCCCGCCGGCAAAAAGCCGCTGATCTTAACGCAGACGCAGGTCAACTACTATACATATATGACTGACAGCGACGGAGATAAGCTTCCTGACGGCGGCGGCGCAGGCTTTGCGTCCAAGCTGATTTTGGATGAAAACGATAAGCTTATCAACGAAATGGTGGATGCCGCAGGCAACACTGTCACCGGCGCATACGATCTTGTTCCCATTTTGGATGCTTTTGTGGAACAGCACCCGGACTTCTCCTACCGTGGCGCAAAGGCCATTCTGGCAGTCACCGGTTATGACGGCTTATTCGGCTATCGCACCAACGCTTCTGCTAAAAAGCACTTTGGCGAAAATGCTTACAACACCGCAGTTGACGAAGTAAAGAAAGTAATTCAGGCACTGCGTGACAGCGGCTATCAGATCGCTTGCTATACCTACGAAAATATGGCATACGGCAGCATCAGCACCGGTCAGATCAAATCCGATATGAATGCCTGGGTCAAAGAAGTTCTCCCCATTTTGGGTGAAGCAGATATCTTTGTATTTGCTCAAAACAGCGATATTGCCGGTGCTAACCAAGCCTTTAGCGGCGATAAATTCTACACCCTCAAGAACCTGGGTTTCCGTTATTATTTAGGCTTCTGCAATTCTAACGGCGCGCCCTGGTCCTATATGGAAGACAGCTACTTCCGTATGGGTCGACTGATGGTCAGCGGCTCCAATATGGCTTACAATTCCGGTTGGTTTGCCGGCATCTTTGAGCCTGCATCCGTCCTTGATCCCAACCGCGGCACAGTGCCTCGCTAAATATACAAAACTGCCTGGGAATTCCCAGGCAGTTTTCTTATGTTCATTTTCCGCGCAGCTCGATAATTTGATCTCGCAAAATAGCGGCATACTCGTATTCCATCATACGGGCAGCTTCCTTCATCTGCTTTTCCAGCCTTGCGATCTCCTTTTCTTTCTCTGCCTTTGTCATCTTAACGCCTGTACGGCCCTTTCGTTCAGCGCTGGAAGAAGAAATTTCAATGAGGTCACGGACAGACTTGATAATGGTCTTCGGCACGATTCCATTGGCTTTGTTGTAATCGTCCTGAATCTGCCTGCGGCGTTTGGTCTCGTCGATGGCGTAACGCATAGAATCGGTCATATGATCTGCATACATAATGACTCGTCCCTCTGCATTTCTGGCAGCACGACCAATGGTCTGGATCAGGCTTGTCTGGGAACGCAAAAAGCCTTCCTTATCTGCGTCCAAAATAGCAACAAGGCTCACTTCCGGCAGGTCAAGGCCTTCACGGAGCAGGTTAATGCCAACCAACACATCGAACTTTGCCATACGCAGATCCCGGATAATTTCCATACGCTCCATTGCGCCAATGTCCGAGTGCATATACCGGACACGGATTCCAGCCTGTAGCAAATATGCCGTTAAATCCTCAGCCATTTTCTTAGTTAAGGTGGTAACAAGCACCCGTTCTTCTTTGACTGTTCTAGCCTTAATTTCGCCGATAAGGTCATCGATTTGACCATCAATGGGTCTGACCTCCACAACAGGGTCTAAAAGACCGGTCGGCCGAATCACCTGCTCCACAGTTTGGGCAGAGCGGCTAAGCTCATAATCTGCCGGCGTTGCCGAAACATAAATCACCTGATTTAACTTGCTGTTGAACTCATCAAAATTCAGCGGCCGGTTATCATAAGCAGATGGCAACCGGAAGCCGTAGTTCACTAAGGCATCCTTCCGGCTCCTATCGCCTGCATACATAGCTCTGCACTGAGGCAGCGTCACATGGCTTTCATCCACAAATAGCAGAAAATCATCGGGAAAATAATCCAAGAGGGTTGTAGGCGGCGTACCGGGCTGCCGTCCCTGAATGACCCGGGAATAGTTCTCAATTCCGGTGCAAAAACCGATCTCTGTCAACATTTCCAGGTCGTAATTTGTCCGTTGGGCAATTCTTTGCGCCTCCAGGAGCTTATCGTGTGCACGAAACCAGGCAACCTGCTCATCGCATTCTCTGCGGATCTCCGCCATAGCCCGCTCCATCTTATCACGGCTGGCTACATAGTGGCTGGCAGGATAGATCGCCACGTGATCAATATACCGCTCAACCGCGCCGGTAACTGCATTAATTTCAGAAATACGGTCGATCTCATCGCCAAAGAATTCCACACGGATCGCCCGTCCGGCCCAATAAGCAGGATACACTTCCAGGGTATCACCCCGAAGGCGAAACTTATTACGGGAAAAATCAATATCGTTGCGCTCATAGCGGATCTCTGTCAGCTTCTTCAGCACACTTTCCAGAGGACGCTCCTGGCCTACCCGAAGAGAAATAACCATAGATTTATAATCAATCGGGTCACCCAAACCGTAAAGGCAGCTGACAGAAGAAACAACGATCACATCCCGCCGCTCAAACAAGGCCGATGTGGCGCTGTGGCGCAACCGGTCGATCTCCTCATTCACAGCAGAATCCTTTTCAATGTAGGTATCCGTGTGGGCAATATAGGCTTCCGGCTGGTAATAATCGTAATAGGAAATAAAGTATTCAACCGCATTGTCCGGAAAGAATTCCCGGAACTCCGAACACAGCTGAGCAGCCAGGGTCTTATTATGGGCAAGCACCAAAGTGGGACGGTTGACCTTTTCAATGATAGATGCCATCGTAAATGTCTTACCCGAACCGGTAACACCCAGCAAGGTCTGTTCCTGCAGACCAAGTTCAATGCCTTTGCTAAGCGCCTTAATAGCTTCCGGCTGGTCACCGGTTGCCTGAAAGGGCGATACTAACTTAAATTTATCCAAGAACAGCACCTCCTGACTTAAAAATTACGGTTTGCAGCCGCCGCAAGGGCTATAGCCCTGTGCAATCAAAATATCCCGGCTACCCTTATATACTTGCCGGTTTTCTTCCTTAATATCCGCCGCATAGGTACAATCCGGCTTGTGGAATTTATGAGAATTGGTATTAAGAACATACTCCGTACTATCCTGAACAAGGCTTTCATCTGCAAGGCGACTGTCGCCATTCGTATAGTCAATTACGATTCCCGGCTGTTTGTTATAAACAAAAACAGAGAAGCAAACGCCTTTGCCATTATCCTCAATCGACCAGGCTTCCATATGGACGCCTCGGGCCACCATTTCCATCCCCACGAACACAGGTGTCACCCGATAAAGCACCCGATTGCCGGTTTCCTTTACATAGTCTGCAACCTGATCTTCAAAAGGCAGCATACCCTGCACATTGAAATACCGGGTCCCGGTGATCAAATTATAAGGATTGGCATTCTCCGCGCTTAGCTGATAACCAATCAAATGGCAGCGGTTATACAAATATTTTCCATCTACAATGTCGTATTTTACGGTCTGCCAGCCGGTTGGTCTTACCTGCCCAATGCTCTCCCGCTCAGTTGTGGGTAAAGTGTTTTCGCAAATGCAGGCATAGGCATAGCCACAGCGGTTATAGGCGTCCATATCGGAATAGTATTCAAAGCAGTCCAAGGACTTGTCTTTATCCGTAAAAGACGGCATATTGCCATCAATGACCATATAGGGCTCTTGCCAGGTATCAAAGGCATCTAATGCCTGCTGTAAGGATGCGCTTGGTGCGCTGCCCGGTGCGCCGCAGCCGCTAAACAGCAGCGCAAGGGTAAGTAATAAAACAAATAAACGTTTCATCAAGGTTTGCTCCTTTTATTCAGCGCCACAGGACGCCTTCTGTCGGCCGGAAATAACCGGTTTGTGTCATGGAAAGATAACGGTCGTCAACAACAATAAAATGGTCGCCCAGAATAATATCCACGCCGTTCAGGGCGTAAGCTACACGTTTTGTTGTTTCAATATCATCTGTAGACGGCCTGGTTGTTCCGCCGGGATGATTGTGAGCAAGATATACCGTTGTAGCATTATATTTCATTGCCACATCCACAATTCTGCGAATGGGAACACCGGCAGAATTCACGCTTCCCTCACCCAGCTGCTTACAGCACAGCACTCTATTTTTGGCATCCAGGCAGAGAATGTATACCATCTCATTGTTCCTGTTACGAAATTTCGGCACCATATACTCCGCACACTCAGCATTCGTATTCAGGGATACTGCGCTCTTGGTACGGCTGTTGTAATAGTAGCGGTCCACTTGAGGAATTAATGACAAAAAAGTGGAAATATTATGACCAACGCCTTCCACCTGCTCCAATTCCTGAGGGCTTGCATCCAGCACAGCATGAAAAGAGCCGAAATGATCCAAAAGCTGATGAGCCAAGGGATTGGTATCCTTTTGCGGGATGCAGTAAAAGAGCAAAAGCTCCAGAGCATTAAGTTCATTAAATCCGTCTAAGCCTTCTTGAAGGAACCGATCCTTTAATCTTTGACGGTGTCCGGCGTGAATGGACATATTTTCACCTCATTTTATGGATTTTACTTGCTATTTCCGAAAATATTCGTTAGAATAATAGAAAGATGCTCGAAAAACGTCGAAACTTTATTGTGTAAGGGGGTGCTGTAAGATGGCCAGTTCTGAAAATGTAGCGCAAATGCTGAATCTTTTGAATTATCCCGGCTTTGCCGTTCAAGACGGAAAGATCACGCTTGTTAACGAAGCCGCGAAAAACCATTTCTTTGAAACAGGTAAATATATTTCCGATCTTCTGCTGACAGGCCAGGAAGAATACAGCACCTTTACTGACGGCTGTCTGTACCTTACCCTTTGTGTACAGGGAGCTGTCTACGATGCTGCTGTTATGTCCATGGATGATTTCCACCTATTTTTGATGGAGCATACCCCCAGCCGCAGTGAGCTTCAGGCCCTGGCACTGGCATCCCAGCAATTACGCATCCCTCTGGCTGATATTATGGCCGCCTCAGACGGCCTGCTTGCCAAGGAAAATGACAATATCAGCGAAAATGAAAAGCAAAACATCAGCCAAATCAACCGGGGTATCTACCAGCTGCTGCGATTAATCGGTAATATGTCCGATGCGGCCAGGTATCTGGAAAATCCCCAGTCCGACCTAACAACAGAGAATATAACAGCCATCATCGAAGAAGTAATGGAAAAATCTGCTGCTTTGCTGGCAGATGCAGGAATTACACTCCGCTTCCGCACTACCCAACAACCTGTTTACTCACTTGCAAGTAAGGAACGGCTGGAAAGGGCAATATACAACCTGGTGTCTAATGCCGCTAAATTCAGCGATACCGGAGCTATAATTGATGCTGCCATTACAACAAAGAACGATCTTATGTATTTTACCATTTCCAATCCCGGAGATGGTATTGCAAAAGAAATTCGTGGCAATATTTTCAACCGTTTCCTTAGGCCGCCTGCATTGGAAGATCACCGCTTCGGAACAGGCCTGGGTATGGTGATCGTTCACAGCGCAGCTGCTGCCCACGGCGGCACGGTACTGGTGGAACACCCTGCCGATGGCGGCGCGAAGGTAACTCTGACGTTGAAACTCAACCGCAGCACAAAACCGATCGTCAGGTCTCCCATCTTCTCCGTCGACTATGCCGGTGGTCACGATCACGGTCTTCTGGAGCTGTCTGACGTGCTCCCTGAATCTACGTTTGATAAATATCTGTAATTACTCCGGGCGTGCTCAGCACGCCCGGTCTTTTTTATAAATATCGCTTAAGATACTGGCCGGTATAACTATTTTCACTCTTTGCAACTTCCTCAGGCGTTCCCTGCGCAACAATATACCCGCCGCCGTCGCCGCCCTCAGGTCCAAGATCGATAATATGGTCAGCCGTTTTGATCACATCCAGATTATGTTCAATGACCAAAACAGTATTACCTGCCTCTACAAGGCGCTGCAGCACCTCGATCAGCTTGTGGACATCCGCTGCGTGCAAACCAGTGGTAGGCTCGTCCAAAATATAGATCGTCCGCCCTGTGGAAACCCTGGACAGTTCTGTTGCTAACTTCACACGCTGGGCTTCACCACCGGAAAGCGTGGTGCTGGACTGACCAAGCTTCACATATCCCAATCCTACTTCTACCAAGGTCTTTGCCTTATTGTGGATCTTGGGAATATTTTCAAAGAAGGTCACCGCCTCCTCTGCCGTCATATCCAAAACCTGGGAAATGTTCTTTCCCTTGTATTGAACCTCAAGGGTCTCCCGGTTATACCGCTGTCCTCTGCAAACCTCACAGGGCACATAAACATCTGCTAAAAAGTGCATTTCAATCTTGACCAAACCATCGCCATTACAAGCTTCACAGCGGCCGCCTTTCACATTGAAGGAAAATCGACCAGGACCGTAACCCCGCACTTTTGCATCTGTTGTAGATGCAAACAAGTCACGAATATCGTTGAAAAGCCCGGTATAAGTTGCCGGATTGGAACGGGGTGTCCTGCCGATGGGACTCTGATCAATATCGATCACCTTGTCCAGGTGTTCCAAGCCTTCGATGCATTTGCAAGCACCGGGACGGGTACGGGCATGGTTAAGCCGGGAAAGCAGTGTTTTGTTCAGCACCTGATCCACCAGGCTGGATTTACCGGAACCGGAAACACCGGTAACGCAGGTAAGCGTACCAAGCGGAATATCCACGTCCACATTTTTCAGGTTATTTTCCGATGCTCCCCGAACATGCAGATAACCACCGTTACCAGCTCTGCGTCTTGAGGGAACAGGTATCTTTTTCACGCCGGAAAGATACTGACCGGTAATAGACGCAGGCTCATTGAGAATATCCTCTAACGTGCCGGCAGCTACGATCTCACCGCCATGGCTTCCCGCACCGGGGCCAACGTCAACGATATAATCTGCATACCGCATGGTATCTTCATCATGTTCAACCACGATCAGGGTGTTGCCCAAATCCCGCAATCTGCCCAGAGTCTGCAGCAGCTTATCATTGTCACGCTGATGAAGTCCGATAGAGGGCTCATCCAAAATATACAACACGCCCATGAGAGAAGAGCCAATCTGGGTAGCCAAGCGGATACGTTGACTCTCACCGCCGGACAAAGTGCTTGCTGCCCGGGACAATGTCAGGTACTGCAGGCCCACATCCACCAAGAACTCAAGACGGGATTTGATCTCCCGGATGATCTGCTCCGCAACCAACGCCATATTGCCTTCCAGGCGCAGATTTTCCATAAAGGAAAGGCCTTCTTTTATGCTCATCCGGCAAAAATCCATAATGCCGATGCCGCCCACAGTAACTGCTCTGGCAATGTCAGAAAGCCGTTCACCGTGACACCGGGGGCAAGGCGCCGTAGCCATACACTCTTCCAGTTCTTTTCTGGCAGCATCAGACTGGGTTTCCCGATACCGACGGCTGATATTATTGAGAATGCCTTCAAAAGGCTGCTCCAAAACGCCCATACCGTTACCGCGGTTATAGGTCATCCGCAGTTTCTCCCCTTTTGTGCCGTTCAGGATCACATCCTTCGCCTCGTCAGAAAGCTGCTCAAAAGGCGCAGTAAGGGAGAAATGATATTTTTGCGCCAGGGCTTCAAAGTACATCCGGAAGATAGAATCCGTCCGGGCGCTGGACCAACCGCTTGCCTGGATAGCGCCATCAAAAACCGATTTTGTTTTATCCGGGATCACCAGATCTTCATCCGCTACCAGTTGAAAGCCCAAGCCGGTACAATCCGGACAAGCGCCGGCAGGGTTGTTAAAGGAGAACATTCTTGGTTCAAGCTCAGAAAGGCTAATGCCGCAGTCCTCACAAGCATAATTCTGAGAAAAGCTCAGTTCCTCCTTTTTATCCGGCAGATCAATGGTCACCAAGCCGCCGGAATGAACGCAGGCAGTTTCAATTGAATCCGCAAGACGCCGCCGCTGACCTTCCCGGATCACAAGCCGGTCTACCACCAATTCAATGGTATGCTTTTTATTTTTTTCGCAGTTGATCTGCTCATTTAAGTCATATAAAATACCGTCTACCCGAACTCTGGAAAATCCGGATTTCCGGGCATCCTCAAATACCTTTACATGTTCACCCTTCTTGCCGCGAACGATGGGAGAAAGCACAATAAAGCGCGTTCCCTCGCCTATCATTTCTACTCGGTCAACAATCTGATCGATAGTTTGTCTACGGATCTCCTTGCCGCATACAGGACAATGGGGAATGCCAACCCTGGCCCACAAAAGACGCAGATAATCGTAAATCTCCGTAACCGTACCAACGGTGGAACGAGGGTTCTTGGAGGTTGTCTTCTGATCGATGGAAATTGCAGGAGAAAGGCCGTCAATGGAATCTACGTCCGGCTTATCCATCTGTCCCAAGAACTGCCGGGCATAGGAGCTCAAGCTTTCTACATACCGACGTTGACCTTCTGCATAAATCGTATCAAAAGCAAGGCTGGACTTACCGGAACCGGAAAGGCCGGTAAACACCACAAGCTTATCTCTGGGTATGGTCAAATTAATATTTTTCAGGTTGTTTTCTCTTGCGCCCTGAATACGGATCTTATCGTTCATAGCCTGCTCCTGTTGCAAAATTTCTTCCAAATATTATACCACATTATTCTTATTTACACAATAGGAATTTATGCGGCAATTTAAGATAAAAAGCCTCCCTTTCCACTTTCAGAAAGGGAGGCTTGATCAGAAGTCAAACTGATGACCTACTGTATTATTGCGATTGGTAAACTTATACATAAGCTTGGAGAGGAAAATGCCGATAGGGAATCCCAGCAGCTTTGTAGAATAATAAATAAACTTTCCGGTTCTGGATTTACTGTACTTCACAAACCACACATACTCTTTTAAATACCGATAAACATCACGGACACCTCTACAATAACCCCGGAACGCACTAACATAAAACTCGCCGTGGTTTGCCAGAAGAAGATTCAGAAGCTCAGGGTCTTTAACATGCTCCAGATCAAACTTACACATATTATCACCCACAAGCACCCGACTCATTGCCTGCTTCAATGACACAGAATTGACGATAGAGCCAGCTCTACATACCGTATAACGAATGCCTACATGGGGCAAATAATCTACCATGTCAGCAAGAATCAACGCTTGAGAGGACCAAGGCGCATCTTCAAACACAAGGCCAGCCAGGAACTGAAGTTTATGCTGTTCGATAAAATCCCGACGGTAGAAATAACGCCATGAGTACCATTCGTAATAGGGCTGCGCCTTCAAAAGCATTCTGAGTGCATCCAGACCGGTAACATTATGCAATTTGTCCGCGCTGACAGGAGACGGCATCAATTTTTCTGCTCCCGTAACATCGTGAACCAACATCACATCATGCAGCACTACATCCGGTTCTGCCACCTGCGCAGAAATATATTCCTTAAATCGAACAAATATGTCCTGATTTACAGCATCGTCGCTATCAAGAAAATAAATATATTTGCCGGTTGCCACCTTCATTCCGCTATTGCGGGAAACAGACAAGCCGCCATTTTCTTGATGAATGACCAAAAAATCAGGGTTTGCGTCTGCATATCTGTCACAAATTGCAGGGCTGGCGTCCTTTGAGCCATCATCTACAATAATGACCTGCATATCCTCAATAGCCGCCGAAAGCACACTATCTAGACACCGGGATAAATAAGCCTCCATATTATAAACCGGAATTATAACACTTAGAAGATACTCTCTACTTTCCATTGCTACGGCACCTTTCTAAATTGAAGTTATAAAAGTAATCGTAATATTACCTATCAAGCCGCAAAATCTTAAACATCATTTTCGATAATAAGCTGCCCAGCCTGAAACCCAGCAGACTGGTGGACTTATACACAAATTTACCGAAACGGGTTTTACTGTATTTTGAAAGCCAAACATACTCTTTTACATATGGATACGCTTCAGGGATAAATTCGCAATAATTACGGAAAGCTCCCACATAATACTCTGCGTGGTTAGAGAGCATCCGGTCCAACAATTCCGGATCACTAATGTGCTCCATATCATATCTGCAGGTATGGTCGCTTAAAAAGAGCTTATCCCGCACTTTCTTTAATGACATTGAATTAACGATGGATCCCTTACGTAAAATCGTATAGCGCAAACCAACCACTGGTAAATAATCTATCAAATCAGCGAAGATCAACGCTCTGGATGTCCACGGTACATCCTCGTAAGTTATTCCCTCAATATACCAAAAATCATGGTCTTCCAAAAAAGCTCTTCTGTAAAAATAACGCCAGCAATACCAATCAAAATTCGGCTTTTCCGCAAGCATATATTTTAGCGCCTTCAGGCCCGAAATATTATGCAGCTTCTCCGCAGCAGGAAAACCGAAAAAGGATTCTTCACCGGTAACATCGTGGACAAAAATACAATCAAACAGCACCATATCCGGCTCATCTGTCCGCTTGGAAATGTACTCTAAAAACTTAGAGAAGATCCCAGGCTGAGCAGCATCGTCGCTATCCAGGAAATAAATGTAGCGGCCGGCCGCCACCTTCATACCGGAATTTCTAGCGCCGGAAAGTCCCGCGTTTTCCTGATGTATGACTGTAATGTTTGCGTGTCCCTCGGCATAACGGTCACACATAGCAGGGCTTTCATCCTTAGAACCGTCATCCACCAGGATGATCTGCATACTGTCAATGGCATTTAACAGAACGCTGTCCACGCAACGCGCAAGATACGCCTGCATATTATATACCGGAATAATAACGCTCAAAAGATATTCTTTATTTTCCATAACTGCACCTCGCGATCTCATATCTTTTATTATACAATGTTTTAGCTATAATGGCAACAAAAATATCACATCCCCCGTCTATTGGTGCTTTGCACAATCAAAGACCGGTAATTTTCTTTTTTTTGTTGTAAATTCTTTATAAAGTGTTATTGCAATTTATAACTATGTAATGCTATAATAATACTGAAATAGCCTGGCCGCCGTCAGGAACACAGAAACAGACGAAGTGAGGTATTGTAAAATGATATCGTACGGCAACATCAAAATCTTTTGCGGCAATTCCAACCCTGCATTTGCAGAAACCATTTGCAAGGAATTGGGTCTGACCATGGGTAAGGGCGTAGTTCGCACTTTCTCCGATGGTGAAGTATCTGTCAGCCTGGAAGAAACCGTCCGTGGAGCAGACGTATTTCTCATTCAGTCCACCTGCAAGCCCGTTAACGATAATCTGATGGAGCTGCTGGTTATGATCGATGCCTGCCGTCGTGCTTCCGCCGGCCGCATCACTGCCGTCATCCCCTACTTCGGCTATGCACGTCAGGACCGCAAGGCTAAGAGCCGCGATCCCATCTCTGCAAAGCTGGTGGCTAATATGCTCACTGCTGCCGGTGCAAACCGGGTGCTGACTATGGACCTGCACGCCGCTCAGATCCAGGGCTTCTTTGATATCCCTGTTGATCACCTGCTGGGCAACCCCACTTTTGTAAAATATTACCTGAACAAGTTCCCCGAAGACAAGTTCAATCACGATGAATTTGTTGTTGTTTCTCCCGATGTCGGTTCTGTTGCCCGCGCCCGCGCTTTTGCATCAAAGGTGCACATGGGTCTTGCCATTGTTGACAAGCGCCGTCAAAAAGCTAATGAGTGTGAAGTTATGAACGTCATCGGCGATGTTAAGGGCAAGACCTGCATCCTGTTCGACGATATGATCGACACCGCAGGTTCTCTGTGCAACGCCGCAAACGCTCTGGTTGAAGTTGGCGGTGCTAAGGAAGTTTATGCCTGCGCTACCCACGGCGTGCTTTCCGGTCCTGCATTTGACCGGATTGAAAAGAGCGTTATCCGTGAAGTTGTTGTACACAACACCATCCCTGTGCCTGCTGACTGCCCCACCGACAAGATCAAGATGCTGGACGTTGCTCCTATCTTTGCCCGCGCTATTGCGCACATCCACGGCGGTACATCCATCGCCGACCTATTCTAAGCTGTGTTTGGCAAAAGTAATGACGCCTGGCTGATCGTTGGCCTGGGCAACCCCGGCAAAGAATATGCCAAAACCCGGCATAACTGCGGCTGGATGGCAATCGACCTGATCGCGCAGCAGCTTGGCTGCAAAATCGACAAAGGTAAATTTCAGGGTCTTTATGGACAGACTACCTATCACGGAACAAAGCTATATCTGCTCAAACCCCAGACTTATATGAATCTTTCCGGTGTATCAGTTCTGCAAATGTCCGCTTACTATCATATACCGCCGGAACGGATCATTGTTCTTTTCGACGATATTTCCCTGGAGCCCGGTCGGCTGCGTATTCGCCCGAACGGAAGCGCCGGCGGTCATAACGGAATCAAATCCATCATCGCTCAGTTAGGCAGTGAAAACTTCCCCAGAGTGAAGATCGGCGTGGGCAGCAAACCACACAAGGATGCAGACCTTGCCGATTGGGTTCTTTCCGGATTTTCACCTGCTGAGCAACAGGCTTTGGATTTTGCCTTGGATAATGCAGCAAACGCTGCCCTTTGCATCCTGGAAAAAGGCATATATGAAGCGGCAAACCGCTTTAACGGAAGCCATCCCTAATCGAATATTGTCTTATTCACGGAAAGGGGGGTATTTTCCCCCTTTCCGCGTTGTTACGTGCAAATAATTTTTAAGGAGGACGCATATGGAAATGCTGTTATCGGCGCTTAAAGCCATGCCGGAATATAATGATATTCTTAGCTCTTTGTCAAATAACGTTTCCGCTGCCATCACCGGTATCGGTCAAATCAACCGCAGCCATATCATTGCCGGTATTGCAAGCCATACCCAGCGTCCCATTGTGATCCTCTGCCAGGACGATATGTCCGCAAAGCGTTTCCAGCAGGAGCTGCTTTGTTTTACGGGCAAAGAATGCCCTGTGCTGCCCAGCCGAGAGCTGACCTTGTATGACAGCGCAGTTGTTTCAAGAGCCTGGGAGCAGAAACGGTTGCGTCAGCTTCATGATTTGCAAACCGGCAACACGCAAATACAAATTTTTTCATGGGAGTCTATGGCGCAGCGAACTATGCCCCCCATCATTCTTTCTTCTGCCGCATTCACCTTAAATGTAGGCTTAGAATACAATATGGACAGCCTTATTGGCCTGTTAACCCGCTCCGGCTATACCCATTGCGCCATGGTGGAAGGCCCCGGTCAGTTCTCCCACCGGGGCGGCATTTTGGATATCTACTCCCCTGCCGCTGATGCGCCCATTCGCGCGGAGTTCTTTGGTGACGAATTGGATACTATGGGTTTTTTTGACCCCGATACCCAGCGGCGCACCCAAAATGTTGATTCCGTTGTGATTCTGCCGGTAGGCGAAACCCAGCCCCACCTTCACCGTGAGGGTATTCCCGGTCTATGCAAAGCTTTGCAAGCAATGGTTTCAGGCCAAAAACGGCGAAAAAACTTAAATGAACCCTTGATCCGCACCCTGGAAAAAGACCTGGAAAGATATGAAAACGGCATTTCCGGTACAGCATCGGACCGCTATATGGCGCTGATCTATGATGCTTTCGCCACCGCTATGGACTATATCCCCCAGGACGCCATCTTTGTCCTTTGCGACCAAAGCAGCTTGCACCGGTCTGCCCGCAGCAGAGTTGAAGAAGTGGGAATGGAACTGGACAGCATGCTGCAAAACGGCATTTTGGCCGGTGAAAACTGCGATTATGTGCTCACCTGGGAGGACTTTTGCGGAGAACTGACCGGTAAAACTTTGTTATACACCGATACCTTTGGCGGAACATCCTATCCCGAAGAAAATCCTCCCAAAGTCCTCTACCCCATTGCAGCCAAGCAATTGCCCAGCTACGGGGGCAGCATGGATACTGCCGCTTCAGACCTGCTGCATTACCAAAAAATGGAATTTTGTTCTTTAGTTCTCTGCGGCTCACGGCGCAGAGCAGAGCTTTTGCAGGAAATGCTCTCCAGCAGAAACATCTCCGCATTTCTTGCGATCCCCTTAAATACAATGCCCCAGCCTGGCCAGATTCTGCTCACCGAAGGCACTTTGCCCTTTGGTATGGAATACCCAGGCAGCAAGCTGGCTGTGCTTTCTGAAGGTCAGCTTATGGCTAAAGCTGAGCCCAGACGCAAAGCCAAAAAGACAGCCACCAACCGGCAAAAGCTGAATTCCTTTACCGATCTCGCCCCAGGCGATCTTGTTGTACACGAAAATTACGGCATCGGCCGTTTTGTCGCCATGGAGCAAATCCGTATCGACGGCGCAGTTAAAGACTATGTAAAAATCGCCTATCAGGGCAGCGACACCCTTTTTGTTCCGGCAACTCAGCTGGATATGGTGAGCAAATACATCGGCGGCGGAGAAGATGGCAATGTCCGCCTGAATAAAATTGGCACCGATGCCTGGCAGAAGACCAAAGCGAAGGCCAAAAGCGCTGCAAAAGATATGGCGGAAGAGCTGATCCAGCTTTACGCAGCCAGAAAGCGGCAGGAAGGTTTTGCCTTTGCCGCAGATACCCCATGGCAAAGGGAATTTGAGGATAACTTCCCTTATCCTGAAACAGATGATCAGCTGCGCTGCGTAAACGAGATCAAAAACGATATGGAATCCCCCATACCTATGGACCGGCTTTTGTGCGGCGACGTAGGCTTCGGTAAAACCGAGGTTGCTATGCGTGCAATTATGAAAGCGATTATGGACGGCAAGCAGGCTGCCATTCTTGTTCCCACCACTGTACTGGCGCAGCAGCATTATCAAACCGCTGTCAGCCGTTTCCGGGGCTTCCCCGTGAACATCGATGTGCTCAGCCGATTCCGCACCCCAACACAGCAAAAAAAGACCCTGCAGAATCTGCGAGCCGGTCAGGTAGATCTGATCATCGGCACCCACAAGCTGCTGCAAAAGTCCGTTGAATTTAAGGACTTAGGGCTGTTGATCGTAGACGAAGAGCAGCGTTTCGGTGTCAGCCACAAAGAACGGCTGAAGGAAATTTCCAAGGGCGTTGACGTGCTGACTCTGTCCGCAACACCTATCCCCCGTACCCTGAATATGGCCCTATCCGGCATTCGGGATATGTCCACCATCGAAGTTCCCCCTTCCGACCGTTATCCGGTACAGACCTATGTAATGGAGCATAGCAACGCCATCCTGGACGATGCAATTCGTCGGGAAGTAGAGCGTGGCGGTCAAGTGTATTACCTCCACAACCGGGTAGAAACCATTGACCAATGCGCAGGCGCTTTGAAACGCCGCATCCCCGGACTGAGTGTTGCTGTCGCCCACGGTAAAATGGGCGAGGAGGCCTTAAGTGACGTGATGCAGTCTATGGCCAACGGTGATATTCAGGTTCTGGTTTGCACCACCATCATTGAGACAGGTCTGGATATTCCCAATGCAAACACCCTCATTATTGAAAATGCCGACCGTTTCGGTCTTTCCCAGCTCCACCAGCTTCGTGGCCGTGTAGGCCGCTCCACCCGGCACGCCTATGCGTATTTCACCTACCGGCCGGACAAAAACCTGACGGAAATTGCAGAAAAACGACTTTCTGCTATCCGGGCTTTCGCAGAATTCGGCTCCGGCTTCAAAATCGCTATGCGTGACCTGGAGATCCGTGGCGCAGGCAACCTGCTGGGCGCAGAGCAATCCGGTCACATGATGTCTGTTGGTTACGATATGTACCTGAAGCTTTTGGACGAAGCTGTTTTGGAGCAAAAGGGTGAAAAGCCGAAAGAACCAGATTGTACTGCTGACCTGAATGTAACGGCCAATGTAGACAAAAACTACGTTCAGCGGGGCGAGGAAAGAATGGATCTGTACCGCCGCATGGCTGCTATCCGTTCCCTGGAAGATGCAGATGATCTGCTTGACGAGATCATCGATCGCTACGGTGAACCGCCCAGAGGCGTGCTGAACCTCATTGACATCGCCCTGCTCCGCGCAAACGCACGAAAGCTGGGCATTACGGACATTAAGCAAAAAGCAGGCGATATTCTGTTTACACTGCAAACTCTGGATTTTGAAGCTATCAGCGCCCTGTGCGCAGATAAGGACTATAAATCCCGAGTGCTGTTTGTAGCCAATGCAAAGGTTCCCACATTGCGGCTGAAGCTGGCTTCCGGTGTTGACAGTCTGAAGCAAGCAAAAGCATTTGTAACCCGATTTCAAAAATGCGTCGAACATTGACGAGAAATAATTAAACATTTTTCTTGTATTTCCCCCGAATTATGATACAATGTGAGCAAAGATCCCCTCGAAAGGAGTGCCTTCCTTGGCAAATAACAAAAATAACCGCAAGGAGGTAGAAGAGCTGGAAAGCTCCTACCGCACCATCGCGGAGAAAAAGCAAAACAAATTCGTAAAAGCAGGCAGCCAAAAAAAGACTTTGCTGATTATCATCAGTATCGCTTTGTTGCTGTGCATCGTTGCCGGTGTTGCCGGTTATTTTATCTATCTCAACATTCGTGACAACCAAGTGCTTACGGCAAATGTTACCATTGCCGGTGTAAGTGTCCAGGGTCAAACCCGCAAGAATGCTATCCAGGCAGTAAGCGCGGCCTTTGAACGGAATTACACCGGTAAAGATCTGACCATTACTGTAGGTGAGCATACTGTTGTCCTAACCCCGAATGTTTCTGCCATCACACTAAACGCAGAAGCAGCGGTAGATGCAGCGCTCAAGTATACCAATGATTCTGATAACACCGAAGCATTTGACATCTCCCGCTATATTGGTCTGAATAAGGCTGCCATTATGGAAGAACTAAACGAAGTAGCAGCCCATTATCAGTCCACCCTCACTCAGCATAGCTATACTGTTACCGGCACGCTCCCTGTGGATATTGACGAGCCGCAGATGAACGAAGGCCAGATTTTAACGGTTACTATTGGTACGCCTGGCATTAACCTGGATGCGAATATGCTCTATGACGCTGTTGTAAGCGCCTACAGCGAAAACCTAACTGCGATGGAATACGCCTTCCCGGTAGAATCTCCTGATGCTCTGGATTGGGAGAAAATCTATCTGGAAGAATGTATCCCCGTTGTAAACGCGCAGTTAGATCCCGAAACCTTCGAAATTACTGCTGAATCCACCGGTTACGGTTTCATTCCCGAAGAGGCGCAAGCTCTCATAGAAAATGCTAAGCCCGGCGACCAGGTGCAAATCCCTTTTAAGCCTCTGTTCCCCGATGTCACGAGCGATATGCTTGACGCGGAGCTTTACAAGGATGTCTTAGGTGAAATGACCGCAACTGCCGGCTATAATGCCGACAGAAACGTGAACCTGTGGATTGCCTGTGACCGCATCAATAACGTAGTGGTAATGCCCGGCGAGATCTTCAGTTACAACTATACCCTGGGCGAACGCAATGCCGAAAACGGCTGGAAGCCCGGCGCATCCTATGTAGGCGGCGAAGTAGTCATGACCTACGGCGGCGGTATCTGCCAGGTTTCCTCCACACTGTATTATGCAGCCGTTCTGGCTGACCTGGAAATTATTGAAAGAGATTGCCACCTGTATCTTCCCTCCTACATCCCCTTCTCCACCGATGCTACCGTATCCTGGGGCGGTATTGACTTCAGGTTCCGCAACAACACCAATTATCCCATCCGCATTGAGGCATCTGCCAACGGCGGTACTGTTTCCGTAAGGCTTGTCGGCACCGATGAAAAGGATTACTACGTAAAATTCATCAGCGAAACAGTGGAATGGAGGCAAGCGCCCGTCCGTTATATGGAAATTGACGAAGACAACAATCCCAACGGCTACTATGACGGACAGGTATTGGACAGCGGTACGGTTGGCGCAGTTTCCAAGAGCTACCGTAACAAATATGATAAGGAAACCGGCGCGCTGATCTCCAGCAAGCTGGAAAACCACGACGGATACGCAACAAGAGATAAGATCGTCGTAAAGATCATTAAAAAGGAAGTTCCCACGGATCCTCCAACAGATCCCCCGATTGATATCCCGGGTGGAACGACCGAGGCACCGCAAGGGCCCAACCCCGACACACCGGTAGATCCGGGAGAAGATCCCATTACTCCTCCTGAGGGAGAAGGTGGCGAAGGTCCCGTCACACCTCCGGTGGGAGAAGAAGGCGATGGCAACATCACACCTCCCGTCGGCGAGGATAACGGCGAATAAATCCATATACCCGGTACATAACGTACCGGGTATACTTATATTCATTCTTACTGTATATTATTCATTCATTAATCTGCATAAATTTTATCTATATTCGTATTTTCATATGCAAAATGAATATTATTGTGCGTTTTGCAACAGGAAATCCTTAATAATCTCTTGCAGCTTTGTATATTTTTTCGCTTGACTATGAATATTATACAATGTATAATACAGCCATAACAACTTCCCAAAAGGAAAGGAAAAGAAAAGGAGATCTTATTATGAAAAAGTACATTGCAATTGTTTTGGCCGTTGTTTGTATGCTGGGCATGTTCTCTGGCTGTGTCCTTGAGGAAGCCGATGGCCCCGGCAAGAATCCTTACAACCTGAAAACTGTCAAGGAAGGCTACCTGACCGTAGTTACCTCCCCCGACTATGCTCCCTATGAATTCTACGCGCTGGATGAAAACGGAAAGCCCACGTTGGCCGGCTTTGATATGGACCTGGCACAATACATCGCAGATTATCTGGGTCTGACCTTGGATGTCGTACCTGTGGACTTTAACGGCATTATCGGTGAGATGGGCGCAGGCGTTGCAGATTTGGCAATGGCCGGTCTCTCCCCCGATCCCGAGCGTCTCGAAAAAATGGATTTCTCCGAGATCTACTATGGCGGCAAGCAGGCGTTCATCACCACCACCGGCAAGAAGGATATGTTCTCCGATCTGGACTCTCTGAACAATGCAAGCGCTTCCATCGGCGCACAAAACGGTACCATTCAGATGGATCTGGCTGCCGAGTACAGCGCTGACGCTGATATCGTCAGCCTCACCAAGGCAACCGATATCATCGCTGACCTGGTCGCAGGCAACCTGGACGGTGCCTACATTGAATGGGATGTCGCCGTTTCCTATCAGAAAAACTACCCCGAACTGCACATCGTCTGTGAAGTTCCCTACAGCGAAGACGGCAATGTCATTGGCGTTGCTAAGGGCAATGCCGAACTGTTGAAATATGTTAATGAGGCTCTTAAGCAGTGCATCGACAGCGGAACCTTTAACCAGTATCTGGAAAAGGCCAACCAACTGGCAGCCGGTAACAAGTACGAGGGTATGCTGGATGATGAAGGCAACGTTCCCACAGAAGATCCCGCCAACGACGAATAACATAACTTACCACCAATTCCTCCTCCTATGCGAGGAGGAATCGGTGCGTTAATTGAGATAAGGAGTAACCCCCATGGGCAATCTGATTACAGCCTCAGGCTTTGAAAAAACATTTCAATACGCCGAGCACTTTAAGCATGGTTTGATCGTCACCGTTCTGCTGGCGTTTTTTACCGTTGTTTTTGGCTTTATACTTGGCATTATCCTTGCTATCGCCAGAATGAGCGATATCCGTCCCTTCCGCTTCTTAAGTTTAGATAAGAACGGTCATCTGCGAGGAAACGGTCCGTTGCTTACCATAAGCAAATTCAATCCCCTCTCGTTTATTGCGAGCTGCTATGTGGAGATCATTCGTTCTACCCCTGTGCTTGTGCAGATCATGATTATCTACTACGGCGTTTTCAGAGTAATTAAACTGCCGAATTACACTATATTCGGTTTCTTGAAATTTCAGCGTTTTTTTCCGGGTGTCGTTGCGTTGAGCATGAACTCTGCAGCATATCTTTGTGAAATCATTCGCAGCGGCATTCAGTCCATTGATCTCGGTCAAACAGAAGCCGCAAGAAGCTTAGGTATGACCAAAAGGCAAAATCTGATGAATATCATCCTGCCGCAAGCCATCAAGAACATCCTTCCTGCTATCGCAAACGAATTTGTCGTCATCATTAAAGAGTCCGCAGTTGCTTATACGATCGGCGTTCCGGATCTGATGGCAGCTGTCAACGATGTGCGTGGCGCTGCCAGTATCATCATGGAGCCGCTTTTGATTGCCACGGCCGTTTATTTCTGCTTGTGCTTCCCCACATCCAAGATCATCCAGTACTTTGAAAGGAGAATGAGCCGTGGTGACAAACGATAATTTGATCCAGGTGCAAAATCTGAAAAAATACTATAATAACGGTAAGCTCCACGCGCTGGATGATGTTTCTATCGATATCAAAAAAGGCGAAGTTGTAGTTGTAATTGGTCCTTCCGGCTCCGGAAAAAGTACACTGCTAAGAAGCCTAAATTTATTGGAGGTTCCTACAGCGGGATCTATTCTCATCCACGGTATCGACATCACTCGAAAAACCTATATCAATGAACAGGGAAAGAAAGAAAAGGTAAATATCAACACCCACCGAGAAAAGATGGGTATGGTCTTCCAGCATTTTAACCTCTTTCCTCACAAGACAATTTTGGAGAATATGGTTCTCGCCCCTGTTAAGGTTCTGAAAATGAACAAGCAGGATGCAAAGAAAGAGGCGCTTGCTTTACTTACCAAGGTCGGTCTCGAAGAACGGGCAGATGCCTACCCCATCCAGCTGTCCGGTGGACAAAAGCAGCGGATAGCCATTGTTCGTGCCTTGATGATGCAGCCTGAGGTTATGCTGTTTGACGAACCCACCTCCGCCCTTGACCCTGAGATGGTTGGTGAAGTTCTATCTGTTATGAAGGGCTTGGCAAAGACCGGTATGACTATGGTGGTAGTTACCCACGAAATGGGTTTTGCAAAAGAAGTTGCCACCAGAGTGGTATTTATGGACGAGGGTAAAATTTTGGAGCAAGGAACACCTCAGGAGATCTTTGAAAGCCCCAAGCACCCCCGTCTGCAGGAATTTCTTTCTAAAGTTTTATAAAAATGAATGCACAGTAACAGTTACTGTGCATCCATTTTATTGCCGGTTATGCAAACGATTTTACTCTGCTCAGCAAAATGTACCGGCCAAATATCGCAATGCCCTCCCCCATTCAGGCTATCGGCATAAGTTACATAGGTAATACCGCCAATATATATGTTTTCCTCCGGTAAAAAGTTTTTATGACTGATGCAAATTGCCTCATAATCTTCATCGGATATATTGTAAAGCCGCAATCCAGCCATAAAATCCTGGGTGCAGATAATATCCCCGTTTAAGTCCGTCTTAATACCTTTTGAAGCACTGCCGCCAACGGAATATATACCTATATCACTATACGGTTTCCTGTCCTTTTCCAGTACCAACACCGTTGCACCCGGCGGTATGCAGGTAGCTTCAAATCGGTACAGTCCCCATTCCAGCTGTACAATTACCCGGCAAGCGGCAACCATAGTACTACCGGAATTGTGCAGATATAAAGCTGCGATATCCCTGACATAATCTTCGCTGCCATCTTCTACATAATGCCCATCGTAGCTGACGATACGTTCAACCACTAAGGTAGTATCCGGAATGAATACCGGCAATTCCACCGTATCTATAAACGTCGCAGGTGCATCATCGGTCTGCACAGACTCTGTCGCAGGGATCTGACAGGCGGCAAACACCATTGTATAAATACCACCCATAATGAACAGAAATACCGTAAAAATGATAAAACCTCTGTTAATCTTTCGTATGTACATAAGCTCCCCCCTGTTTATTGGCATTATAAAAATCGGGGCTTGCTGTATTCAAGGGAAAACTGTGGAATTTCTAACTTTCAGTCATCATTATCCCCTGTTTTTCAATCAAAAAGCAAGAAAAAGGCTGTCTATTGACAGCCTTTTATCAATTATTCATTTCCAGTACAATTTGCAATGCTTCTCTTGCTGCAGCCATCCTTACCTGCTCCCGATCACCGGTAAACAGGAACTTTTTAGCGAAGCAATTTTTTTTGTCTGCATAGCCAATAAACACCGTACCCACAGGTTTACCCCGGTCATCTCCGTCCGGGCCGGCAAGGCCGGTAACAGAAACAGCTACATCTGCGTGTAGACGGGCCAATGCACCCTGTGCCATAGCCATAGCTACCTGCTCAGATACCGCCCCAAAAGCTTCCAGTATGTCACCGGGAACGCCAAGCAGATCTTTCTTCACCTCATTGGTGTAGCTGATGATACCACCCTTATAAACCTTAGAACTGCCGGGAACCGCCGTCAGGAAGCTGCCAATCATACCGCCGGTACAGCTTTCTGCTGTGGCGAGGGTCTTATCCCCCAGAGCATCAAGAACAGCTTTACACAGTGTCTTCATGGTACTTCACCGTGATCTTTTCAACATCCTCAAGAGCTGCCTTGATCAAAGCTTCCCGATCCAGCTTTGCCTCAGCGCCCAAAAGCTGATTGATGGTAGGCTTGGTTTTGGGGTGCTTAGGGGTAAATACCGTGCAGCAATCCTCGTAAGGCAAAATAGAAGTATCCAGCGTGCCAATACGACGGGCGATGGTGACGATTTCCTCCTTATCCATACCAACCAAAGGCATAAAGATAGGAATATCCACCACCGCGCCGGTAACCGCCATTGCCTGCATGGTCTGGCTGGCAACCTGACCCAGGTTTTCGCCGGTAATCAGCGCGCCGCAGCCGTGCTGCAAAGCGATGGCCTGAGAGATCTCCATCATAAACCGCCGCATAATCAGAGTAAAGAACTCCTCAGGGCAATTATCCCGGATAGCCTCCTGAATGGGGGTAAAATTCACCACATTCAAGGTCATTCTGCCGCAATACTTGGTAACCAGCCGGGCAAGCTCGATCACCTTATCCTTAGCAAGCTGAGAAGTATAGGGATAAGAGAAGAAATGCACACATTCAATTTCAACACCCCGCTTAGCGATCATATAAGCCGCAACAGGAGAATCAATACCGCCGGAAAGCAGGCACATGGCTCTGCCACCCACACCGGTAGGCAGACCGCCTGCGCCGGGCTCAGCAGGCCCATGTACATAGGCTGCAAGATCCCGAACTTCTACATACACAGTATAGGCGGGATTGCGCACGTCCACCCGGCAGTCAGGATGCGCTTCTGCGATACGACCGCCGATTTCCTGGGAAATACCGATAGAAGTCAGTGGGAAGGTCTTATCAGAGCGTTTGGATTCCACCTTAAAGGATTCAGCCATATCGAGATCATCGCCCAGGTAGGCTTCTACGGCCTCAAAGATACTGTCAAGATCCTTCTTGCAGGGGCGGCAGCGGCACAGGCTTACAACACCAAACACAGCACGGCAGGCATCCCAAGCACCATCCAGATCCACCTGATCGTCCATAGGCTCTACGTAGACCGTGGACTGCATAATATAAACATCAAAATGGCCGTAAGGCTTTACACGGCGACGCACATTCTGCCGCAGCTTGTCTTCAAACTGGCGTTTGTTTGCACCCTTCAGTACGATCTCGCCCAGCTTCAGTAAAAAAATCTCGTTCACAGTTATATCCTCGTTTAAATATTGATTGTTCTATATTGAATGGCTTCGCCAATATGCACCGGCAGAATATCCTTGCTGCCTTCCAAATCCGCAATGGTTCTGGCCACTTTCAGGATACGGTCATAGCTGCGAGCCGTCAACCCATAATCGTTAAATGCCTCTTCCATAAGCGTGTGGCCGGTCTTGTCCAGCTTGCAGTATTCCCGCAACTCATCGGGGCCCATGCGAGAGTTACAGGTAATAGCTCTGTCTTTATACCTTTCCTGCTGCACCAAACGGGCTTTGTTCACCCGGGCCTTGATACTGGCAGAGGATTCCGTTTCCTCCCTGGACTGCAGATCTTCATAATGAACAGCAGGCACTTCCACGATAATATCGATCCGGTCCAATAGCGGTCCGGAGATTTTGCCCCGATAAGCTGCTACAGAAGTCTGAGAGCATTTGCATCTGCCGGAAGGATCGCCGTTCCAGCCACATTTGCAGGGATTCATCGCGCAAACCAGCATAAATTCAGAAGGATATGCTGCGCTGCCGGAAGCCCGAGAGATCGTTACATAACCGTCTTCCAAAGGCTGGCGCATTACATCCAAAGTATCCCGCTTAAATTCCGGTAACTCATCTAAAAACAGCACGCCTTTATGGGCAAGAGAGATCTCACCCGGCTTTGGATTAGTACCGCCGCCGGTCAGGCCAACGTTGGAGATCGTGTGATGGGGCGAACGGAACGGACGCTGCATCACCATAGGCCGTCTGGCATTCAAAAGGCCCATAACAGAGTAGACCTGAGATACAGAAAGGGACTCTTCCCAGGTCATATCCGGCAAAATAGACGGCAACCGCTTACTGAGCATACTTTTGCCGGAACCGGGAGGGCCGATGAGCAGCACATTATGGCTGCCAGCCGCAGCGATCTCCAAAGCACGTTTTGCATTATCCTGTCCCAAAACGTCCTTATAGTCCAAAGTAAATTCCTGCTTCCCTTCCGGCATCCACAAGGGCTGCTCGGCCATGGGCTTGCCTTCATTCAAAGAATCAATCAATTCCTTAACGGAATGCACAGGAATCACCGCAGCGCCACGGGCCAAAGTAGCCTCCGGTGCATTATGAGCAGGAACGTACAGCTTTTTGATGCCGGCTCTTCTGGCCGCGATTGCCATAGGCAGCACGCCGGAAACCGGGCGCACAGAGCCATCCAAACTCACTTCGCCAATGAAAGCACAGGATTCATCCGGTGTTTTTACAGCAGAGCTTGCGCAAAGTATACTCAGCAAAATGGGCAGATCATAATGGGTACCCACCTTTTTCAGGTTAGCTGGGGCAAGATTCACTGTGATCTTGCTGGCGGGAAACCGGGCGCCGCAGGATTTAGCCGCTGCGCGGACGCGCTCTCTGGCCTCTTTGACCGCAGCATCAGGCAGACCAACAATCTCAAAAGAAGGCAGGCCATTGGATATGTAGCATTCCACAGCAACGCCGCTTCCGCGGATGCCGCTGATGCCCATGGAACGGATGGTGCAAAGCATACTCTCATCTCCTTTATTACTCTTAATCATACCCCAATTACCCTAAAAACACAATACTTTTTTCCTATGCAGTTCTTTTTTCCATACCCTTACAAAATACCCATTTCTTTTTTCTCATAAATTCGCTGTTTTTCCTGTTTCTGAATGGCAAAAATCCTTTACAAATGAACCGAAAGGTGCTATTATATATGCGACAAAAATTGATTACTTTAGGAGGTATCATTTTGGCAAGAAAATTTAAGACTATGGACGGCAATACCGCTGCCGCCCACGTCAGCTATGCATTTACCGAAGTAGCTGGCATTTACCCCATTACGCCCTCCAGCCCCATGGCCGACTATGTTGACCAGTGGTCCGCTGCCGGCCGTAAGAATATCTTTGGCGATACTGTTAAGGTCGTCGAGATGCAGTCCGAAGCCGGTGCTGCAGGTACTGTCCACGGCTCTCTGGCCGCCGGTGCTCTGACCACCACCTACACTGCTTCTCAGGGCCTTCTGCTGATGATCCCCAACATGTACAAGATCGCCGGCGAACTGCTGCCCAGCGTATTCCACGTCTCTGCCCGTACCGTTGCTGCTCAGGCTCTGAACATCTTCGGCGACCACTCCGACGTTTACGCCTGCCGTCAGACCGGTTTCGCTATGCTGGCTGAGACCAACGTTCAGGAAGTTATGGACCTGGGCGCTGTTGCTCACCTGGCATCCATCGAAGGCCGTGTTCCCTTCATTAACTTCTTTGACGGTTTCCGTACCTCCCACGAGATCCAGAAGATCGCTATCTGGGACTATGAGGACCTGAAGGAAATGACCAACATGGAGGCTGTTGACGCCTTCCGGAAGCACGCTTTGAACCCCGAGCGTCCCGCAATGCGCGGCTCTCACGAGAACGACGATATCTTCTTCCAACACCGCGAGGCTTGCAACAAGTACTACAATGCTCTGCCCGCAGTTGTTGAGAAGTACATGGCCAAGGTCAACGAGAAGCTGGGCACCAACTACCAGCTGTTCAACTACTACGGTGCACCCGATGCAGACCGTGTGATCGTTGCTATGGGTTCCGTCAATGACGTTATCGAGGAAGTTATCGACTACCTGAATGCCCACGGCGAGAAGGTCGGCCTGGTTAAGGTTCGCCTGTTCCGTCCCTGGAGTTCCAAGCACCTGCTGGCTGCTATCCCCGCAACCGCTAAGAAGATCGCTGTTCTGGACCGCACCAAGGAGCCCGGCTCTCAGGGCGAGCCTCTGTACCAGGATGTTGTTATGGCTCTGGCTAAGGCCAGCAAGAACGACGTTACTGTGATCGGCGGCCGTTACGGCTTAGGCTCTAAGGACACCACTCCCGCTTCCTTCTTCGCAGTTTACGAGGAACTGGCTAAGGCTGAGCCCAAGCAGGAGTTCACTTTGGGTATCGTTGATGACCTGACTCACCTGTCTTTGGACGAGAAGGTCTCCCCCAACACCGCAGCTGAAGGCACCATCGAGTGCAAGTTCTGGGGTCTGGGCGGCGACGGCACCGTTGGCGCTAACAAGAACTCCATCAAGATCATCGGTGACCACACCGGCAAGTACGTACAGGCTTACTTCCAGTACGACTCCAAGAAGACCGGCGGTGTAACCGTTTCCCACCTGCGTTTCGGTGACAAGCCCATCAAGAGCCCCTACTACGTGAACAAGGCTGACTTTGTGGCCTGCCACAACCCCTCCTACATCACCAAAGGCTTCAAGATCGTGCAGGACGTTAAGCCCGGCGGCGTATTCCTGATCAACTGCCAGTGGTCTCTGGAAGAGCTGGAGCATCACCTGGATGCCGCTTCCAAGCGCTACATCGCTGCTAACAACATCCAGCTGTACACCATCAACGCTATCGACCTGGCTATCAAGGTCGGTATGGGCAAGCGCACCAACACCATTCTGCAGTCCGCATTCTTCTCCCTGGCAAAGGTTATGCCCAGTGAAGAAGCTATCGGCTACATGAAGGCTGCTGCTGAGGCTTCCTACCTGAAGAAGGGCCGCGATGTTGTTGACAAGAACTGGGATGCTATCGACGCAGGCGCTACCGCTTATGTGAAGGTCGACGTTCCCGCTTCCTGGGCTAACGCAGAGGACAAGGCTAAGGAAGTCACCCTGGAAGGCAACGCTGATACCGTTGCTGTTGTTAAGAACATTCTGACCCCCGTTGGCAAGATGGACGGCTACAGCCTGCCTGTTTCCGCTTTCGAGCCCTACGCTGACGGTCAGTTCGCTCTGGGCGCTTCCGCATACGAGAAGCGCGGCGTTGCTGTTACTGTTCCCCGCTGGGATGAGACCAAGTGTATCCAGTGCAACAACTGTGCTTATGTATGTCCCCACGCTACCATCCGTCCCATCGCTCTGACCGCTGAGGAAGCAGCTGCTGCTCCCGCCGGCGCTAAGATCGTGCCTGTTAAGGCCGGCAAGGGCAAGGGCGTTTACTCCTACACCATGGCTGTTTCTCCCCTGGACTGCATGGGCTGCGGCGTTTGCGTTGGCGTATGTCCCACCAATGCTATCACCATGGTTCCCCAGGAAGAAGAACTGGCTCAGCAGGAAGTCTTCAACTACATGGTTAATAAGGTTGCTGACAAGCCCGACATGCAGGATAACACCGTTAAGGGCAGCCAGTTCCGCAAGCCTCTGCTTGAGTTCTCCGGCTCATGCGCAGGCTGTGCAGAAACCAGCTACGCTCGTCTGGTAACCCAGCTGTTCGGCGATCGGATGTACATCTCCAACGCCACCGGCTGTTCCTCCATCTGGGGCGGCCCCGCTGCCACCTCTCCCTACTGCGTCAACGAAGCAGGCCACGGCCCCGCTTGGGCTAACTCCCTGTTCGAAGACAACGCAGAGCACGGTCTGGGTATGTACACCGCTCAGGCAGTGATCCGTGAGTCCCTGGCCAACAAGGTCAGAACCGTTATGGCTGACACCTGCTGCGAGGAGCGCAAGGCTGCTTGCCAGGCATGGCTGGATACCTTCAACGACGGCGAAGCTAACAAGGCTGCTACCAAGGCTCTGATCGCAAACCTGGAGTCCAAGGTCTGCTGCGACACCGTTAAGGACATCCTGTCCAAGAAGG
>JAZSPA010000007.1:0-5993 GCA_045537165.1 Faecousia sp.
CATATCCTTGAAGGCGATGGTGGTGCCGTACAAGGGCAGGTAATGGAATACGAATGTGACCAGCACACCGGGCAGAAGCAGTGCGTATAGCTGCCACTGACTCAACGCCAGGCGAAGCTTACTGCGCTTAGGCGCGCGCAGTCGGTTTTTCTCAAGGGTCTGCATATCATCATCCTTTCTTTGTGGGGGCGGATGCTAACCAGGGGAGAATCGCTAATCTATCTGATTTCCACCGTAGCCTTTTCTCCCGCTTACATAAAGAGAACATTTCACACAATAATTATAGCATTTTTGCTATACAATTTCTTGGATTATAATAATAAAAATAGGACAAAATTAACTTTATGTCGTTATTTCTGTACCATATATTGTTCATTTCTGGAATTAAAATCCAGTTTCTGCGGCAGCCTGCCGAATTTGCTTGCTATTACAATTTTTCAGCCGTCTCCCGCTTCACATTTTTACATATCCCATTCGATCTCTATAACGACCGGTTCGCATTCCAAAGTATCCACATCAATTCCATAAATGTGAAGGCATTTATGCTCCATGCAGTCAGAATCCGGCTTATAAAGCTCAGGTAAATATCTGAAATCATATTGCATCGTTTCGCCTGTGTTCATCAGCCGAATCTTTTTCGGCATAGCAGGATAATTCTTGAGTGAAACTGCATTGGAGATCAGGCCGTTATAAAAGTGCAGATAGGTCTTTCCGTTTTTCTTTGTAATAATGTGCTTATTATGGACAACGCCGTAATTGAAGTCGTCCTCCTGCGTACATTCCAGGCAACCTTCCATCCGCTGATACCATTCAGCCACACGCAGCAAACGCTCTTCATATTCTTTGGGGATCACGCCTGCCCCGTTAGGCCCAACATTCAGCAAATAACTGCCACCCAGAGCCATATACCGGTCGATGGTACAGCAAAGATACCGCTTAGAATAGAAATCCTCGTTATAACGATAGCCCCAGCTCTGCTGACCTACAGAATTGCAGGCCTCTGTGATTTTTGCAAAGCGTTTCAGATCCGCGCCGGGCTGCTCCCGTTCCGGTGTAGAGAAATCTCCCTGACTCCAACCGCGGTCGTTAATAAGAATGCCGGGCTGCAACTTTCTAACCAATTCATTCAGCGAGGGATCTTCAATTTCAGGGGGAATATCCCAGAAGAAAGTATAAATATCCCCATAATTTGTCAACAGCTCCGTGACCTGCTGCTTAATGTACTCACGGTACTTTTCCGTATCCACTACATCCTTATATTTTGCTTTCCACTGGTGGCTGGAAGGGGGATTGTAGCCATAAGGGTGATACCAGTCCGGATTGCTGTAATAGATAGACAGCAGCATACCGTGCTTTTTGCAGGCATCAGCAAGCATTTTCAAAACGTCCTTACCATAGGGCGTATTCATGACATTATAATCGGTATATTTGGTATCCCACATACAGAAGCCGTCATGATGCTTTGCCGTAAAGCAAATATATTTCATGCCAACCTTCTTCGCAAGAAGCACCCACTGCTCCGGGTCATATTCCGTCGGATTAAATTGGTGCATAAGTGTTTCATATTCAGCATGGTCAATATCGTAGCGAGCCATTGCCTGCTCATGTAAACCCGTAATAGAATAAAGGCCCCAGTGAATAAACATACCCAATTTGTTTTCGTGTTCTTTTGTGGGCATTTCAAAACCTCCTTGACTATACTACCGGTGACAAAAAACGAACTGTTTCGGTTTTTTGGAACATTCAATCCATACATTCCGGCAACTGCCGGGCGCGGAAAGCGCGGGGGGAATCCCCCACTTCCCGGCGAAAATATCGGGAAAAATTGCTCAAATCTGTAAAGCCGCATCCATAGCAAATATCGGACACGGGCAGCTGAGTCGAACGCAGAAGCTCCTTGGCTCTTGCCAAACGACAGAGCATCTGATACCGGGACAAGCTGTAGCCGGTGGTCTTTTTGAAGCTGTGGGTCAGAAAAGACTGGCTCACATTGTATTCTTCCGCCAATTGCTGTAGGGTTACCGCAGGTACAGGATCCAGCTCAAATTGCCGACGAATACGCCTTGCAATAGGATAACCGCTCTGACGCAGGTAAGGAAAAGCCTTGGGACTAAGGCGGAGCAAATAATTAAGAATATTAAACAGGATCGTGACCTGACCTACGTCAGAGCCACCCTCCCGATTTTCTTCCAAAAGCAGCCGCAGTAAAGCCGCCAGCACATCGCCTCTGTCCGGAACTGCAACAACCGGGCAAAAATCATTAGGCCGAGCCGTAAATGCGCTCAAAAGCACGGGCGCATCATTAAGCTGATCATAGGCCGTTACGGGATCGATCTGCACCACATAACGGCAGCAATCCTCGCTCATATATTCCACGCTGTGCTGTTCCAAATTGCTAATAAATACAGCGACGGGCGCCTGAATATCATAGGTATCCTGTTCGATTTTCAGCCGGGCGCAGCCTTGAAAAAAACAGACCAATTGATAAGTGCTGTGACTGTGCCGGACATCCAGAGCCGGTTGCGTATAATATCCGATCTTCGCAATACAGCTCATCCCCGTGCTCCTTTCCTAACCGTACAAAAAGAACTTTCTGCCACGCAGCGCAGCAAGCGATTATTTTTCTGTAAGGACACTTGATGCAGCCAAAGCCGCCTCCGGATCCATATTGCAGGTAAGCCGATAAAGGCCTACCGAGCAGGACAAAACATCCAGCAAATCCATAGTTTTCAGAAGCGCATCCCTGCCCTTTGGGCGGTAACACTGCTGCATAAACATGGGAAACGCTTCTTCGGCAGCAAGCTTTGCGACCTTATTTTCCGAGCCGCGCTCCAAAAAGCAGATCGCTTTCAGCGGCGCAGAAGTATTATTGCTCAAAAAGTGCTTACCGGCCCAGGGCGTACCATAGACAGTAACCTGCTCCGGCGTTATATGTAGTAATGGTTTATCATCGTTTATCATGGTGACACGATCGCCAAATTGCTCCCGCCATAGCCGGGCATGGGTGGACTTTCCAGTGCCGCTCTTGGCCGTAAAGAGAACTGCTTGCCCATCCAACGCAAGTGCAGAGCCATGAATCAACATCCGGTCAAATCCGGGAAGCTCCTCTGCCAAATTCCTGTAAACCGCAAGCGCTTCCAAATAAGTAGGCGGGTAATTCTGCGGCTCTGCGCCTTCCTTTTCGGCGTGCTGTTTCGCTTTATTTCGCTCATATTCAATATGCTCCTGGGTAATGGCGATCCGTATATCGGGTTTGCCTTCCCAGACATAGTCTCTGCAATACATGTGCACATGGGGATAAATAGAGCTGATCTCTACCCCCAGGTCTGCCAAGCGGTAACAACCGCGCATAACATCCATCAAGGTACAGGAGGCAAGACTACAACAGGATCTCTCTGCGCGCCTGTAATTTCTTCAACAGGAGGCTCCGTTGGCGCGTCTGTGGGCGCATTGGTGGGCGCATTGGTGGGCGCGTCGGTGGGCGCATTGGTGGGCGCATCGGTGGGCGCATCGGTGGGCGCATTGGTGGGCGCATCGGTGGGCGCATCGGTGGGCGCGTCGGTAGGCGCATCGGTGGGCGCATCGGTGGGCGCGTCGGTGGGCGCGTCGGTGGGCGCGTCGGTTACAGGGTCGCCTGTGGGCGTGTTATCAGGCTGCGCGCTGTTAGTTGGATCTTTCTGAGGCTCGTTGTTCACAAAAGTACACGCAGCAAAAACCAGCGCCATTACAAGCGCCAGACAAATAATAATTACTTTTTTCTTATTCATAATGTTCACCAAGCCCTTTCTTTGCCGCTAAAGGCAGCCTTCTAAATATCCATAAGAAGCAGTCTGTTATATACAGGCCGTTTCTTATAGGTATTTTTCAAGCTGGGGCACCTTCCAAGGAAGGTGCCCCAACAGGCGCATATATGTTTTTACTTAGTTGACCCAATCCGCCCAGGGAATAATATCGCCCTCGTTTTCGTCTTCAGTAGGGACGGAAGAATTGGAGGCATCATTATTCAACGCATACACTTCGGAATAGGGTGTCATATACTTTTCCATAGTTGTTATCCTCCTTTTCTTAGTTCATTGCTTCAGCTGCGGCCCAGTATGCATACAGAGCCTTAACCATTGTCTTAAGATTACCGCTGGCCTCGGAGTAGTTCAGCGCAGTGTAAACGTAGCTCAAACCGCTGTAGCTAACGGTGATACCGTCTACAGAAACGGTGTAAACTACATCCAGATCAGCCGCATGGATGCCGGTGATCTTGACGCGCTTATAACCGTTGCCTACATCTTGTACTACGAAGTTATCAACAGCCTCACCCTTTACAGTAACGACAACATTGTTATCGTTCCATTCATAGCTGGAGCTGACCTTGAAGTAGATACAAATGTTAGCCTTTTCCAAAGCTTCCAAGCTGCTGCCATGCAGGCTGACATAGTCATTGTAGCCGTCTTTTTCGGGAATAGCGCAGAGGGGATTCTCTCCCTCATGACCCCAGTTAACATCAGCAACTGCTGCGTCCAATTTAGCAATCAGTTCTGCATCAAATGCGGTCTCACCGCCGCGATCAGCGAAGTACTCAGCCGCAACGGTACCGTAATCCAACAAGGACTTGGCAGTCTCAATAGCAGCGCTAGCATAACCGTTATTCTCGTCAGCAATAAAGTCCACATAGTCCTTAGCGGAGTAACTAAGTACGCCGTTTTCAACATGCTCACCGGATTCTGCAACAGCGCCAGTAACTGTCTCGCCGTTTGCGTTCAGGAGCATAACCGCAAAGTCCTTATTAATATCCTTAACGGGCACATCACCGGTAACGATGTAATAGCCGATCCACTGGGATTTACCAGCATCATACTTAACACGCTTGATCTGCAGATCAGCAATAGCATAAACAACAGGATCTGCACTGCCCAAGGCAACGCTCACGCTGGCAGCGTCAGTTGCCTTGCTCAAAGTGAACCAGAAGTCAACCTCCAAAGATTCGCCCAGAGCCATCTGCTTGGAGCCGAAAGCATCTGTATCCACAGCGCCCATCATGGCAATTCTCAGATTGTCGAACTCTGTTCTGCCATATGGATTGCCGCTCTTCTTTGCTGCTAATACACCTACTCCGGTATTGGCATATGCATTTGCCAGCGTATATGTATGGGCCTTATAGCCATCGATATACATAGTGTAGGTAGTACCGTTTTCAACTACAACGGCAATGTTGTAGTTTACAACACCGTTCTCAACAGTAATGTCCGCAAGCTTCAGATAGTTGGATAGATTCGAAGCAACAATCCACTCGCCGTTCTTATTATTATCTTTAATGGCATATCCGATCTTACCATTAAATACCAGCTTACCATCTACTGTATCCTGCAACGGGACAGCGCGGAACTCAATGCCGTTAACGATCACGCCCATCCAGGGGAATACCTGATCTACACCAGCAAGCTGCTGCGGTTTAGCAGTAACATCTGCACTGACAACATAGCTATCCAGCAAGTAGTAAGCAAAATTAACGGTCATGTTCTGCTGCTCGGTGTCAGTTGTATCACCCTCAACAGTGGTGTAAACCAGCTTACCGTCCTCAACGGTATAGTTATTGGCTTGTTCCTTGCCCACAAAATGATCCATGCCATTCAGGCTTTCCGTATCATTAAAGACATTTTCGTAATAAACGCCTTCCAGAGCCTCCACCGCAACAATAACCTTGCTCTCGGGCATAGTGAAGATGTAAGCACCATCCTCAGCAATGTTCAGGCCTACTTCTCTGCTCACATCCTCACCCGCTGCGTTCTTAAACACCAGTTTAGAGGGAGCATTCAAAGTATCAGCCACGGTCAATCTAACTGTATCACCAGCTGCAAATGCAGTGGGAAGCTGTTTAGTGGGAGTCGTGCCAGCCTTGATAGCTGCCAAGTCGTCCAACTCAACAAGGGTAATGCCCTCGGGAGCTTCAACAGTGTAAACAGGAGTTTCCTTAATTCTTACATTGCTTATGTAAGCGCCGG
>JAZSPA010000047.1:0-15926 GCA_045537165.1 Faecousia sp.
CGGCAAGAAGCTGTACGTCATGGACGTATTCTGCGGCACCAATGCTGACTCCCGTATGGCTATCCGCTTTGTCATGGAAGTGGCATGGCAGGCTCACTTTGTTAAGAACATGTTCATCGCTCCCACCGCTGAGGAGCTGGCCAACTTCAAGCCCGACTTCGTTGTTTACAACGCCTCCAAGGCTAAGGTTGAAAACTACAAGGAGCTGGGCCTGAACTCCGAAACTGCCGTCCTCTTCAACATCACCTCCCGTGAGCAGGTCATCCTGAACACCTGGTACGGCGGCGAAATGAAGAAGGGTATGTTCTCCATGATGAACTACTACCTGCCCTTAAACGGTATGGCTTCCATGCACTGCTCCGCCAACACCGACATGAACGGTGAGAACACCGCTCTGTTCTTCGGCCTGTCCGGCACCGGCAAGACCACTCTGTCCACCGACCCCAAGCGTCTGCTGATCGGTGACGACGAGCACGGTTGGGACGATAACGGCGTGTTCAACTTCGAGGGCGGCTGCTACGCCAAGGTTATCAACCTGGATGCTGAGTCCGAGCCCGATATCTTCAACGCCATCAAGCGCAACGCCCTGCTGGAGAACGTTACTGTTGACGAAAACGGCAAGTGTGACTTTGCTGACGGCTCTGTAACTGAGAACACCCGTGTTTCCTACCCCATCAACCACATCGAGAAGATCGTTCGCCCCGTGTCCGCAGGCCCCGATGCCAAGAATGTCATCTTCCTGTCTGCTGACGCATTCGGCGTTTTGCCTCCCGTTTCCATCCTGACCCCCGAGCAGACCCAGTACTACTTCCTCAGCGGCTTCACCTCCAAGCTGGCTGGTACCGAGCGCGGCATCACTGAGCCCACTCCCACCTTCTCCGCTTGCTTCGGTCAGGCCTTTCTGGAGCTGCACCCCACCAAGTACGGTGAGGAGCTGGTAAAGAAGATGGAGAAGTCCGGCGCTAAGGCTTACCTGGTCAACACCGGCTGGAACGGCACCGGCAAGCGTATCTCCATTAAGGACACCCGTGGTATCATCGACGCCATCCTGGATGGCTCCATCCTGAAGGCTGAGACCAAGACCATTCCTTACTTCGGTCTGGAAGTTCCCACCAGCCTGCCCGGCGTTGATCCCAAGATCCTGGATCCCAGAGATACATACGCAGATCCCGCCCAGTGGGATGCTAAGGCTCAGGATCTGGCTGCCCGCTTTGTCAAGAACTTCGTGAAGTACACCGGCAACGACGCAGGTAAAGCCCTCGTAAACGCAGGTCCTAAACTGTAATTCTAAACTACAAATTATAAATGCAAAATTAAGGACGGAAGCCGCTGGCTTCCGTCCTTTGTACGTCATTTTGTATCTGCAACCCCAAGTAATTGGAAAAGTTCTGCCTTAGTGCGAAGAAACTCCCCATAAATATCAAGATCATCCATCAGTATTTCGTAGGGAGCGGCCTGCGCAACGCTCAAGTAAATTGGTGGGAGCTCATAATCGGCTGCAGGAACGGAATCTCTATACCACAACTTGGAATAGGGACTGTTAATAGGAACAAACTCCCTTTGTTCCGGAGCCGCCATTCCTTTCGCAAGCTCCCGGTCATTTAAGAAAAACACATAGGTTTCTCCCTCTTGCATAAGCGTATTGCCATAATGATACCGAAAATATGTTCCCAGATACCACAAATTTTCCGTCTGTGTAATATGGAATTGCTCCTTCATTTCCGCCCACTCTTCAGGCATATAGCTCTCATAGATAGAAACATTGTATTTTTCATACGGAACAGGTTCATAAACAGCAATTGTTGCGCCTTCCATCGCTGCATCTCCCACCAGCACCCTGTGCACAACAACTTGACACAAATAGGATTTGCTTTTAGGTGTTCGTTCACCGGTAAATGTGCCGATCACAACACAATCAGCCTGTGCGATCACCGTTTCTGCCGGTGCAGTAAATTGTGACAAATAAGCAGCGCTCCCATTCCGGTAAAAATACTGCAACTTCTCAAAAGCTTCCCCTTCGCTGGGCGGCACCGCAAAGCTTCCCCGTGTCATCACTGCGCAGATCACACACGCCACCAGCAGCAAGCTCCATAAAATATAAAACGGCCAGCGCCTCATTCTTTATCCCTCCCATCAGATACGGCCTTCGTGAATACGAAAATGGGCATCGCACAGACAGCGAATATCCTCAGGATTATGGGATGCCAGCAGCACCGTCGCGCCCCGTGCATTTTCTTCCCGTATTACCTGGCGGATCAATTCTACGCCTTTCTCATCAAGGCCATTGGTGGGCTCATCCAGAATCAAGAGCTCCGGGCTTTCCATAACCGCCTGAGCGATGGCCAGCCGCTGCTTCATACCCAAACTGTATTTTTTATAGGTTCGTTTATCACCCGGGTTCAGACCCACGCGCTGCATTGCTTTGCGAATTTCTTTTTCACCAATAATGCCCTTAATGGAAGCAAGTAGGCGCAAGTTCTGCAATCCGGTATATTCCGGCCAAAAACCAACATTCTCAATAACAATTCCCATGCTCTCCGGAAAAGAAATATCTTCTCCCAAAACCTTGGAAAACACACGAACCGTGCCGGATGTAGGCCGAATCAGGCCGCTGATCGCCCGGAACAGCATAGATTTTCCGGAGCCGTTAACGCCGACGAAGCCATATATTTTCCCCCGATCCAGCTCCAAGCAAACGTCATCCAACACCAGATTCCTTTTTATGTATTTCGTTAAATGGCTGATCACGATCTTATCCATAATTATTTTGTGCAGAGCAGGCGCTTTTGCCCACCGTTCTGCACGCCTCCTTTCCTATATGCTCAAGGAGAGCGACTTATAAAATATCCATTTTTCGTACGGCCCAAAGGGCGATTCCCAAGACCGCACTTATCAAAGCAAGAAAATAAACGAAAGAATAAACAACTGTAAAACCGGAAGCTACCGGAACGACTGCAGCAATTACGCCCTGAACATCGTGCCAAAAATAAATGAATTGACAAGCAGGAAATACAAATGCCAAAACCGGATAAGCATCAACAAACGCAAAGAGGAAAAGAAACAACACGCCCACGTGTACCAGGATAGTGCAAACAACCACCTTCACCGGGTCTAACTTTAATGACAGTAAATTCACAAGCAACGACACCGAAAAAACATGGGCAACATTCATTAACACCATTTGCAAATGGCGAACACCGATCCCGGAAAAATCCAATTGCACGCGGCAAAGTAAGCTCAGAATTAAAAAGGCAACCAGGTGCACAGTATACATCAGGCTACTATAACCAAACAACGCCGTGGTTTTCCCTACAAGCCACTTAGCGCGTTTGTTGGTCCTTGTAAACACATAAGGCATCCTTGTGCGCATATCATCACAAAAATAGTCTGAAAAAGTATATACAAAAAGCAGCATTGGCAAAAAGAACGCCAAAATCACAGCTATATTGCAATCCTTTGTCAATGCCGCGCCTCCATATACCGCATCTAAAATAACAGTTAACGGCATGCCACGGCCCAGATTTATTAAAAAGAAGGAGGGTATGCAGCAAATAGCAGAAATTGTGCCTATTCTTTTAAAATATCGCGCTTTCACGGCTATGCCCTCCTGACTTCCGGCAGCAGATCCATAAGGGAAAGCACGATCCCCATTACAGCAACAAGGCAAACCACCAAAACAGCAGGCAACAGCACCGGTAGTACGAAACTTCCTCTCCAAGGCAGCTGAGATAGTCCCCACCCCAGGAAGATCGGCTCTGCCATTGTATTTAAGGCAATAAAGTCAAAAGCCGAATAAGCGATCGCCGCAAGATATGACGCATACATTTTTTTACACCAAAAAAGCACCAACTGCTGCAGCATTGAAAGAATCAGGAAATATAACATCTGAGAACATAAACACAGTAAAAGCGGCAAAGCGATATCTTGCACCGAACAACCCAACAGCACCAAGATAACCCCCGCTGCCAGGTTTAATGTTCCTGCAACAAACAAGGAACAAAGCAAATTGCTCTTCAATATAAAAGCCAACCACTGCAACCGGGAACCAAACCGAATAGCCAAAGGGATCTGCCGTTGTAGCTGTGTAAACTCTGCCCGCACTATGCAGAAGAGAAAAGGCAGCACAACAGCGCCTGTGGAAATAGGAAAAACACGACCATATAGATCAGCCGCGGTCACCTGAACTTGCTGATCAGGCAGCCCCTGCCAAAGGCCCAGCGCCACAATCACAAAGCACGTACCCAGCAACCCGAAAACCGTTTTCTTATTAATTCCGGCAGCGCGAAGGCTTATGATCATAAATAATCACTCCCCGCTTTTGAAACCGTACGCACAGTGATCAAACATGCCAACAGCCCTATAACAGCCATTGGCGCCAGGAAAAAGAACCACGGTCTAATGGTTGACACTACCGTTGTGGGGTATAAGTAATAAATCACGCTCACCTGAAAAGGCAGCCCCAACCCCTGCAAAAAAGCCATCAGATACAAAAAGAGCTGCGGTAATCCCAATGCAAACAATCGGTTTCCAACGAAAAGGGAAACGGTGTAAGCCATAACCGCAAAAACTCCGGCCCAGAAAGAAGCGCCAATCATGTAAACAAGATTATTCAGGTAAGGATACCGGAAAAACAGGACCGGAAACAGGGGGTCTTTCATCAGGCTGTCCTCCCATGCTACCACCTCGTAATAATCATAGAAGCTACTGTGTATAGGAAATACGATCAGCGCCAGCAGCTGCGATAGCAGAAAGAAAGCAAAAAACGTCACAAACGCACCGGTAAATGCCGCCAGCGCCCCGGATATTTCGTACTGTTTTCCTTTTGTCCGCACCACCGCCGGGAATAATGCCCGCGCCTTCTTATCTATGCAAGGAGCATCCCCATAAACCATGGCCGCAAGGATACCAAAAAGAAAAAACACGAAAATGCGCATCCCGGTATTGCCAAAGGGCTGCTGATCTGTATGCATGATCCACCCCAAGGCGGCGCTGTTCAAGCTGGTTTCAAGCCACCCAAACACATTCCGGCAGCTTTCTACAAAGGCGGCTGTGAGCATTATTAAAAGGACTGTAACCACAAACATATATTCCCGTCGGGTAAACATCCGTTTTAAGTGCATTTTATAACAAGCCAGCATCTTCCCTCCTCCTTTCTAAAAGAGCTTCGCTAATTGCTGATCTGTGCTACATAATCAGTTTACAAAACCATCACTTTTCTTTCTACAAAACTGTAATGAACAAAGATTTTCTTGTAACGAAAAAGGGGGCGCATATATTGCAATTATCGCCTGAAACTGATAAAATTAATATGCAGAAATCTGTTCATATTCAAGGCAGGTGATGACCTTTCATGGAGAAGAAAACCATACGAGAAACGACCAACGAAATACCTAAGGCAGGGGCAGAGCCTCTGTGTCATATTTTACTTTGCGATGACGATCCTGCTTTTTTATCAGAGGTCAGTCTGCAAACCACAAACACCCTTGACCGCCTTGGCATTCCCTTTGTGCTGCACGCCTTTACAAGTATGGAGCAGCTCTCGGCACCTGTTTTAGCTGCTTGCGACATCGCCCTATTGGACGTAGACTTCGAGCAAAAAAGATATACCGGTATTGACATAGCAAAAAAACTGCGCTCCGTACGGAAAGACGCAGTCATAATCTTTATAACCAACTACATTGAATATGCCCCTGAGGGCTACGAGGTACAGGCTTTTCGTTATCTTCTCAAAAAAGACCTTTACCGCAGATTGCCAGAATATTTGCAGGCAGCTGCACTGCGCCTAAAAAGCACCCGGCAAACGTTTAAGATTAAGATCCACGGAGAGGTCATCGACATCCCACTAAAACAAGTGCTGTATATGGAATCCCAGGGCAGAAAAGTGACGGTCTACATAAAGAAAGACAATGGCATGAAGGAATACACCTACTACGCCTCTATCACCACGTTAGAAAAGCAGCTTGCGGACAACGGGTTTCTGCGAATTCATAAAAGTTATTTGGTAAATATGCGTTATCTAAAAGCCTTTCGCCACGACAAAGCCATATTATCTACTGATATCCTATTACCTGTCAGCCAAAAGAACTATGCCGCGCGAAAGCAGGAATACCTGTTTTGGAAGGGGTGTTAAATTGTGGAATTATTTATGCGCCCCATTTTGACTTTTCTTTTCTTTTACGCCGCTTTAACCTTCTCTGCATCTCGCTGGTCTATCCGCAGGTCTCGATTATGCTTTATTTTTTCTTTCATTGCTATTTGGCTCACTTGCTGCGCCTGCATATTCTTTGTTCTCCCCGCTTTTTTCCTTAAAGGACTTTGTATCATCACTTTATTAATAGCTACGCTGCTTCTTTTTGATGAGCCGTGGAAAGAGCAGCTTCTTTTCGCTATATTATGGTGTATTTTATTCTCCGCCGCCGAAGGCGTTATACATCTTTTGCTTGATCTGCTTTTTTACGGTTCTTCCTCTGAAAGCACAAAAACCGGTCTGTTTTTTCTGCTTTCCTTATTGGCTCATATTACAGCCTGTGGCTATTTTATTCGCAGAAGTGAAATATGTACCCGTTATCATTGGCTCACCATATTTATATGTTGCTGTGGAATTTTTGCGCTGTGCGTCGTTTTCACACCACACAAACAAACACAGCTACACCCTCTGTTTTGGGCCCTCGGTGTTATGCTGACAGGCGCAATCGTCCTACCTTCTTTACTTTTACTGCACAAGAAAGCTTACTCTGCCAAGCAGGAATACTCCACCTGTACCACATCCAACACGACTGCTCTGCGGCAAGCCAATCATGAGTTTATGCATCAAATGCAGACCATAGACGGTTTGCTTGCCTGCGGAAGCATAGAAGATGCGCAGGAATACATACGGCAGCTCCAAAGTTCCCACATTGCAACCACGCAAGCGATCAACACACACCATCCGGTAATTAATACAATTCTAAACAGCAAATATCAAGCCGCCGTCCTGCAAGATACTGATATGCAGATACGTTTTAACGATCTGGCCGCTGTCAGCATCGATACAAACAGTCTTGTTATTCTCCTTTCCAATCTTCTCGATAACAGTTTAGAAGCCTGTATGCGTATGGATGAAGGACGAAAAATCGAATGTATTATCGAAGCAACAGATGTTCTGTTTCTGTCCGTGCGTAACACCTCCTTACCGGTAAATGTCACAAACGGTCACATCGAAACCACAAAAGACGCGCAACAGGAACACGGCTTTGGTCTTCCCAATATCCGCAACGTGTTAGATATGTTAGGTGGTGAATACGCCTATCATTATCAGGATGGCTGGTTTCACTTTGTCGCCGAAATACCTCTGAGCAGCCCAAAAGATAGCATAGATAAATAATACTGCAAAATTAAGGACGGACGCTTTGTAGCTTCCGTCCTTACATCATTTGCGGCGCAGCCGCAACATCATTGCAAAGCACATCATTTGCACGAAGTGCAACATCATTAACACAACAAAAAGCAAGCGGTTTCCCGCTTGCTTTTTTTGTGTTACTTTGTGCCGAAAATGCGGTCGCCGGCGTCACCCAGGCCGGGTACGATGTAGGCGTGCTCGTTGAGCTTTTCGTCCACAGCGGCCAGGTACAGCTCCACATCCGGGTGAGCATCCTGAACAGCCTTAACGCCTTCGGGACATCCGATGATATTCATCATAATAATGTGCTGGCAGCCGCGCTTTTTCAGAAAACCAATAGCGGCGATGGCGCTGCCGCCGGTAGCCAGCATGGGATCGACCACGAAAACTACACGCTTATCAATGTCTTCGGGCAGCTTGCAGTAGTATTCTACAGGCATATGGGTCTCAGGGTCACGGTAAAGACCGATGTGACCGATCTTTGCAGAGGGAATCAAAGAAACCATGGTATCCACCATGCCCAGGCCTGCCCGGAGAACAGGAATAATGGCCAGCTTCTTGCCTGCCAGCACCTTAACCTTAGCGGTAGCCACAGGGGTTTCTACTTCCACTTCCTTGGTGGGCAGATTCCGGGTTGCTTCGTAGCACATCAGGGCAGCGATCTCGCCAACCAAGCCACGGAACTGATTGGTACCGGTATTTTTGTTACGCAGGATTGCCAGCTTGTGCTGGATCAGAGGATGGTCTAAAACATGTACATTCGCCATAATTTATACTCCTTTATCTCTTTCTAACCGTTCCCGTTCTGCCTGGGAAAGCCGTAAATAGTTCGGCTGCAGAGCCGCTCCATCGCAGGCCTTTCCTTCCCGAAGCTGCACGTCGGCACACAGGGCAACCCCAGCTGCCCGCTGGTGCATCCGATGTTCCGGAGGTAAAACCAAGTTCGGTACAGTTTGCTCCAAAGTATTATAACACAAAATGCTGCCATCGCCAACAAGAAAAACATTTTCTTTGCAATTTTTCAGTTCATTTCCCAGTTGTTCCAGGGAAATCGCCCGATCTTCCGTAAGACGGGTCAATTTTCCGCCCTCCGCCCGAAAAGTAGCGGTATATACCTGACTGCGGCGAGCATCCATCACCGGCACAACAAAGCCTTCATATACGCCCAAACCGGCAGCCAGCCCTTCTAAGGTGGAAACACCGCAGCAAGGGATCTGTTTACCCCAGGCAAAGCCCTTGGCCGCCGCCACGCCAATGCGTACACCGGTAAAGCTGCCCGGGCCGGCAGCCACCGCCACTGCTTCTATATCCTGCGCCGTTAAGTTACAGGCGCAAAGCAAGTCTTCTGCCATTTTCATCAGGGTCTGGCTATGGGTCAAGCCGGTATTCTGATAGGATTCCGCCAGCAGCTTTCCATCCCGGCTGAGCGCCACAGAGCAAGCCTTGGCAGAGGTCTCAAAGGCCAATATCAGCAAGCTTAACCCCTCCTTCCACGATGATCCTGCGGGAGCTTTCCCCCGTCTTTTGGATGGTAATAAAAACAGCGTCCTCCATGGCTTCCGCCACGTTTTCACTCCATTCTACGGCGCAAATGCCGTTTCTGTCCAGATAGTCCTCCCAGCCGATGTCAAACAGATCATCGGCGTTGCGCAGGCGGTACATATCAAAATGAAACAAAGGCAGTCTGCCGGAAAGATACTCATTTACAATGGTATACGTAGGGCTGGTTACCGGCTCATTTGCCCCCAACCCCCGGGCAAGACCACGGGTAAAAGCGGTTTTTCCTGCGCCCAAGTCTCCCCGGTAGGCAAGGATCGTGCCTGCAGGCAAAGCCTTTGCCAGCTTCTCTCCTATTTTCTCCGTTTCTTCCGGACTGTTTGTAACAAATTCCATATCAATTCCTCAATATTGGGCGTTTTTCAGCTTCTCCGCCTGATCGGCAGTTGCCAATGCATCGATAATTTCATCGATGGCGCCGTCCATAACCGTATCTATTTTATATAAGGTAAGGCCGATGCGGTGATCCGTCACCCGTCCCTGGGGGAAATTGTAGGTGCGAATGCGCTCGTTACGCATACCCGTACCCACCTGACTGCGGCGCATACCGGTCACCTGGCTGTCTAACTTTTCCTGCTCGATCTCATAAAGCTTGGAGGCAAGCAACCGCATACATTTTTCCCGGTTTTGCACCTGGCTGCGCTCTTCCTGACAGGCAACTACGATTCCGGAAGGCTTGTGGATCAGCCGTACAGCAGAGCTGGTTTTATTTACGTGCTGACCGCCGGCGCCGCTGGCTCTGTAGACCTGCATTTCAATGTCCGCCGGGTTGATTTCCACAGAAGCTTCTTCCATTTCCGGCAGCACAGCCACCGTAGCAGTGGAAGTATGCACCCGTCCGCCGGACTCCGTTTCCGGTACTCGCTGCACCCGATGTACACCGGATTCGTATTTTAACCGGGAATACGCCCCCGGGCCGTTGATTATAAAGTCCGCTTCCTTAACGCCGCCCAGCTCCGTATCGGAATAGTTCATCAGCTCTATTTTCCAGCCCTTTTGGGCGGCATACATAGAATACATACGGAACAAGCTATGGGCAAAAAGTGCGCTTTCTTCACCGCCGACGCCGCCCCGGATCTCCATAATCACGCTTTTATTGTCGTTGGGATCTTTGGGCAGCAGTAAAATTTGCAGTTCCTTATATAACCGCTCGGAATTTTCCTTGGCTTCCCCATAGGTCTGCTGGCAAAGCTCTTTCATTTCCGGGTCGCCCATTAAGCTTTCTGCGTCTATCATATCCTGCCGGGCGCGGCGATACTCCCGGAACGCCTTGATAATGGGCTCCAGGTCATTTTGTTCCCGCAGTATAGCTGCCGCTTTCTTGGGATCGGCATAAAAATCCGGCTGCTCGCTTCTTGCGCACAGTTCTTCGTACCGATTCTCCACGGCCTGCAATTTTTCCAGCATACAATACTCCTAACACATATTTTTATTATTGTACCAAGTTTTGCCCCAATTGTAAAGATAACACATATTTTTTACAACTTAATAAAATCTTAAAATTTATCCACTTTTTTTCTTCACAATTAATGATTAATATAATGTTGCTAACATTCAATCTTCTTTTCTTTTTCCTTTCCTTTTAAATACAAAGCGCGCAGCGAAAAGCTGCGCGCTTTGTATTTTCAGATAAATGGGTAGACCTACGCAACAGATTGTGTTAAAATATAAATACCGTATTATAGGTAAAATGCTGTTAGGAATGAGTAAATATGAAAAAGTCAAAATTTTGGTTCATATTATGGCTTATCTCCCTCGCAATCCCGTCATTGATCATTATGGTATGTGAAACTTATTTTCGCATTACCTATGAATTCTCCGGACCAATACATCTGTCAAATTTGCAGACATTGGCCCTATCTATTTATATCTTTATTTGCTCGCTACCTCTCGTTTATTCAGCAAACCGGCACGCAGTAAAAGAAAAAGCAAAACTAATCAAAATCATTACTTATGTCGCCCTTTTTCATCACATATTATGTTTAATTTTATTTGTTTTAGGTTGGATGGGAGTACCAGGCATTAACACGCCGTACTTATGATAAAACCAAAGGGACAAGGGGTCGTTTTTGTCAAGACATCAAGACAGGGCAAGACAGAAGACAGGGGACGGTTCTGCGTCTTCGGCGAATGACTGACAAATCGAAAGGGCAAGCGGGAAATTTCTCGCTTGCCCTTGTTTAATGATGTTTCCGCATAACGGAAATGATGTTTGCTTTGTAGCAAATGATGTGTGCCTTACGGCACAATTATGGTATCGCTGACGCGATGGATTAAAATTAGTGTCCACTAATGAGTGGACACTGGGGGTTCGTCATAATTTACAAAGCGGCATGCGCAAAATTGTGCAGGGCTATAAAATTTCTTTTCGGGCTGAAAAATAAATAGACCGTAAAAAAGGGATGTGTTAAAATAAAAATGAAGAAAGACGTAGGCCGGACGGTTGCCAGCAGAATATAGACAAAGGGACAAGAGAACCGTCCCCTTGTCCCACAACTTTTGGTAAGAGCAAGCGAAGTAGTCAAGCGGTTAGTATATTAGAAAGGGAACTGTTATTATATTAATTATGCGAGTTATTATTTTCAATGGTAATAAAATATTTGCAGAAGCTTTATTTTTGTCTTTATGCGTAATTTTAGTGGCTTGGATATTGTACTCGTCGGGGATTGGTATTATTATATTACTTGTGTTTTTAGCGATACCGCTTACCATTATAACTATGCATTGTGTTGGGGTTGGTCGTAAAATTAAACTTGATCGTGATGGTATGGAGCTTTCTTTTTTATGGATAAAAAAGAAATATATTTGGGATCAATTGGTCATTAAGCAGTTGTTTGACGATAGAAACTTGTTGGGTTACCGAATACCTTATACAAGCGGGATAATCCTATCTTATAGACGATCTTCAAGACCTAAATGGATGCACCCTTTGCAGTACTGTATTATGTTTCACCCGTTTTCCTATGTGGTACTTCATTTTCCCATCAAAGAGCAGATTTCGGACCTGTATTTGAAGGCGTGCTATGAGGTGGATAAAGAAACTTTACTACAATTACTGGATTCATTTGGTGTGAAATTGGACGTAGTGCCACGGATATAGCAGCAAGACAGACTAACTATTCAAGACAGGGGACGGTTTGCGTGAACCCTAACCAAAAGTAAAGGGCAAAAAACGCACAAAAATCCCCCGCAACACTCGGCTTTTCGGGGACAAGGGGACGGCTCTCCTGTCTCCTCAGAAAAAGAATAATTGACAAAGCGAAAGGGTAAGGGGAAATTCCTCTTGCCCTTATTTGTAATTCGTAATTTGTAATTTATAATTAAGAATACCTTTTGTATATTTCCTCGCAGTTTACATAACCTACCAAATGAGGTGGGTTTTATGATCATATCTTATTTGCGTGCGATCATCCTTTATTTGATCCTGATCGCCGTGATCCGACTTATGGGCAAGCGGCAGATCGGCCAGATGGAAGCATCGGAATTTGTGGTGACTATGCTGGTGGCAGACCTGGCGTCCATCCCCATGCAGGACAGCGGTATTCCTTTATACACCGGCCTTGTGCCAATGCTTACGGTGCTGGGTATGGAGCTGGTGCTGTCGGCGTTATCTTTAAGGAGTATCTTTTTTAGACGTGTTTTGTGCGGAAAACCCGTTATTTTAGTGGAAAACGGAAAGATTTTGCAAGAAAACCTTAGAAAAACGCGGGTCACGCTGGACGAACTCACCGGCCATTTGCGGGAAAAGGATGTGCTGGACTTGCAAAGCGTGCAGTATGCCATTTTAGAAACCGATGGCAATTTGTCTGTATTTCCTTATCCCAAAGACCGCCCCGCCAGCGCCAAAGAAGCCAAAATTCAAACCCGCCCCCAAAGCCTGCCCATCACCGTGATCTGTGACGGAAAATTGTTGAAGCAGAATCTTATGTTAACCGGCAAGGATCGTTCGTGGGTGGATAAAGTATTAAAAAGCAAAAATGCGGATATAAAGCAGACATGCCTGCTGACTGTGGACAGCGACGATCATATTTTCTTTTGCAGAAAGGAGTAAGCTATGGGAGGCAGATTTTGGATCGGTGTTGTGTTGCTTATCGTTTTGCTTTCTGCCGGCCTTTTGTTAAGCAGCACACTGACAGAAAATCAGCAGCAGGTGCAAGCCCTTGTGGACGAAACCAAAGCCCTTGCCCATCAAGGCGATATGGCTGCAGCGGAGCAAACAGCGCAAAACGCGTATGCCCTTTGGCAATCCCGCTGCCACTTACTGGCGGCTATTGCAGACCATGAGCCTTTGGATGCGGCAGAAGCCGACTTCCAAGCGCTTTTGGCTTTCGGAAAAGAAAAGGACACCGAAGAATTTTCCGCCAGCTGCGCCCGATTGGCCGCCGGCATAGAAGCCATTGCCCAGGCCCACGAATTGACCTGGTGGAACATCCTATAAAAAGCAGGCCAGCGGCCTGCTTTTTTCCTGCAAAAACCTAAAAATATTTCCCTACGGCTCTTTACGAATGAAAGAAATTGTTGTACAATATAGAAAATTAAAGTGAGGAGTGTGGGCTTATGTATTGTTTGCGTTGTGGCAAGGATACTACCGGCAATCAGGTATTCTGCGATAGCTGTCTGGAGTCTATGGAAAAGTATCCCATCAAGCCCGGCACATCTGTCCAGCTCCCCAAACGGAAAGCGCCGATCCCGGTAAAGAAATCCTCCCGGAGAGTGCGGGCTACCACCGCCGAAGAGCTTGTGGTACATATGCGGAAGGCCATCCGGGTTTTGGCGGTTATGTTAGCCATATCCCTTTTGCTTTTGAGTGTAGCCGGCGGCCTTTTGATCCACTATTGGCAGACCGCACCGGAAGCCCCCAAGGGTCAGAACTACACCGTAGTAAGCACAGAGAAGTGACAGGATGTTTCACGTGAAACATCGAAATTCAAATTGTTTCACGTGAAACAAAAGGAGTACCAATGGGAAAGATTATTGCTGTAGTAAATCAAAAAGGCGGCGTGGGAAAAACCACCACCGCCGTCAATCTTACTGCCGCATTGACAGATATGGGCAAGCGGGTATTGCTGTGCGATTTTGATCCTCAGGCAAACGCCACCTCCGGTATGGGATTGAATAAACGTAAGCTCACGAGCAGTGTTTATGACGTTGTGGTTAACGAAGTGCCTGCCAAGGACAGTGTGGTAAAGGGTAAGTACGGCGACGTGCTGCCTGCAACCGCCGACCTTGCCGGCGCTGCGGTAGAGCTGATCGGTCTAACCGATGCCACCTTCCGTCTGAAAAATGCGCTGCAGACCATTCAGGATGAATATGATTTGATTTTGATCGACTGTCCGCCTTCTTTGGAAATGCTGACCTTAAACGGTTTGGCGGCGGCAGACGGCATTTTAGTGCCGGTACAATGCGAATATTATGCTCTGGAAGGTCTTACCGACCTGATGACCACCTTGCGGATGGTAAAAAAGCGCATTAACCCCAATTTGGAGATTTTTGGCGTAGCCCTGACTATGTTTGACGGACGCACCAACTTTTCCACCCAAGTGGCCCAGGAAGTGCGCCGTCATTTCCCCGGCAAGGTATACAGTACGGTGATCCCCAGAAATGTACGTCTTGCAGAAGCACCCAGCCATGGTTTACCCGTAACCGTTTATGACCGGCTCAGCCGGGGCGCAACGGCTTACCGGGGTATGGCTGAGGAAATTGCCAAGAAATTATAAAGAGGTGAATTAGATGGCAGCTGGAAAAGGCCTTGGTAAAGGCTTAGGCGCGCTGATGGGCGATTATATAGAAGAGCCCGTTAGCAAGAGTCCCTATCAGTTACTTCCCATTCATAAAGTAGAACCCAATCCCGGCCAACCCCGTCAGGATTTTGACGAGGAAGAGCTGCAAGCGCTGGCAGATTCCATCGCCACCCACGGTATCGTGCAGCCCTTGACCGTTCGGGAGATTTCCGGCGGTTATTATCAGATCATTGCCGGTGAGCGCCGCTGGCGTGCCGCCCGGCAGGCAGGGCTCAAAGAAGTTCCCGCCGTAATTATCGAAGCTGACGATAAAAAGACAATGGAAGTGGCTTTGATCGAAAATCTGCAGCGGCAGGACTTAAATCCCGTAGAAGAAGCTTTGGGTTATCAATCCCTAATGGGCGATTACGGCTTAACGCAAGAAGAAACCGCTTCCCGGGTAGGTAAATCCCGCCCGGCCGTGGCAAATGCTTTGCGTCTTTTAAGCTTGCCCGGTTCTGTCTTGGAGCTTTTACGCAGCGGCAAGCTGACTGCCGGACACGCCCGGGCTGTTTTAAGCCTAAAAACAGCAAAACAGCAGGAAGATGCCGCCCAGCGGATCGCCGCTTTAGGTCTTTCCGTGCGGCAGGCAGAACTGATGTGTAAATCCTTAGGCAAAGAGCCCCCGAAGCAGCCGGAACCCTCTTTAGCTGTGGATTATGTGGCAGAATGTGAAAAAGCCCTGTCAAAACAGCTGGGTCGTGGCGTTAAGATCATTAACGGCAAGCGCAAAGGCCGTTTTGAACTGGAATTTTACGGTCAGGAAGACCTGCAAGTGCTGATGGACACCCTGCTGAAACTACAGAAATAAGAGGTGCGTTATGAAAAAGAAATTGTATAAATCCAACAGTGACCAAAAACTGGACGGCGTCTGCGCCGGAATTGCCGAGTATTTTGATGTGGACCCCACCGTTATCCGTCTGGCTTGGGTGATCTTTTCCCTGTGCGGCGGCAGCGGTGTTCTGGCTTATATCATTTGCGCCATTGTAATGCCCAGAAAACCCAACGATTATATTGAAGTTGAAGACTAAGGAGAAATAGGAAATGCTGGATATTAAGAAGCTCAAGGAAAACCCCGATGCAGTCAAGGCCGGTCTGAAGGCCAAGGAGGTGGACTGCGATGCCGTTGTTGACCAGATCCTGGTTCTGGACGAGAAGATCCGGAAGCTGAAAACCAACACGGAGACCCAGACCGCCCAAAAGAACAAGCT
>JAZSPA010000036.1:0-12902 GCA_045537165.1 Faecousia sp.
TCTCCCGAAGGCGCCCGGGATTATTTAGTTCCTGCCCGTAACCACCCCGGTAAGTTCTATGCCCTCCCCCAGGCGCCCCAGCAGTTCAAGCAGCTGCTGATGACCTCCGGCTTCGACCGCTATTTCCAGATCACCCCCTGCTTCCGGAACGAGGACGCCCGGGCTGACCGCACTCCCGGTGAGTTCTATCAGCTGGATATGGAAATGGCCTTTGCCACCCAGAACGACGTGCTCACCACCTTGGAAGAAGTGCTGGTGCCCGTCTTTGAAAAATTCGGCAAGTATAACCGCATCTCCCCCGCCCCCTTCCGTCACATTCCCTTTAACGAAGCGATGGAGCGCTACGGCTCCGACAAGCCCGACCTGCGTATCGACCTGGAAATTCAGGACATTACTGCAGAGGTCGCCGGCTGCGAGTTTGGGCCTTTCCAGAATGCCACCGTCAAGGCGGTTGCTGTGGATAACTTTGCCGAGGGCCGCAAGTGGATCGATAAGCTGCTGGCCGACGTAGAAGTGCAGACCGGCAATAAGGCCTGCTGGATCAAGGTGGATGAAAACGGCCAGCTCACCGGCGGTGTTTCCAAGTTCCTGACGGACTATACCGAAGCCCTTACCGCCAAGCTGAACCTGAAGCCCGGCAGCTTCGTCTGTATGGCAGCGGGCAAGAAATCTAGCGCGCAAAAGACCGCCGGTGTGATCCGCACCATGATGGGTAAGCGCATCCCCGGCCACTTCGACGAAGAGCAGTACGCTATGTGCTGGATCGTGGATTTCCCCATGTACGAAATGGGCGAAGAATCCGGCCAGCTTGAATTCTGCCACAATCCCTTCTCCATGCCCCAGGGCGGTATGCAGGCCCTGCTGGATGCCGAAGGCAACACCGAAAAGCTGCTGGCCATCAACGCCGACCAGTACGACCTGGTTGTTAACGGCTACGAATCCGCTTCCGGCGCTGTCCGTAACCACGATCCCGAAATTATGGTCAAGGCCTTCCAGATGGTAGGCCTGGGCGAGGAAGATGTGAAGGCTAAGTTCCCCGCTATGTACAACGCCTTCACCTACGGCGCACCTCCCCACGCAGGCGCTGCCCCCGGTGTTGTCCGCTTGGTAATGCTCCTGACCGGTGAAGAATCCATCCGGGAAGTTATCACCTTCCCCATGAACAAGAATGCCCAGGATCTGATGATGGACGCCCCCACCACAGTTTCCCAGAAGCAGCTGGACGATGTGCATATCCTCATCAACGAATCTCACCTGTAATCCAGAGGTCACTAAAGGGGCAAACCGTCAAAATGTAATTGAACCATTATGGGGTCTGTGCATTGTACAGACCCCTCAGTTTTTTGCAATTTTATCGTTGTTCCAAATCTCTCGAAAAATATTTTGACTTACTGCACAAACCGGACTTTAACGTACCAATGTACGCCTACAAGTCCGGTTTGCTTGTCTTTGCCCCTTTATTGACCTCTTACGAACGTGTGAGGAACGCAAACCGTCAATGTAATTCTAAATTACAAATTACAACTTATAAATTAGGGACGGAAGCCATCGGCTTCCGTCCCTTTCTTCGCAATATATTGTTAATCTACATATTCGTGTTTAAGGTTCCAAAGATAGATGCATCCCGCACCCATACCATCGCTGTTTACATTCAGAACATACACAGGTATACGCGTTATAATATCGCCGAGTCGCAGTTCAGCAGTCATCACATAGCTATGGTTTCGCTTAAGAAGGTTACCCAAATTAGCCCGAAAATAATTCTCTTCATACTTACAAGGAACCCGAACGTCAATCCAATTGCTATTCCCGCCCACACATGCAATAAGCAGATCCACCTCAAGTCCTTCAGGCGCTACAATGGGAAGCACCGATGCCACAAATTCGCCCTTGTTGGAATCATACCTAACTCTTGCATCCATAATACGCATATCTTTCATATATTGTACTTGCCGCAATGTTTCCGCACATTCCTCAGTAGCCGCAGCTGCACCAATATAATCTCCAACAAAGTAGCCAAAAGTCGAGAAGAGCATCGCGGCAACGATGGGCAGCACGATACACAAAGCTACCAAACGGGAACGTTTTTTCTTCTGCTTGTTTTCCTGTTTTTCCTGTTCCTTACCGAAACACAGATATTCCATTGTTACATTCAGGCTGGCGCACAAAGCGGTCAGATTGTCCAGATCCGGTTTGGATTCTCCCGTCTCCCACTTAGAAACTGCCTGCCGTGACACCCCCAACTGCTCCGCCAGCTGTTCCTGAGAGATCCCCATATCCTTCCGAGCAGTGATCAAACGGTCTGCAAAATTCATATAAATACCTCCTTTTATTTTTGTCAGCCTTATTATAACAAGCAGCGTAATTGCACACAACCAAGTTATATTGGAAATTACGCAAATTACGGTTGCGTCCCCTAATATCCCCATTTTTACAAACAACACATATTTGAATTCATCGCGCAGCGATACAATCATTGTCAATTGTCCACTGTCAATTTTCAATTGCAAATTAAAAGAAGGCGAAGCCGAAGCTTCGCCTTCTTTTAATTTGGTAAGTGAATAGGAATGCCGTTACGCACCTGCATGAACAGCTCTTCCATCAGCCGGGTGGATTTCCGGGACAGGGGCAGATAACTGGTGCCCATATCCAGCACCTCGTCAGAGGGGTAGCTAATCTCATCGTAGGCCACTTCCGGGTCCATATAGTCCTTAACGCCGCTGTCTTCCGTCAGGGGCGTGCTGTAGCAGATCCAGTCCATATTGCTGCCGGCAATTTCCGGCTCGCACAGGAAGTTGATAAACCGCTCAGCGGCCTGCTTATTCTGGCAGCACTTGGGGATACACATTGCATCCACAAACAGGTTAAAGCCCTGATCTGTAGGCAGGTAGAAGGCCAGATCCTCATTTTCGTCAGACATTGTCAGATAGTCGCCTGCGTAATAAGGAGCGAGCCAGGCTTCCTCATTTTCCATCAGGTCAAAGACCTGGTCCATAATATACTGCTGGACCACCGGCCGCTGCTGAGCCAAAAGCTCCGCGCATTTTTTCAGCTGCTCCGGATCCGTGGTATTCAGGTCATAACCCAAGATACATTCGGCAATGGCGAAAGCATCCCGGGAGTTGTCGAACATCAGGATCTTATCGGCGTACTTTTTGTTCCAAAGCACCTTCCAGCCCTCATTCATCACGTCCTCTTCGCTAACATACTTGGTATTATAAATAATACCCACAGTACCCCAGGCATAGGGAACGGAATACTTATTTTCCGGGTCGTAGCTGGGCTCATAGAACCGGTCAGCAATGTGCCGGGCATTGGGAATGTTGCCAAAATCCAGCTCCAGGAGCATATTCTCCTCGATGAGCCTGCCCACCATATAATCCGACGGAATGATCACATCCACGGTGATACCGCCACCGGCCATCTTGGTATACATGGTCTCGTTGGAATCAAAGGTAACGTAATTTACCCGGATATCGGGATTTTGCCGCTCAAATTCTGCGATCACGTCCATATATCCGTCGTCGCCTTCGGAAATATACTGACCCCAGTTATACACATTGATCACTGTGCGGCCGTCTGCTAAAGAGCAGCCGGAAAAGCAGCTGACCAGCAGCATCGCCGCAAAGACAAGACAAAGTAACTTTTTCATGCCTTCACCTTGCCTTTCTTGCGGGCCTGCTTGGCTTTATCCTGACGCAGCTGCAATACATTCATCACAACCATCAGCACAAAGATCAGCAAAAACAGCATGGTGAACATGGCATAGATCTTGGGGTGGATCTGCTTTTTGGTATAGGTGTAGATCTCCACCGGCAGGGTGATAAAATCCAAACCTGTTACAAAGTAGCTGATCACGAAATCATCCAAGCTCATGGTAAAGGCCATGATCGCGCCGGAGATCACACCGGGCATAATTTCCGGCAGGGTCACCTTGAAGAAGGACTGCACCGGCGTGCATCCCAAGTCCATAGCCGCCTCTGTCAGAGAATTGTCCATCTGCCGCAGCTTCGGCATCACATTCAAAATAACATAAGGCAGGTTGAATGTAATATGGGCAATGAGCAATGTCCAGAAGGTCAGGCTGTCCCGCTGACCCAGCATTTTCGAGCCAACGAACACAAACAGCAGACTTAGAGAAATACCGGTAACAATATCCGGGTTGGTCATGGGGATATTGGTCAGCGCCATAACGGTCTTGCGCATCCGGGGACGCAGAGAGTGGATACCCACTGCCGCCACCGTACCAAAGCAGGTAGCGATGGCACTGGCCAAAACGGAAATAATAATCGAGTTGCCCAATAGGGCCAGCAAGCTGCGATCCTGGAACACAGCCCCATACTGGCTAAAGGTAAAGCCCTCAAATTCCGTAATATCCTTGCCGGTGTTAAAGGATGCCACAATCAGCACCACCATGGGGATATACAGGAAAATGAAGATCAGCACGGTGATCAGGCGGTTAATTTTCTTCATACGATCACCGCCTCTTCCTCATCACTGCCGCCAAAGCGGTTCAGGATGCCGGTGCAAACAAACACCAGCACCATCAGCAGCAAAGAAAGGGCTGCGCCCATATTGGGGTTATCGCCCTGCTTGAACTGCCGTTCAATGATGTCACCGATGAGCACGATATCCACGCTGCCCAGCTTTTGGGAAACATAGAAAGTAGATACCGCAGGCACAAATACCATGGTCATACCGGAAATAATTCCGGGCATGGAAAGAGGAAGCACCACCCGACCGAACACCTGCACGCTGTTGCAGCCCAAGTCCTCCGCCGCTTCGATGAGCCGGGGATTGATCTTAACAATGGTGGTATAAAGGGGCAGGATCATATAAGGCAGGTAGTTATAAACCATACCCAAAATCACCGCCGCCGGGGTGCGGATCAGCGACAGCCGGGGTAACCCTAAGCTTGCCAGGAAATTATTGATAATACCGGTATCCTGCAAAAGGCCTACCCAGGCCAGGGTGCGGAGCAAAAAGCTCATGCACATGGGCAGCATTACCAGCATATACAAGAATTTCTGGGTAGCCTGCTTGCAGTGCGCCATAAAATAAGCCACCGGATAGCCGATCACCAGGCAGATCACCGCAGAAACAAGCGAATACAGAATGCTCCGCCACAAAGCCGGCATGTAAAGCATGAGGTTTTGGATGTTTTTCAGGGTAAACGCCCCGGTATCCACATCCGTCAGAGCATAGTAGCCCACCACGCCCAGGGGAATGAGGGTGAACACCAGCATCCACAGAATATAGGGCGTGCTCAGCAGAACGGAATTATTCTTCTTCATCTTCGGCATCCTCCGTCAGCTCGTCATACTCGGCAGAGTAAGAGCTGTAGTCACCGAACATACCGGAATATTCACTTTTGTGCATAATGTGAATATCCTCGGGGTTCAGACGAATGCCTACCTTTGTACCAACAGCCTGATAATCCGTAGTTTGGATGAGCCACTTAAAGCCCCTAAAATCTACGATAATATCATAATTCAGGCCCTTGAAGGTAACGGATGTAACCGTGCCTACCAGGTGACCCTGTTCCACAGGTACAAAGTCAATATCCTCCGGACGGATGACCACGTCAACCGGCTCATCGGGAGCAAACCCTGCGTCCAGGCACTCAAATACCCGACCGAAGAAACGCACCTTATAGTCTTCTAACATCACGCCGTCCAAAATGTTACTTTCACCGATAAAGTCCGCCACAAAGGCGTTTTTCGGCTCGTTGTAAATATCCTCAGGCTTGCCGATCTGCTGAATGCGGCCCTTATCCATTACCACCACAGTATCGGACATAGACAGGGCTTCTTCCTGATCGTGGGTCACGTAAATAAAGGTGATACCCATCGCCTGCTGGATGCGCTTAAGCTCGTTCTGCATATCCTTGCGAAGACGCAAGTCCAGAGCCGCCAGAGGCTCATCCAGTAAAAGCACCTTGGGGCGGTTGACCAGCGCTCTGGCAATGGCAACACGCTGCTGCTGACCGCCGGAAAGGCTGTCAATATGCCGGTGTTCATAACCCTTCAGACCCACTACGCCCAAAATTTCCTGTACCCGCTCCTGAATTTCCGCCTTAGGCAGCTTTGCCACCTTCAGACCGAAAGCGATGTTGTCGTAAACATCCAGGTGGGGAAAAAGGGCATAGCGCTGGAACACCGTATTGATCTGACGCGCATACGCAGGCACATCGTTGATGCACTTGCCGTCAAACAGCACAGTGCCGGAAGTGGGATTTAAGAAACCGCCAATGATCCGCAGCGTAGTTGTCTTGCCGCAGCCGGAGGGGCCCAGCAAGGTGAGAAATTCATGGTCATTAAAATAGAGGTTGATACCATCAAGTATCCTTTCCCCGTCGAACTCCATGACAAGGTCCTGGAGTCTGATGAGCTCTTTAGCCATTATCCTCCCCCGTTTCTTTTATAAAATATGAAATATGACAAGTATAGATATACCCCAAAATCCCCCTTTTGTCAACGGATTTTTCGCATTTTCCCCCTCCCATTTTCATAGAAAAAGAACTTTCTTTTTTACCGGGTATAAACCCCCAAATTTTGGCAATACTTCACCTCGGAGGTGCATAAAATGCGCAAAAGAAAATTTTGGAACGCCATTCGCGATAAGGGCTACTACATAGCCCTTGTGCTGTGTGCAATCGCCATTGGTGTATCCGCATTCCTGTATTACAGAACTGATGATGGGGATGCTCCCAATCTGCCCGCATCCGTCCAGGATCCTGACGGCTCTACCCCCTCTACTCCCACTACGCCGGGTCAAGACGCCACCGATCCTTCCGGTACGCAGGCAACAGACCCCGCCAAGCCCAAAAAAATCACCATGCCGGTGGATGGGGAAACAGTTATGGAGTATGCTATGGACTGCCTAAGCTATAATCCCACCACCCGGGATTGGCGGGTCCACAACGGCATTGACATTGCCGCCCCCGAGGGCGCGCCGGTGTATGCCGCCGCTGACGGCACGGTGTATACGGTGTTCGAGGACGAGACCATGGGCACTACCGTGGTGCTGCGTCACGCAGAGGGCTACACCACAAGGTATTCAAGCCTTGCCAAGGAAGTATCTGTCACCCCCGGCCAGATGGTCCTTTCTGGTGACCAGATCGGCACAGTGGGGCAAACCGCTATGCTGGAAACCGCCATCGGTGACCATGTCCATTTCTCCGTCACCTGCAACGGGGAAAGCATAGACCCTGCAGAATTCTTAGCCCAGTAAAAATTGGCCTGCTGAAGCTTCAGCAGGCCAATTTCTTATACACCTTGTAATTCCTGAACTTCCAGCCCAAGCTCACCGGGCATAAACCGGGGGCAAACATTTTCCGAAGAAATGATCACGGAAGCTGCCAGCGTCGAGCCGATATCAATGGCTTCCGGAAGGCTCTTTCCATAAGTCAAGCCGATGGACACGCCGGCGCAAAATGCATCTCCGGCGCCTGTAGTATCCTTTACCTGCACATTCTTGGCAGGACAAACTCCGCTGTTACCCTGTATATCCGCATACACCGCTCCCTGAGCGCCCATAGTCACCACCATAGCGGGGATCCGTGCGCCCAGCACCTTTTCTGCCAGCACCGCACGCATTCCCTCCGAGTCTAATTCCATGTAATCATCCACAAACAGCTGCCCCGCCTCCTGCTGATTGCAGATAAAGCAATCGAACTGCTTTAAAAAATCTCTGCGCTTGGCAGCAATGCTCATATTGGACACCACACCAAAAACCTTAACGCCGTATTTTTCCGCCAGCTCCAACGTCAGCTTCACGATCTCCTTATCCAGGTCCACTTCCAGCACTACGCTTTTAGCCTTAGAAAAGATCTCATCGCCCTTTTCTTCCAAAAGGCTTGCCACCGGCAGCATATTGGGCCGCTTGGAGATCGAGCCTGCCACATCGCCATTGTTGTCAAATACCGCCAGCCAGGTTCCCATACCATCCGGCAGAGTCAGCATATAATCCACATTCACCTTATGGTTGCGCAGCTTTTTGATCACATCTGCGCCCATAGGGGTATCGTCCACAATGCCCAAAAAGGTAGGCCGCAGCTCCACATTGGCAATATCCTCCACCACATTCCGGGCTACGCCGCCGTGGATATATTCCACCCGGCCCACGTTCCGTCCCGTGGGGATATAGCTATCCAAAGGAAAACCTTTAATATCTACAAAAGTAGCGCCAATAACAACGATCGACATTTTTCATTCCTCCGCGTTATTATTCTTGGAAGAATTATAGCATATTATGCCGAAAAGGTACAGAATTATTTGTTTAACTTTTTGGGGTCACTTCAAGAGTTCGCTCCTTTTTTTATGCCTCTTTAATACTCCAGTTTCCGTCGGCAATTATCTCAAAAAATGCATAACTTCCAGCCGGGATAGTTACCATTTTCTTACCATCGTATTTTCCAATCTCATTAATCAATAGATCATAGCCATCAGATGTATATATTTTTACAATAAAATTCGATTTCCCGTCGTGTGTAAACACCCACACGCCAGACGAAAGGCTGCATAGATCAGTAACATAATCCCCTTTCCCCGCAAAAGTACTATCAGAAATTATATCAAGTCGTTCAATCGTATATGTCCATAAACTGTCAGCGGTTATTTCAAACGCATAGGGAGCTTTTCCAAGTAGCAGAACACGACCATTATAATTACCGATCTCATTAATAAGCAAATCTCTGTCGCCCTTTGCATCATAGGATTTAACGATAAAATTACTTCTTCCCGAATGCGTAAAATGAACTCTGTATATCCCTTCACCAACAAATACATTGGAAACAACATCGTCACCGTGACCACTAACCGTTTCGTACATTTCCAAACCGCATCTTCCGCAAACTCCACTCAAGGTCGTATGGCCAAGTGCCGCTCCGGATGTTTCTCCGCAAATGCTACACTTTGCAGGGGCAATGCAAGTAGCTTCTGTCAAGGTATGCCCCGGCGCATAAATAATAACATCACACCTAGTACAGGGTGCATCCTCTACACAGGTCAGTTCCGGTGCATTATGCCCCAACGCACTACCCTCTATAATATTGCACGTACTACACATCTTAGGTTCCGTACAAGTTGCCTCTACCCAAGAATGTCCTAAAGCTTTGCCTTCTGTCCTTCCGCAAACACTACATGTTTTAGGCAATACGCAAGTTGGATTAATCCATATATGTCCTAATGCATCGCCCTCAGTAGCATCACAAGTACTGCACATTTTAGGGGCAATGCAGGTTGCATCATTCCACGTGTGGGCATGCCCACAACCGGACAATGCAAGAAGGCAAATTGCTATAAAAATAACTACCATTTTCTTCATAATCATATCTCCAATCTCACAACGGCAAATTCCGCAAACTGTTCAAATACCGTATGCATCTTTACAAATTGCATACCTTGATAAACATATTCGGCTTCTCAGAGTCTCTGTTCTCTTACTAAATCATCACCTACTGCACAATTTTACTCAATCTTTGAGTATTTGTCAACGCTCAAAATGTGAGTATGTTAGGATGATGCAAGAGAGGTGATTGTAATGGCAGATTACAGGGAACGCATCCGCAACATCCGTGAAGATCGCGATTTGACCCAAGCCGAACTTGGCAAGTTGCTCAATAAATCACAGCAAGGCTATAATCATATTGAAGCCGGTCGAGCGGAGTTAAAAATTGAAGATTTAGTAAAGATCTGCAAGTACTACAATCTATCCGCAGACTATATTATTGGGTTAACAGACAAAAAGAAATCATATAAATAGACACACTTCCATTTTGGCAGAAGTGTGTCTTTTATCTGCATACAGCAAGGGCGAACAAATGCGAAAAAGAGGAGGCTCAGCCTCCTCTTTTTCATTTTATACAGCTTATTAACTGGAAAGGATCTTCGCAATCACAGCATCCAAATCCGTTTCCCCGGACACAATATGGATGTCATAGGGTTCAGCATCAAAGCAGCCGTGTTTCTTTCCAAGCATCAACGCCACAGGCGCAGGCAGATTTCCGTGCATCCGCTGAGCAAACCGCACTTTAATGGTTTCCAGCTCCGCTGTCACAAGAACACGAAACGCCCCTTCCGGCAGCAAAGAAAGATGCTCCTTTTCGGAGATCACATAGATAATATTCTCACCGCTTACCGCGGCATTCAGTTTCTTTTGGAACATCACCTTGGCAATATTCTCATTCTTGGCAAGGCGCAGATAGTCCTTGCCGGTAAACACCTCACAAGCCAAGCTCCCCGCAATCTTTTCTGCAAGAGTACTCTTGCCGGTGCAGCTTTCCCCAAAAATTCCTATAACCATATTTTCTTCCTATTACCTCAAATCATTTTTCCACGTATCATCTTCCTGATAATAGAAAAACTCGCTCAATTCCTCTTCCATAAAGACCCGGAGCATATCCATCATATCCAGCGATAGCTTTAACTTGGGAAGATTCTCCATCTCCTCCCACCAAACCTCACCTTCATTGCCGGAGCACAGCTGCCCCGCAAAACGGGTGGCCTTATACAGCAAAACAACGTATCTGCGTCCATTCTCGCACCAGTCTTTAATGCCACGCAGCTGGGGAGAACAAATCCTAAGGCCGGTTTCCTCCCGCACCTCACGAATGACTGCATCCGTAAAGGATTCTCCCGGCTCCACATGTCCGCCGGGAAAAGTAACACCAGGCCAATCTTTCTTTTTCCTATCGATCACAACGACCCTACTCCCGTCGCAGATCATGCACATATTCGTCAGTTCTACTTCTTCTACCCTGGCCATAATATTTCTCCTTATCTTTTATCCCAGCAGTTCTTTACACGCCGCGTAGGCATTCGGGAACAAAAGTTCTTTTAACGTTTCCTCCGTCACCCATTTTAGCCTGTCGATCTCACCTTCCCGGGCCTTAGGTGTTCCCGTAACCTCACCCAAATAGAACACCACCTGTTTCCGGGCAAACTGGGAAATAGGATATTCGATAGCAGCAAAACGACTTGTGTCCAGCTTTGCCGTCAATCCCGTTTCCTCCCAAAGCTCCCGCAGCGCAGTCTGCTCTTCCGTTTCCCCGGCCTCCATGTGACCCTTGGGCAAACTCCAGCATCTGGAAAAGCGCTCAAATACCAGCAGAAATTCCCTCTGCCCGTTTACCACGCGATAAGGCAATACGCCGCAGGATTTTTCGAAACAGGAAATGATCTTACTGTCAAAATACTGCTCCTGAAAATGCACCGCTTCCGCAATTTCACCCTGATGGTATACTTCCCCTGCCGGCGAAGCCACCAGCTTGTCCTCCCGGTCGTCTTTTCTGCAAATAGCAGCCAACACCACACCGTCAAACTCTGCCACAGGCTCGCTTACGCCAAGTATATAAACATCCTGTTCTTCCCCATCCCCGGCGATAACGCCCGGAATATAGCCATAGTTAATAGGATAAATAATATCCCCGTGCCGATACCCAATCGGCCGATCCACCACAACATGCACAGGCTTGCCCATATACTCTGTGATGATCTTCTTCCTTGTTTCCATATCTTTGTTCCTGTATACCGCCAACATTTCCTGCTCCGTGAATTTCATCCCAAGCTTGCTAGCGCAGGAATGCCACACTTCCTCATCATAATCACCATTCGCCTGTTGAACGCACTTCAGCAACTGCAGTACTCGTTCTTCCGCTGTAATGATATCGTAAAGCACACCAATCGCCCAATATTTTGCACAGTTCACAAGACCGCTGGAAAACTGCGAATGGATCGTATCGGCCATATTATAAGGCACTTCACGGAACACACAAGAAACATTGCCTTTTACAATATCCAGTAATGCATACTTTGGATTTTGCGTTCCATCCTGAGGAATACCCACCGAACCGGGATTGATGATCGTTTTGCCGGAATCTTGCACCATATACTGCTTATGACTATGCCCGGTAAGCAAATATTTGCACTTCATTTTTGAAAAAACTTCCGCAAGACGGCCGTTTTTGCAATCAAAATAGAATCTATCATCATCCATAGCTGCGTGGGCGATTTCAATTCGCACACCGCCGAGCTCAACTGTATCAGAAATTTTAAGACCTCGGAAAAAATCCAGATCCTTCTTTCTTAAATGTTCGTATGTAAATAAAAGAGAACCGGTCTTCGATCCCCGGACAAAGCTGCTGACGCCATCCTCACAAGATAGCATATACCCCTCCCGGTTGCCCCGCAGACAAATCGTAGGATAATGATCTTGGATCTCATATACAAGATCCATCGTTCTCTGGGGTTCGGAAAGATCAGAAATATAATCGCCTAAGACAATAAACCGCTCTGCACCGTGCTTTACAGCATCCGCATAGCAAGCCTTAAATGCATAGAAATTAGAATGTATATCAGATAGCACCGCAACTCTCATAAATGATACTCACCTCTTTTAGGACTATATCACAAATGCATCATTTTTTCAACGAAGCATTCGCCATGTAATCGATACACAAAATAAGCAATCTTACATCCTTACACGATGCCCCTTACTTATTTGGACTCTCCCACGGGCTAAAGCTTGCCCACATAAAGACATACCGAACCGGCGCAGCACAGCTGCGCGTACGCCGGAAGGGACTCGTTTGCATTTTCGCCTTTGGCGAAAATTAAGGTTCCGTTGCGTCCAGCCGCAACGGGCAACGCTCGTCCGCGTTGCATTTAATCATTCGAGTCCCTTCCGGCTACAAAAAATTCCAGATACCCGGATGGGTATCTGGAATTTTTGGCTAAAATGGGCTTAAATGATACAATGCACCCCCTTGGAAGTAATTTGCACCCCCTAAACCGGGTTTTGCACCCCCCTAAAGGCCGTTTTGGGCGATTTTGCACCCCCCTACGCCAAACGTGTTGCACCCCCCTCATTTCTCAAGGCTATCCAGGAGGGTTGCCAGCATT